>JAUHYP010000004.1 GCA_030426265.1 Gammaproteobacteria bacterium | reverse complement strand
GCGACTCGACCCGAGCGCGGAACCGCTCACCTCACCAGGGCAGGATGTCTCCGTTGCTGTGCCAGAACGAACCCGAGTTGGCCGGTGTGAGCTGATCGATCCGCGCCAGCAGGCCCTGCGCCGCCTCCTTGACGTCGATCAGGCCCTAGTTGCCGGTCATGTCCGTCCGGACATAATCGGGGTGCAGGATCGCGACGCTGATCCCGCGACCGGCGTGATTCATGCGGCGATGTTAACAGACGCCCGGTGGGGCTATGAGGGCGCCCCCGGGCACTCAGTTCCATCGCGATCAGCGACCGCGACCGCCGGGTCGGGCGCCCTGTCTTCGGCGGGCCGGACCGCCTGCGCGGCCACGAAACAGGCGGTCCGGTAGCGCCAGCGACTGTGCTCCAGGCGTTGCGCCGCCAGGTAGGTTCGTTCGGCGAAGCGTTCCAGCGGCTTCCAGCCCAGCCACCGGACCACGCGCATGCCGCCCACCGCGACCAGTCGCGGGTTGTGCAGGACCGCCGCGGTTGCGCGCACCTCGAAGCCGGCCGCTTCGAGTTCACGACAGACCTCGTCCCGGGTGTAGGCCTTGCCCAGGAAAAACGGCACCAGGCCCCACCGGTGCGCGAGTCTCAGCAGGGGATCGAACACGTTCTGCCGGTTGTCCAGGGTGAGCACCAGCCGCCCCCCGGGCTGCAACACGCGAAACAGCTCTCGCAGGCTGACGCCGAGATCGTCCGCGTCCGGAAAGTGGTCCAGGGTCGAGGGAGAAAGAATGGTCGAGAATGCCCCATCGCCGAACGGCAGCTTGCGAACGTCGGCCGCGATGAACCGCATTCGCCGGTCGCGATAGCGACGGGTCGCGCGTGCGGCCAGCGCCGGCGAGATGTCGATGGCGATCACGTCGCCCGCCTCGCCTTCGAGGTCCTCGAGGAACGCGTCCTCGCCCATGGCTTCCTCGAAGGCATCGGTCTTGAGCACCCTGCCCGCCGGATCCAGCCCGCCCCAGTCGCGCGCCAGGCGCAGATTGACCTGGCGCTTGACCCGCGCGAGGAAGGGATCCAGGTAGTGGCCTTTCGGCTCGATCCTGTCCGGGACCCGATCCCAGTCGCGGGAATCGGCCGGCCCGTGTCCGGCCTGCGTCCGGGTGATCCCGCTCACGCGACCCGGCTCAGGCGGGCAAGCCGAACTCCACCCACAGGGGGTAGTGATCGGAGACGCGGTGCGAAGTGGAAGCCTTGCTCAGGCCCAGCTCGGTGTAGACATGGGGCAGGAAGTCGAAATGTCCGCCGGCGCGCAGTTGAAGGTCCAGCAGACGCCCGCTGCCGGTGGTGAACCAGGCGATCTGGTCATAGAACTTGTCGCTGTCCTCGGCGGGGTCGGTGTCGAAGATGCTGCGGGGACGATTCAGCAGGACGTCCGGAATGGTCAGGCCCGTACCGGTGAAAGCGTCGAACAGGGGGCTCCCGGCGCGATCGATGTTGAAATCGCCCAGGCAGAGCAGGTTGTGGTGCCAGCGATTGGCGCGCCGCGCCCAGTCCCGGAAGATGTCCGCGATTTCGAACAACTCCGGCAGGCGGTCATCCTCGACGTCACCGAACAGGATGTGCAGCGTCACCAGGATGAAGGTGCTCTTGCCACGCAGGAAGCTCACCGCGTAGGGCGTACGGCAGAACTGCTCGCGCAGGGCATTTTCCTCCAGCCGACCGAGGCGGTCCGGCGGCACCACCAGTTCGGCTGCCAGGCCGGAAGGTTTCACCCGTTCACGGTGGAACAGGAACGCCAGCCGTTCGTTGTTGCCTTCGTCACCCAGCGTCACGTCGGTCATGAGGAATCCCCAGTCCTCGCCCAGGAATGACAGGGTGTCGCGAAGGGCCCGAAGGTCGCCCTTCAGCTCCTGGATGGCCACCACGTCGAAGCGCGAGAGGATTTCGATGATGGCGCGAAGGCCGCGCAGATCCCGCTTCGGACTGTCACCGTCGCCCGCGGTCCACTTTCGTGTCAGCGACGCGAACGCACGGATGTTCCAGGTGGCGATCAGCAGGTTGTCGTCCGCCTTGGCCGGAACGGCCGCGTCGAGCGCAATGGAAAGGTTGTCGAGGTCCTGTTGGACCCGGGCGGGTGGCGCGTCGTGGATGGTCGGCATGGTGTTGGACTCCCTCTGACACCGAATGTAGCGCAAGGACGCCGCCGATTCAGGCCGGCCGTGAAAATTCCACGCTCCTCACCACGATGCCACCACGCTCATTCCCATGGAAGGTCCGGAAGATACGCGCTCCCAAACCCAGACCTCGGAGTCGAAACCATGAAAAACCTGATCACCACCCTGGCGTTCTGCGCCATCGTCGCCCAGGGCACGGGCTGCGCCAGCTACGGCAAGGACCGCGCCTCCACCGACGTCGCTGACACCGCTGAATCCCGCTGCATCGATAGCGAAGGGAAGCCGGAGTTCCGAAACCACTTCCTGCGCGAGCGGCGGATTCCGGAAACGCCCTGCACGGTGGACCCGATGCGGGAAGGCCGCTACGCCGAGGGCGAGACCTCAGACCGTGACGTGACATCCACCGATCGCAATGCCTTCCTGCGAACGCGCCGGGTGGGTGTTTGAACCCTGCTGAAATTGAACGGGGCCGGGCCCCTTGATCCATAGGATCCAGGGTCAGGCCCCGCTACTCCGTCGGGTGATGGAAGCATAGGGCCTGCCGGGCTGAAGTTCCGGCATCAGTTCGAATCGAGCCCCCTGGCGATGGGCGCGGCGCTCTCCCGGCACAGGACGTGGAACCGCCCGGGTCCAGCCTCCATGAGGCCCCGATAGCCGGCCTCCATCAGCAACTCGCGATCCAAACGTTGAGTGTCCTCGACCACGATCGACAGCCGAGTGCCCAGGGCTTCCACCTGCAGCAGGTTGGCGCGGCCGCCGAGTGCCCGCAACAGCGTTGCAATCGCTTCGTCACTGATTACCGCGCCCCCTGAACCGCCAGCGGCCAGGCTGCTGGGCGGCGCGTTGCCGGACGCAGGGCTGCGGCGAACCTCGCCCTTCCCTGCCGCGGCCTTGCGAATCCGATCAGCCAGTTCGTCGGCCCTCAGGCCGACGATCACCTGCAGGGCGCCGGGTGTAGGAAACAGCACACCGGCGGCGCCCAGGGCCTTCAGGCCGGCCTCATCCACGCTCGCAGGGTCGGCGATCCGCAAACGAAGGCGGGTCGTACAGGCATCCACCTCGAGCAGGTTGGCGGGACCGCCCAGGGCCGCCAGCCATCCGGCGAGCTCTTCGTGCGGCGCCAGCGCTTCCGTGGATTCAGGCGCGGAAACCAGGTCGCCGCGCCCTGGTGTCGGGATGTCGAAGCGCAGGATGGCCCAGCGGAACACCACGTAGTACAGCGCGAACCAGCCGGCGCCCACGGCCAGGATCAGCAACGGCTTCGTGGCCTTGTTGTAGTTGAGCACGTAGTCGAACAGGCCGGCCGAAAAACCGAAACCGTGCCGCGCGCCGAGTGCATCCATCAAAGCCATGCTCGCACCCGTCAGCACGGCGTGGACCGCGTACAGCACCGGCGCCACGAACATGAAGGTGAATTCGATCGGCTCGGTGATGCCGGTGAGAAAGGACGTCAGGCCCATCGACAGCAACAGGCCGCCCACGGCCTTGCGCTTGGCCGGTGCGGCGCAGCGGTACATGGCCAGGCAGGCGGCCGGCAGCCCGAACATCATGACCGGGAAGAATCCGGTCATGAAGGCGCCGGCCGCGGGATCGCCGGCGAAGAAACGCCGGAGGTCGCCGGTCACGCCGCCGAAATCTCCCACGATGAACCAGGCGATGTTGTTCAGGATGTGGTGCAGGCCGGTGATGATCAGCAGGCGGTTGAGCAGGCCGTAGACGAACAGCCCACCCCCACCGGCGGCCACCACCGCCTCGCTGAGGGCATTCATGCCCGCCTCCAGTGAGGGCCAGCCGAAGCCGAACACCGCCGCCAGCCCCAGGGCCGCGAAGCCGCTGACGATGGGCACGAAACGGCGGCCGGCAAAGAACGCCAGGTAGTCAGGCAGGCGAATGTCGGAGAATCGGTTGTACAGCCAGCCGGCCAGCACACCACAGATCAACCCCACCGGCACGCTCATCTTCGAGATCGCGCCATCGAGGTAGGCCGCGCCGGCCAGACCGGCCCAGGCCTCTGGAACACCTTCCAGGATGCCCGCGGGAACGGGGATCAGGACGCGCGCGCCCTCGGTGGTCACCAGGTAGGCCACCACCGCCGCCAGGCCGGCGGCGCCGTGATTGCCCCGGGCCAGGCCCACCGCCACGCCGATGGCGAACAGCAGGCCCAGGTGGGAAAACACGGCGTTCCCAGCCGCCGCCACGTAGGGCAGGTCCAGCAGGTCCGGTTGCCCGAGACGCAGCAGCAGGCCGGCCACGGGCAGCACCGCGATGGGCAGCATCAGGGAACGCCCGAGTTTCTGGACCGCGGGGAACAGGGCGCCGGTGAGCGAACGAATCATGAGGCGGCTCCTTGGACGGGCTTCTCGGAATGGGCCAGTCGCGCCTGGACCAGTTCCCGCACCTGGTGGGCGGATTCACAGGCCAGCGCGTCTTGCGCCAGGGTCGCGCACTCGCCGGCCTCGAGCGCTCGCACCCGGGCTTTCAGGCGCGCGATGCTGGCCGCGGGCATGGACAGCTTGCGCACGCCCAGGCCGAGGAACACCGGCGCCGCCAGCGGATCGGCCGCGGCCGCGCCGCAGACGCCGATATCGATGCCGGCGGCTTCCGCGGCGCGCGCCGCCCGGTCCACGAGGGTGAGCACGGCGGGATCGAGGGCGTCGAGCCGGCGCGCCAGCGAGGGTGCGACCCGGTCCATGCACAGGGTGTACTGCGCCAGGTCGTTGGTCCCTACCGAAAAGAAGTCCACGCGGCGCGCCAGGGCGTCGGCGAGCAGCGCCGCGGCCGGGGTTTCGATCATCACGCCCAGGCGCAGGGGTGTCGCCAGGCGCAGGCGCTCACGCAGGGTGTCGATCCGCGCACGAACGGCATCCACTTCCGCGACCCGACTCACCATGGGCAACATGACGTCGAGCGGTGTCGGGCGCTCGATGCGCAGCAGGGCTTCGAGTTGGGCGTCGAGCAGTTCCGGACGCTCCAACGCCAGGCGAATCCCACGCACCCCCAGAGCCGGGTTGTCCTCCGGCGCCTGGCCCAGGTAAGCGATTGGCTTGTCGGCGCCCGCGTCCAGCAGGCGCACGACCAGGGGCCGGTCCCCCAGGTTGTCGGAGATGGCCTGGAGCTCCCGTCGCTGCACTTCGACGGAGGGCGGCGCGCTGCGCGCCATGTAGAGAAACTCGCTGCGCAACAGACCACAACCATCGGCGCCGGCCTCGCGCGCCAGGCCCGCCTCCGCCACGCCCGCCAGGTTGGCCATGATGGCGACGTCCACGCCGTCCCGCGTGCGGCAGGGCTCGTGCGCGTGCGCGCTGGCGGCGGCATCGAGCGCCGCTTCGGTCCGGGCCCGCTCGCGAAAGGCCACGGCCTCGCTCTCGGGAGGCTCCACCCAGAGCGCGCCACTGACGGCGTCCAGTGCCAGGGACGTGCCCGCTTCGATCGTGAACACCGATTCGCCCGCCGCCACCAGCATGGGCAGGCCGCGCGCGGCCGCGAGGATGGCGACATGGGAGGTCACGCCCCCGGCGGCAAGGCACAGTCCAGCCACCCCCGTCCCGGCGAGGGCCATGAGCTCGGAAGGCAGCAACTCGTCCGCCAGCACAATGGCGCCCGCGGGTACCGCGATAGAAGCCGCGGGAGACTCGCCGCGCAGTGCGCGCAGCACCTGTCCCCGGAGATCGCGGATGTCGTCCGCGCGTTCACGCAGTCGCGGGTCCTCGAGCCGGGCGAAGGATTGCGCCACCGCATCGGTCGCGTCGCGCCACGCCCGGGCGGCGCCGGCGCCCCGGGTGACGGCTTCCCGGGCGCGGTCAGCGAGCGAAGGATCACCGAGCAGGCTGCGGTGGGCCTGGGCGATCTCCCTGGTCTCGATGTCGCCGCCGGCTTCGCGCTCCGCCAGGTGCGCATCCACCGCGAGCAGTGCCGCGGCCAGGATGGCCAGTTCGTCATCGATCGAGCCCGGGGGCAGGTCGTCCGCCGGGTCGTCGGCCCGCGACCACTGAACGGCGGGTCCAAACACCAGTCCCGCGCTGGCGGCCAGGGCCTCGATCCGGGTTCCCGGCAGGGCCTTCCCGACCGGAGGGCATTCCTTCTCGTCCGTCCCGGCGATGACCGCCGGACCCGACCCGTCTCCCTCCAGGGGTTCGAGCAAGGGCAGCAAGGCGGCCAGGGCGGCCTCGGCATCCGGGCCCACGGCCTCGACGCGCACCCGCTCCCCGTGGCCGAGGCCCAGGGTCATGAGCGAAACCGGGCTGCCGGCATCCGCGCTGGTCCCGCCGTCGCGGTGGAGACTGACGCGCACATCGAGATCACGGACCGCTGCGGCCAGGAGCGCGGCCGGCCGGGCATGAATGCCATGGACCAGGCCGGTGCGGAGGGTTCGCTCGTGGGCGACTCCACCGCCCGGCTTCCCGACCGTCTCCCCTGCCCCGGTCGCAACAACCCCGAACAACGGGTCGCCCGCCGCCACCGGACCCTCGGGCCGGCGTTCGACGAGCGCAAAGGCTGGATTGTCCAGCAGCAGCACCGGCGTGCGCAGGCTGGGGGCGGCGCGCGCCACCCGCTCCGGGTCGAATCGAAGCAACGCCTGGCCGACGGTCACACGGTCGCCTACGGACACCAGCGCTTCGAAGCCGTCCCCGGCCAGGGCCACGGTGTCGATGCCCAGGTGCACCAGGCACTCGGCCCCGTTGCCCGCACGCAGGCTCACGGCGTGCCGGCTTTCCGGCAGGGCGACGACTTCGCCGTCGAAGGGGGCATGCAGGGTGTTGCCGGTGGGGTCGATGGACAGGCCATCTCCCAGCACGCGGCCGCTGAACACGGGGTCCGGGCAGTCTTCCAGTGGGGCGCACCAGCCATCCAGGGGGGACCGGACTTCCAACACGCCGGCTTTGCTTTCACTCACTGCGCCGGCACCAGTTCGATCCAGTCCAGGGCCCAGAAGGGCTCCAGGGTCGGCCGGGTGAACTGGATGCACAGGTCCCCCTGCGACCGCCCCGCCACCACGTCCGCGAGGGACGCCGGCGCCAGCGTCGTCGCGGCCGGGTTGTTCACGGCGGGCGCCAGCGGCAGTTCCGCGATCAACGGCCCGCTGCAGTCATCCAGCCGGACCGTCATCTCACCCTCCGGTGAGCGGGGAGGAAGGATTTCGGCGCTGTTGATCGCTTCCCCGATCTCGAAGTTGAAGGGCAACTGGCCCACGCGGGCGCGCACCGCGCCGATCCCGGACAGGTCCGCGTCACGCCAGATCCAGCAGGGCTTGAGGATGTCCACGCGGAAGGCCTCGCGCTCACCGTCCAGCGGCGCATCGTCTTCGAGCACCAGCTCGATGGCGGACTGGCAGAGTTCCAGCTCCCGGTCCTCGCGGCGCAGGGGGTCCAGGGCGAGCGCCGGGGCCGCGCCGGTTACTGCCTGGGTGTCGCCGGCATGGGTGATGCCCAGCGACGACAGGCGTGGCAGGTGACTTTCGAGGCGCGTGGAAAAGCCTTCCCACTCGCGCAGTTCGGGCGCCGTCCAGCCGACCTCGGCCAGGGCCACGGCACGGGGCCAGGTCATCCAGGCCGCGCGCTCCTCGGTGCGGATGTGCTCGGTCCAGAGGTTGGCCTGGACCCCCAGGACGAATTCCCGGTTGCCCGTCAGTTCCGCCGGCAGGGGGTCGAAGTCGTACACCGTCCGCACGGTGATGACGCCGCCGCGTCCCGGCGGCGCATTCGGCAGTTCGTTCTGCACGTGATCGAAGTACAGCGTCGGTGCCGGCGAAAGGACGGTCTGGTGCCCCTTGGCGGCGGCTTCGATGGCGCCCTGGACGCCGCGCCAGGACATGACGGCAGCCTGGGGGGGCAGGTCGCTCTCCAGGATCTCGTCCCAGCCGATGATGCGCTTGCCGGCCGGTTCCAGGTGCGCCTGCAGGCGCTCGACGAACAGGTTTTGCACGCCCTGGAGTTCCTCGATTCCCAGCTCTTCCATCCGCTCGCGGACCCGCGGCGAGCGCTCCCACTGCTCGGTGACCACCTCGTCCCCGCCCAGGTGGATGTACTCGCCCGGGAACAGCGCGACGATCTCGTCCATCACGTCTTCGAGCAGCCCGAAGGTCTTTTCCTCCAGGTTGAACACGTTGTGGTAGATACCCCAGCTGGCCGGGACGTCCTCGATGCCATGGTCGTCCACGCCCAGCCAGGGATAGGCCGCGATGGCCGCGGTGGCGTGGCCCGGCACGTCGATTTCCGGCACCACGGTGATCTGGCGTTCCGCGGCGTAGGCCACCACGCGGCGCACGTCCTCCTGCGTGTAGTAGCCGCCGTACCGGCGCGGTTCACCGGTCGCCGGGTCGATGTCGTCCAGGGGCGCCTGCCCCGCCGGCACCCGGTAGCCACCGACGCGGGCGAGTTCCGGCCAGGCCTTGATCTCGAGGCGCCAGGCCTGGTCATCGCTGAGATGCCAGTGGAAGACATTGAGCTTGTGCAGCGCCATGGCGTCCAGCAATCCGAGGATGTAATCCACCGACTGCATGTGGCGCGAGGAATCCAGCATCAGTCCTCGCCAGGCGAATTCCGGCGCATCGAGCACGTCCATCCCCGGCCACTCGGAACCGAGCGGCCGGGAAGAGACCGCCTGCCACAGGCTGACCAGGCCCCAGGCCAGTCCCGCTTCGCCGCTCGCACTCACCGTCACGCCCTCCGGCTCGATGCGCAGGGCGTAGGCCTCGCCGACCTGAGCGGGGCGCGGCAGGCCGGCGCCGGTGAAGCGCGCCAGCATGTCCTCGGTGCTCACGAGATCGAGGACGATATCGGCACGCCCGGCGTCCTCCCGGTCCAGCGACACTTCCTGGCCCGAAGCCTCCGACAGCAGGCCCGCCATCCACAGCGCCAGCGGCTCGAGCGCCGCATGGCCTGCGAGATCCAGCGCAACGGCGCCCTCGGGCTCGTAGGCGCCGGACCGCAACTGCAGGGAACGTGGCAAGGGCAGGAAGGCCGGCGCGGAGGCCGCATGCCGGGGGTCCGCGACGTCACTTCGGGGGACACCCTGCGCCAGGGCCGAAGCTGCGAAGCAGGCCAGCACGAGGAACCCCAGGGGGCGCGTGAACGAAAGTCTGGGAAAACGCGGGAATCTCATGGTGCCGGACATGCTAACTCCAATCTCCGGGCTCCGGGGCGCTGGCGCCCGCGGGCGGGTCGAAAAAAAAGGGCCCGGCGCGCCGGGCCCTCCATGCAGGCTTGCTGTCCCGGCGGCCACGTCGCCGTGGCCGTCCGGGGGAAGGACCGGTCGCTCAGAAGTTGAACCGCAGGTTCAGGTAGTACTGGCGGCCGTTCTCGTAGATCGAACGCGGCCGTTCCTTGCTCTCGGCGTAGTACTCGATGGTCTCGTCGCTCAGGTTGCGGCCGTCCAGCGACACCGTGAAGTGGTCGTTGATCACGTAGGCGATGGAGCCGTCCACGCTCTGGACGTCGTCCTGGTAGAACGCCGAGGCGCGATCCAGGCCGCTGTAGAAGCTCGAGCGGAAGTTGTAGGACAGGCGCACCGAGAAGCTTTCGGTTTCGAAGTAGCCACCCAGGTTGTAGGTGTTCTTCGAGGTACCCAGCATCGGCGTGCCGTCTTCGGTGTCGCCGTCGGCGTAGGAGTAGTTGGCCAGGATGCCGAAATGCTCACCGAAAGGCTGCTGCCAGGCCAGTTCGAAGCCCTGCACTTCCGCCGATGAGTTGATCGGCACGGTGAGCAGGTAGTCGACGAAGCGGCCCTGCGGGTTCTGGGCGTCGATGGTGAAGATGGAGCGCATCTCCTGGCCCAGCGCCACGTAGTTGTCGATGTCCATGTAGAACACGCTGGCGGCCAGCAGGGCGCGCTCGGCGAAGTACCACTCCCAGGACAGGTCGAAGTTCGTGGACACGATGGGCGCCAGGTTCGGGTTGCCGCCCGAGCCGCTGCCCACCTCGCCATCCACCGCCGGCGGGCTCAGGCTGACGGCGCCGGCCAGGGCCGAGTAATCGGCACGCGCCAGGCTGCGACCGAGGGAGGCGCGAAGGTCCATGTCCTCGCTCAGCTCGTAGCGGAAGTTGGCCGTCGGCAGCCAGTCGTCGTAGTCGTGCTGGGTGTTGACCTTCTTGAAAGCGCCGAAGGCCGAGGTGGTGATGGCGTCCGGGTCCGCCGGATCGGCGTTCACGAAGTTGGTGATGTCTTCCTCGGTGCGCACGTAGCGCAGGCCCAGGTTGCCGGACCAGCGATTGCCCTGCAGGTTGAACTGGACGTAGGCGGCGGTGGACGTTTCATCCAGGCCATAGGCGCCCGGGAAATAGAAACGCGTCACCGGGTCGCGGTCCGTCATCTGGTTGTAGAGCGCCAGGTCTTCCGGCGAGTGGTACCAGATGTCCCGCGGGAAAACGCCACCCAGCCCGGAACCGAAGTCGCCCGGGTAGTTGGAGTAGGCGCTGGGGAAATTCGCCGGGTCGAAGGGCGACTGGGTGCCGACCGGGCAGAAGAACTGCTGGGACCAGTCGAAGCCCACGATGTCGCCCCCGGAAGTGAGGCAGCCCGGACCCTGCGCGGTCACCTGGTCGAGGTGGCGGCCATGGTCGGCCGTGCGCACGCCGAACTCGATGGATTCGAGCAGGCCCTGGTCGAACAGCAGCTCGCTGTCGACCTGGAACCAGTCTTCGTCATCCTTCACGTCCACGTCCTGGTAGCCGAAGATCCAGTCCAGCTTGTAGTCGACCAGCGGCGTCCCGGGCTGCGAGGTGTCGGTGCTGCCGAGGTGCCAGTTGCCGGCGCCCACGCCGCCCAGCTGATAGCCCGCGCCGGTGCCCAGGCCCACGTCCCATTCGGCGACGTCCTGGGTCGGCGTCTTGCCACGGCCCTCGGAGGTGCCGATCTGGGCCGAGACGCTCCAGCGGTCGGTGATGGCCCAGTCCATGTCAGCGCTCAGGTACTCGGAGCTGGACTCGTCGCCGGGGCGTGAGATCTCGTCGTAGATGCCGTACTGCTGGGTGGCCACGGGGCTGAAGTTCGCCTCGACCAGGGTGTTGTCGCGGACGATGAAGCCGGGATCCGGCACGGCGCCGCCCTGGATGATGCGCGCACCCCAGAGCATGTAGTTGCGGTTGTAGTTGCTGGCTTCGAGGTTGGACTGGAAGTAGTCGATCCCGAAGTCCAGGTTGTCGGTGGGCCGGAATTCCAGGGTCACCTGGCCGCCCGTGCGCTTGCGCTCCTGCTCGAACAGGGCCGAACCCATGAGCGAGGGATAGAACACCCCTTCCAACTCGGGATAGGCCACGGCGGCGGCGTCGGTCGCGGCGATCACGTTGTAGCCGAGCACTTCCTGGCCATCACGGCGCAGGTGACGTTCCTGGCTGAAGCCCTGGATCATGGCGCCGAAGGTGCCATTGTCGTTTTTCCAGTTCAGCAGCGCAGACAGCTGCGGATCGGTGTCGCCCGGCAGGTCCGCATGGACGAGGCCGAGGTTGCCGTGCACCGTGACGCCTTCGTCGAAGTTCAGCGGACTGTGGGTCTTGATGTCGATGCTGCCCGTCAGGCCGCCTTCCACCAGCTTGGCCTCGTAGGCCTTGCGCACCACCACCTGTTCGACCAATTCGGACGGCAGCAGCGAGTAGCTGACGCTGCGGCCCACCGTGCCGGTCTGGTTGAGCACGAACCAGTCGCCCGTTCCGATGTTGTGACCGTTGATCAGTGTCTGGGTGTAGCTGGGGCTGGTGCCGCGCATGCTGACGCGATCGTTCTCGTCGAAGGCGCCTTCGTTGGCGCTGGCCGCGCTGATGGTGATGCCGGGAACGCGTTGCAGGGAATCGGCGATGTTGCGATCGGGCATCTTGCCGATGTCCTCGGCGGAAATCACTTCCACGTGGGAGTCGGCGTCGCGCTTGGCGTCCAGGGAGCGCTGCAGGCTCCCGCGGATGCCGGTGACGAGGACTTCCTCCATCATTCCGGCGTCGGCATCATCGGAGTCCTGCGCATGCACCGGCTGGACGCCGGCAGCCAGCGCGAGGGCAATGGCGGTACTCAGGATGGTTGTGCTCTTCATGGTCATGGCTTCTACACCCTCGTGTGCTTTCGGGTTTCGTGGCGGTTTCTGTTCTGCTTATTGGTTAGTACCAATTTTCAAAAAGCATATTACCAATTGATACCAAATGCCAACCCAATTTTGCACAATTCCGTCATATTGACTTTATCTGATTGTTTTTAATAGTTTTATAATCTCGACTCCAATTAACAAAAATTTTCCTTGGAATTATTGGTTCTATATTGGTTATAGTAACGGCATGAGCGAAGCAGCCCCCAAGCACGCCCCGTCCCCGCTGGCCGAACGCTTCACCCAGCTGGAGGAGGACAACCGGCAGCCCTTGTACCGACAGGTGCAGAACCTGTTGCGCGAGGCCATCAACGACCGCACGCTCAAGCCGGACGACGTCCTGCCCCCGGAACGGGAACTCGCCGCCATGTTCGGCGTTTCCCGCATCACGGTGCGCAAGGCCATCGAGGGCCTGGTCAACGAGGACGTGCTCGACACCCGCCAGGGTTCCGGCACCTACGTGCGCTCCAAGGTCGAAAAGAACTTCGCCAAGCTGAACTCGTTCTCTGAAGAAATGGCGGCCCGCGGCCTGGAGGCCGACAGCATATGGCTGGGCAGGTACGATGGAACGGTGACCCCCGAGGAGGCCATGACCCTGCGCGCCAGCCCCGGCACCCGGGTCTACCGTTTTCACCGTGTGCGCCTTGCGGGCGGCACCCCCATGGCGCTGGAGAAGGTCACCATCCTGGGCCAGTGCCTGCCCTCGGTGGACGCAGTGGACCGCTCCCTGTACGCGGCGCTCAAGAAAACCGGCCACCGCCCGGTCCGCGCCCTGCAGCGACTCAGCGCCCTGTTGCTGAACGGCAAGCAGGCGGAACTCCTCGGCGCCCGCGAAGGAGATGCCGGATTGCTGGTCGAACGGGTCGGCTTCAACCGGGACGGGACCGCGATCGAGTTTTCGCAGAGCTGGTACCGGGGAGACACCTATGACTTCGTCGCCGAACTGAGCCTGGGCGATTGAGATGAACGCGCTCGACGACAGGCCGGCCAGCGGCCCGACCGCCGCGTCCCCGAAGGACGCCTCCACGACGCGGATGTTCCAGGAGGCCGCACAGGCGGCCGACGTGGTGCAACGGCAGATCGATCGCAATGCTTCTGTCGCAAGACGGATCGGCCGTCTGCTGCGCGAGCGGGACCCGGCCTTCCTGCTGACCGTCGCCCGCGGCAGTTCCGACCACGCGGCCACCTTTTTCAAATACCTGGCAGAGACCCGGACCGGCGTTTTCACCGCTTCGGTGGCGCCCTCGGTGTGCTCGATCTACGACGCCCCGATGCGCTTCGACCGCGGCGCCTGCGTGGTGATCTCGCAATCCGGCGCCAGCCCGGACCTGCTGGCCGTGGCCCGCGCGGCAAAGACGGCCGGCGCGCCGGTCATCGCCCTGGTGAATGTCGAGGATTCACCGCTGGCCGGCCTGGCGGACGAAGTGCTGCCCCTCCACGCCGGGCCGGAACAGAGCGTCGCCGCCACGAAATCCTTCATCGGTTCCTTGTCATCCGCACTGCAACTGCTTGCGGCCTGGCGCGAAGACCGGGAACTGCAACAGGCCCTGGAAACGGCGCCCGGCGCGCTCAGCGAGGCCTGGGCCGCCGACTGGAGCGCCGCCCTGCCCCCGATCATGGCGGCGCGCAGCCTGTTCACCCTGGGCCGCGGCATTGGCCTGGGCGTGGCCCAGGAGGCCGCGCTGAAATTCAAGGAAGTCTGCGCGTTGCATGCCGAGGCCTATTCCTCGGCCGAGGTGCTGCACGGACCGGTCACCATCGCGCGGGAGGCCTTCCCCATCCTGGCGCTGGCCCAGGACGACGCCACCCGAGAGGGCATGGAAACGCTGGTCGCTTCCCTGGCCGAGCGTGGCCTCACGCTGATCACGGCGGGCACGAAACACCCGGGCAGCCTCGCCCTGCCCACCCCTTCCGCCCACCCGGTGGTCGAGCCGATGCTGCGCATCCAGGGCTTCTACCGGATGGCCAATTCCCTGTCCCTGGCCCTGGGCCAGGACCCTGACAATCCACCGTTCCTGCGCAAGGTCACGGCGACCCTGTGACCATGATCCGCGACACCGATACACCCACGGCGCTCATCAATGCACGGGTCGTCACCCCGGACGGGGTGCGGGACGACCTCGCGGTGTGCCTGCGGCAGGGCCGGATCGAGGCGCTGGCGACCTCGGGCATCCCTGACGATGCCGACGTCATCGACCTGCTGGGCCGCTACCTGCTGCCCGGGTTCGTCGACGTCCAGGTCAACGGCGGAGGCGGCGTCCTGTTCAACGATGCCCCGACGATGGACAGCCTGCGCATGATGACCCGGGCGCACGCAGCCTTTGGCACCACCGCGATGCTGGCCACCCTGATCAGTGACGACCTCGAGGTGGTCGAGCGTGGCCGGGAGGCCGTCGATGCCGCCATCGCCGCCGGCCTGCCCGGCTTGCTGGGCCTGCACATCGAGGGGCCGTTCATCAACGAAGCGCGCCGCGGCGTGCACGACGCCGCCAAGATCCGCGCCCTGACCGCCCCCGTGCTCGAGCAGTTGCGCCCCCTGGAGCACGGCCCCACCCTGATCACCGTGGCGCCGGAATGCCTGGAACCGGGCATGGTCCGGCGCCTGGTGGAACGGGGCTTCACGGTCAGCGCCGGACACAGCGCCGCGACCGGCGCCGAACTGGTGGCGGCCATCGATGAAGGCCTCAGCGGCATCACCCACCTGTTCAACGCCATGTCGCCACTCGGCTCGCGGGAGCCGGGTATGGTGGGCGCCGCCCTCGACAGCGAGGCCGCGTACTGTGGCCTGATCGCCGACGGCGTGCATGTTTCCGACACGTCCGTGCGCATCGCCTGGCGTTGCAAGGGCCGGGACCGGATGGTGCTGGTGACCGACGCCATGCCGCCGGTGGGCACGCAGCTCGAGCACTTCGAGCTGCTGGGCGCGAAAGTGAGCGTAGTGGACGGTATCTGCCGCGACGAACGTGGCGCGCTGGCCGGTTCCTGCCTGGACATGGCCTCTGCCGTGCGCAACATCCGGCGCATCACCGGCTGCAGCCTGTCCGATGCGGCCGTCATGGCCAGCACCACGCCCGCGGCGTTTCTCGGCATCACAGGCGAACGCGGCGCGATTGCGACCGGGCTGGCGGCCGATTTCGCCATCCTCGACTACGACCTCCGGCCCGTCGCCACCATCATCGGCGGACGCACGGCCTGGACCGCTTCCGGGGGGACGCGACCGGTCTGAGCCCGGCAGGGCGCGAGTTCGGCGGGGAAAGGCTGGCGGCCCGGCCGCCCCAACGGTGTATTCTGCCCACCCCGAACCCGCGAGCGAACCCGTTGAATCAGATTTCACCGATGGCATGGCGCGCTGCGCTCATCTGCCCGTTGTTCATGCTCGCCAGCGCGATGGCGGACGAATCCGTGCTGGCGCGCGCCACCATCAATCCCGATGCACCCTACCCCCAGAGCCACGCCTCCACGCTGGCCGAAACACCCGACGGCCGGCTGGTGGCGGCCTGGTTCGGTGGCTTGCATGAGCGCCATCCACGGGTGGCGGTGTACGTCGCATTGAATGACGGCGATGGCTGGGCGGCAGGCGTGGAAGCCGCCACCGGCGAGCAGGCGGACGGCCGCTTCCTGCCGGCCTGGAACCCGGTGCTGTTTCAGCCCGACGGCGGGCCGCTGCACCTGTTCTACAAGGTCGGCCCCAACCCGCGTGAGTGGTGGGGAATGGTGAAAACCTCGGGGGACGGCGGCGTCACCTGGGGCGAGGCGCACCCCCTTCCGGAAGGCATCCTGGGACCGATCAAGAACAAGCCGGTCACGTCCGGCATGGGCGCCTGGATTTCACCGTCCAGCATCGAGGACGAACAGGGCTGGCGCCTGCGCTTCGAACGAAGTGAAGATCAGGGGGCGAGTTGGCACCTCGGCGCCGACGTCGACCCCGGACCGGGACTCGACGCCATTCAGCCCAGCATCCTGTTTCATGCCGACGGGCGATTGCAGGCCGTGGCCCGTACCCGCCAGGGCGTGATCGCGGCCACCTGGTCGTCCGACCGGGGCAGGACCTGGTCGCCCATGACGGCGATCGACCTGCCCAACCCCAATTCCGGAACGGACGCAGTGACGCTGCAGGACGGGCGGCAGCTGCTGGTCTACAACCATGCCGCCCATGCCCCCGAAACGCCCGGCAAGGGGCCGCGCTACCCGTTGTCCATCGCCCTGTCGGACGACGGCGTTCGCTGGCGGCAAGTGCGGGTGCTGGAGGACGAGCCCCTGCGCGAAGGTTATGCGTATCCGGCCGTCATCCAGGCGCGCGACGGGCGCATCCACGTCAGCTATACGCGGGGCCGCCGGGACATCCGCCACGTGGTCCTGGATCCGGAGCGCCTGGCGCCCGGGGACTGATCCGGTTCAGCTGGCCCGGGCCGCCCCGCGCAGGGGTATGGCGGGATCCAGCATGACATGCACCGGCAGGCTGGTGCACAGCGCGCTGAAACGTCCCTTGTCGGTGATGGCATTGTGGAAGTCCGGCTGCTGCAGGCGGTCCAGGATGCGCGGCGGGATGCCGCCTCCCAGGTAGATGCCGCCCCGGGGCAGCAGCGTCACGGCCAGGTTGCCGATGAAGGTGCCCAGCATGCGCACGAACATGTCCAGCGTGGCGACGCAGATGTCGGCGCGTTCGGCCAGCGCGGCCTGGACGATCACCGGCGTGGGGTCGTCGGCGCCGCCCAGGGCCTCGCCCAGCCAGGCGGGCTCGGGGTAGCTGCCCTGACCCAGCAGGAAGCCATAGATGTTGGGCAGGAAGCTGCCCGAACACACCCGCTCGAAACTCACGTGATCGGTGCGCCGCTGCATGTGGCGGAGCAATTCCGTCTCCTGGGCGTTGCGCGGAGAAAACGACATGTGCCCGCCCTCGCTGGGGCAGGCGCGGTATTCGTGACCGGTCCACACCAGGAACGCGGCGCCCAGCCCGGTGCCTGGGGCGACCACCAGCTTGTTCGCCTCGGCGACCGGCACGCCCGGGTGCAGCGTGTGCAGGGCGTCGTCCCGCACCACGGGCACGGCCGTGGCGATGGCTTCCAGGTCGTTGAGCAGTCGTACGCGGGAAATGTCGAGGGCCTGCCCCAGCGCCTCAGCGTCGATCAGCCACGGCAGGTTCGTGACCTGCGCCCGCCCGTTCGCGACAGCACCGGCCACGCCAAAGCAGGCCGCGTCGGGTCGCGCACCGGTGGCGTCCAGGAATTCCCTGACGATCGATTCCAGCGATCCGTAGCGGCCGCTTTCAAAACGCGTCTCGTGCAGGGGCGCACTCTCCCCTCCTGCCCGTTCGAACAGTGCCAGCGTGGTCTTGGTGCCGCCGATGTCGCCCGCGAGAATCATGAACGCTTTACCTCGAAGCGAGGTGGAGACGACCGGCCGGCTCGGCCAGCGCGTCGAGAAAGGCGCCAAAGACCTCGTGGCTGAGCGCGACGGAGTCATCGATCAGTTCGTGGGTCTGGCGCCGAATGGTGTCGGCGTCGTGCGGTACGCCGCTTTCCGCGAGTTCGGCGAGCAGGGAAGGCAGGTTCAGCCAGCGGTTGATCAGGCGTTCGTCCAGTTCCAGGTGGAACTGGAAGCCGTAGGCCTGTTCCCCGTACCGGAAGGCCTGGTACTCGCAACGCTCCGAGCGTGCGAGGTGAACGGCGCCCGCCGGCAGGCCGAAAGTATAGCCATGCCACTGGAACACGGGCCGGGGCCGGGCCAGCCGGGAGAACACCGGGTCGGCTGAGGCATGTTCCGTGGGTTCGAGCGGGTACCAGCCGATCTCCCACTCACGCCCCGCTGCGATCGGCGCGCCCAGGGTGTGGGCCAGCAACTGGGCGCCCAGGCAGATGCCCAGCACCGGCTTGCCCTGGGCCAGGGCCTGCTCGATGCAGCGCATCTCGGTCGCCAGGTGCGGGTAGCGATCCTGCTGGTCCGGCATCATCGGCCCGCCCAGCACGATCAGCCCCTGGTAGCGATCCATATTGGGCTTCGCGCCCGGATCACGGTGGAAGTTCACGTAGCGGATACGGTGGCCCCGCCGACGCAGCAGCGGGTCGAGCGTTCCGAGTGGCTCCGAGGCCACGTGCTGAAATACGAGCACCTTCGCCATGTTTCAGCGCCCGGATGCGACCTCGAGAACGAGAACGACGGGCGCCGTCAGGATCCCGTCGACTCGGCCGTGGGCTCTGCGGCCGGCTCGGCGGGCTTCGAGGCCTCGAAGGCCTCGACCGCTTCGGCCAGGCCGTCCACGTAGTCGGCGCCGTGCAGGATCTGCACCGTGGATCCGTCGAAGGCGTCGCCGATCGGCTCGGCGCGTCCACCCAGGCACTCGGCCAGGAAGCCTTCCATCACGGCAAAGAAGGCCAGGCGGTTTTCCGGCCGCGCGAAGCCATGTCCCTCGTCGGGGAAGTTCACATAGGTCACGGGCAGCCCGCGGGAGGCCATGGCTTCCACCAGCTGGTCGCTTTCGAGCTTGGTCACGCGTGGATCGTTCTCGCCCTGCCCGATCAGCAGCGGCACGGCGATGTCGTCCACACGGGTGATGGCTGAACGGCTCAACATGTCCTCGCGTTGCTCAGGATCCGTCGGGTCGCCGACGTACTTGAACCAGGTGCCTTCCAGGAACGGCTTCCAGTACTCGGGGAAGCTTTCCACCAGGGTGACCAGGCTGGATGGCCCGACGATGTCGACGCCACAGGCGAAGGTGTCGGGCGTGAAGGTGACGCCGATCAGGGTGGCGTAACCGCCATAGGATCCGCCGCCGATGGCGACCTTGTCCTTCAGCGCGACGCCATTCTCGATGGCCCAGTTCACGCCGTCGATCAGGTCGTCGTGCATCTTGGCGGCGAACTCCTTCACTGCGGCGTTGACGAACTGCTTGCCGAACCCGGTGGAGCCGCGATAGTTCACTGACAACACGGCGTAGCCACGGTTGGCCAGCCACTGATGGACCGCGTTGTAGCCGTAGGAGTCACGCGCCCAGGGACCGCCGTGCACCCAGAGCACCATGGGCACGGGCGCCTCGGGGCGGCCGTCGCCGTCGGCGTCGGATCCGGCCGGCAGGGTCAGGTAGGACACCAGGGTCAGGCCATCGCGCGAGGGGATTTCCACCGGGTGCATGGGCTGCAGCGGCGCGTTGTCGAGATCGGGTCGCGTGCTCATGAGTTTTTCCAGGGTCTTCGCCTCGCGGTCATACAGGTAGTACACGCCCGGCGCAGTGGCCGAACCGTTGTACACCACGACCTTCGACAGATCGTCGGAAGCGGAAGGGAAACTGAACTCGCCCTCCAGGTTCGCCTCCAGGAACGCGAGATCGGCAGCGACGCCGTCGTCCAGCGCCGTCCACTCGTTCTTCAGGTAGTTCGAGGCGTGGGCCAGGAGTTCGTTGGTGGCCGGGTGGATCAGCACATCGCTGATGTCGGCCTGTTCCGGTTCCGCCACGACCTCGACGGCGCCATCGTCGGTGGCGATCGTGACCAGGGCCGCCTTGTCACGGTTCCTGCTGTCGACCCAGTAGAGGTGTTCGTTGGTGCCGTCGAAACCGAGCGGTTGTGTGGTCAGGAAATCTTCCGCCGGAATGTCGACCAGGACCTCGCCGTCGAAATCGACGATGTGCGCGCCGCCTCCGGGGACCTGCATCATGCCGAAACGCGGCGCGAGGTCATTGTCCACCAGCCAGGCGGCGTAGCCGGGGTTCTCCTGGACCAGCGTCTTGCTGCCGGAGGCCGTATCGACCTCGTACAGGTCGAACACCTGGGCGTTGCGGTCATTGGACCCGACCAGGATCTTGTCCGGCTTGTTGCGCGAGACGCCCTCGACGGTGGCGCGAACCCCTTCGTCCTGGGGCGTCAGGCTGCGCACCTCGCCGATCTCGACATTGGCGGCGTAGACCTGGAAGTTCTCCGTGCCGCCCTTGTCCTGCAGGAAGTAGACGAACTGCCCATTGGGGGCCCAGAAGTGGTTGTTGATGCCACGATAGTCATCACTGGTGATGGGCCGGGCAGCGCCCGGATCGGAGGCAGGCGCCACCCAGACGTTGAGCACGCCATCCACGGGGGCAAGCCAGCTGATGGTCGAACCGTCCGGGCTGACGCGCCCCTGCGCCCGCTCCGGGTTGCCGAAGATCTTGTCCCTCGAGATCAGGTCGACCGACGGCGGGCTGTAGTCCGTCACCGCGACGGCCGGCGAGGTCTCGGGCATTTCCGCCACGGCATTGTCCGACTCGGCCTGATCGGTCTGCTTGCAGGCGGCCAGGCCCATGACGACGCAGGCGGTGGCGATGATGCGGGACAGTTGGCGTTGCTGGTACATGTTCGATCTCCGTGGCGTTGGCCGGCGTATGGATCGGGCACCGGCTGGGGACTGACCCGCAAGACTACCTCAGGTTTCGTAAATGTGGAATTTCAGGACGCCCCTGCCTATTCTGGTATTCGTGATACCTGATTGAAAGGCGTCGTGACCGAACGGCGCCGAGGAATCGATTCCATGCACCCCCACGGGCACGACTCCGACCATCCATCGCGCTGCGGCGAAGTGCTCACGTGAGTCGCGCACTGCTTCGCTTCGGAAGCCGTGGAGCCCCCGTCTCCCTGCTGCAGGGCGCCTTGAACCAGGGGCCCTCGATCCAGCCGCGACTGGTGGTCGATGGGGACTTCGGCGCCAGGACCCTGGGTCGGGTGAAGGAGTTCCAGGGGCAGAAACAGCTGGTGCCCGACGGGATCGTCGGTCCCAATACCCACGCTGCGCTGCAAGCCCTGTACCAGTTGGTGGAGCAACTCGGACTGCCGACGCCGCCGGGCGAGAAGGCCGCGCGGGACTCGGTGGTCAACATCGCCCGAATGGCCGCCCTCATGATGGGCTTCCCGGAGAACGGTCCCACGCCTCCGGACCCTTTGAGCGAACGGATCGCCAGCAGACTCGGCCTGGGCACGCCGATCAACCCACAGGGCGATCAGCTGCGCCAGGGCGGAAAAGCGCTCGCGGTGATCTATGCCAAGGCAGGCCATCCCTTCGCGCCCCATTGTCCGACGATTCCCAAGGAACACATCGATTTCTTCAGGAACACCCCGAACGCGCCGGCGGAACAGAAGAACGCCCGCCTGCCCGACTGGTGCGGCATCTTCTGCCTGTACGTCTACCGCACGGCGGGTCTCAAGCTGTCGCCCTGGCCGCTGCGCATACTGAGCAAGGACCCGGAGTTCCAGGCCGTGACCCGCCTGCAGGACGTCAAGCCGGGAGACCTGTGCATGGTCTCGCCGTTTGGCGGGCGCAATCACCATTTCCTGGTCGCGGATTTCGTCGGGCAAACCATCCACTCGGTGGACGGCAACGCCGGCAAGCACTCCAGCATCATCCAGCGCAGCTACTCGGTGGCCTCCTCGACGCCTGACAACAAGGGCGCGTTCCGGCTGAACACGCCCCTGGGCAATGAACCCGCCGTGTTCGCCACGCCCATCTGGGGCAAGGTGTTGTAGCGGTTTCGGTTTCGAACGGTCGGTCAGGACGGCCCCGGGGCGCGACGTCGCGCGCATCGCTCCCGAATCAGGCAGGGATTCGTCAGGAGCGATTTCCGACGTCCGAGACGCGGAGCAGAAAGCCTTTCAGGTACTCGCCCTCGGGAAACGACAGGGCGACGGGATGGTCGGCCGGCTGGCCCAGGCGTTCGACGATCTGCACCCCGCGTCCGGCCTCCATCGCGGCCTGAGCGATGACCTTTTGCAGCAGGCCGGCGTCGACATGGCCGGAACAGGAAAAGGTCGCAAGTATTCCACCCTCGTCGAGCAGGCCGAAGGCCAGGCGGTTGATGTCCTTGTAGGCACGGCAGCCTTTCGTGACCTGTTCCGCGTTGCGCACGAATTTCGGCGGGTCCAGGACGATCAGGTCGAATCGCTCGCCCGCGGCCTGCAGGGCGCGCAGGGTTTTTGCGACATCCCCCTTCACGGCCTCGCAGCGATCACCGAAGCCGTTGATCGCTGCGGCGGACATCGCGGCGTCGAGCGCCGGGGCCGAGGAATCCAGGAACGTGACGTGCCGGGCGCCGGACTGGAGGCAGGCCATGCCGAATCCGCCGGTGTAGCAGTAGGCGTCCAACACACGCGCGCCATCGGCATGAACCGCGGTACGGCGCCGGTTCTCCCGCTGGTCGAGGTAGGCGCCCGTCTTCTGGCCCGCCCCCAGGCGGAACACCTGGCGCAGGCCATCGATCTCCAGCTCGAAGGATTCCGGCGGTTCCACACCGGCCACCAGTCCGTCCCCGGGGGGCAGCCCTTCCTTGCGGCGCATGTCGGCATCGGAGCGTTCGAGCACGCCACGGGGGGACATCTGCGAAACGAGTTGACGGACGAGCACCTCTCGCCAGGCTTCGCTGCCGGCAGACAGGAACTGGCAAGCCAGCCAGTCGCCGTACCGGTCCACGATCAGCCCCGGGAGGCCGTCGGCCTCGCTGAACACCAGTCGGCACGTCGGCCCGTCCAGCCAGCCCAGCGAACGGCGCCGTGCGATGGCCGCGGCAATGCGGCGATCGAAAAATCCCTCATCCACCGCCGTGGTTTCGTCGAAGCTCCACACCCGGGCTCTGATCTGGGAACCGGGCGAAAATGCCGCCCGCGCCAGGAAGGCGCCGTCGGCCGCCGTGACCTTCACCGTGGCCCCGGGCGCCGGATCGCCCTGGACTCGCGCGATGGCGCCGGAAAAGACCCAGGGGTGGTGGCGTCGCAGGGACTTGTCGCGACCTGGTTTGAGCTGGATGACGGGGCCGGTAACCCCCCGGGATTCTTTGGAAGTCATCGCAAGCGCCATCAGCCAGACAGGGTGGAAAAGCAGTATAAGGCCCTGCGTCCCCGGGGCGATGCATGACATCCGTCCAGGAGGGCGCCCCGACCCCGGAACCGGTGAATCGTCCCCGGTACTTGGCGTAAGCTTCACACCCGTGAACACTCTACTGACCCCGCCGGCCCGATGCCGACGAAGGCGCCTCACAGCCCTGACGATCATCCTCTTCGCACTGCTTCCTGTGCTGACGGCCGCACAGGACGCGTCGCACGGCGCCGGCCGCGGTAGAACCTATGAAATGAAGGTATCTATTGACCTGGGTAGTCCCGGGGCGGACTGCCACAACTTGCGCATCGAGGTTGCTCAGGAGCGGCGCCTGCTGCGCGAAATGAACTGGAAGAAGACCGGCCGTCACATCGACTGGGTCGGGGACCCCATGCCCGAAGAGCGTGACGGCCAGCTGGTCTGGCTGCCGGCGCGCGAAGGCGGCTGGCTGGAGGCCTGCGTGAACCTGGACCACCAGCGCAACGGCGACGGTTACGACAGCCGCGTCAGCCCTGCATTCGCGCTCTTTCGCGGTGATGACCTGGTGCCGGCGGCCCAGACCCGGACGGTCGTGGACGCCGAGTCGCGAACCACCCTGACCTTTCTCTTGCCGGAGGGCTGGTCCCCCGCCACGCGGTTCGCGGAACTCGATGACGGGGCCTTTCTCGTGGACGACCCATCCCGCCGCTTCGACCGGCCCACCGGCTGGATCGTGGCCGGTGATCTCGGCATCCGGCGCAACCGGGTCGCCGGCATGCGCGTGGCCGTGGCCGGGCCGGTAGACCACGACATCCGGCGCATGGACATCCTGGCCTTCCTGAACTTCCTCGCGCCCGAATTCGATCGCGTGATGCCGGCATTGCCCGCCCGCCTGTTGATCGTCAGCGCGGGCGACCCGTTCTGGAAAGGCGCCCTGTCCGGACCGGATTCCATGTACCTGCACGCCGACCGGCCCCTGGTGTCCGGCAACGGCACGTCCACCCTGGTCCACGAACTGGTGCACGTGTTCATGGGCGTGACCGGCGGCCCCGACGATGACTGGCTGGCCGAGGGCCTGGCCGAGTTTTACGCCATCGAACTGATGTTCCGCGCCGGCGGCATGACCGAGGCGCGCCGGAAGAATGCCTGGAAGGACCTCGAACGCTGGGGCGAAGACGTGAAGTCATTGCGGGGCCGCGCCTCGACCGGACCGGTCACGGCCCGGGCCGCCGTGTTCCTGAGGTCGCTGGACAGCGCCCTTCGCGAACAGGGCGATGCCACGCTGGACGACGTGACGGCAGGCCTGGCCCGCCGCGGCGAGCCGCTCACCCTGGAAGGGCTGGTGGAAGTCTGCACGGAGCTGGCCGGCGAAGCAGCCTGCGAACGGCTCGATTCCCGGCTCCTGCAACGTCGCGAAGACTGAACGTTTGCCGGGCCTCGTGGCCCTGCCCGCGCCCGGAGTTCCTGAAGCGACAGGCGCGACCGCCTCACCCGGCGTCTGTGGGTGGCTTCACCTCAACGCCGGACAGTTTGAGCACTTCGCGGTGGGTCTCGTTGATCACCTCCAGGGACCGGGAGGTATTGGCCATGGCCTGGGCCATTTCCGAGATCAGCCCGACCGCCTTCAGCACCGTCGTCTGCAAGGGCTTCAGGGTGAACCGGTAGAAGGCGAGCAGCACCACGACCAGCACGATGGCGACCACGCCCGCCATGATGAAGAACCACAGCTTGATGTCCGACACCAGTTCGTCGGCCCCGGTGCGCAGGGACTCCCTCGAACGCTGGACCGCGGTGGGCAGGGCGTCGACCGAGCGACTGGTGACTTTCATCACGTGGTCCAGGTTGGACATGATGCTGTCCAGGTGCGTCTTCTGTTCGTCGGACAGTTCGCCCGTCGCCGCAATCTCCTCCATGGCACCGGCCATGCGCTCCACGGTCTGCTGAATCTCACCCAGGGAGCGCTCGATGGCCTCCATCTGCACCGTGACGTCCACCTGGACCATGGGGCGTTGCCCGGCTTCGTCCGGCGCCTGGGCGACGGCGCTCGGAAACACGGACAGCAGACCAAGGATCAGGGCGAAGGTCGTTCGGTGATTCACGGTTCAGGCCTCGGGTTCGTGGGCGGTGAATTCGGCAGCCCGTCTCACTGATCGTCGATGTCGACGGGATAGGTCGACACGGTGAACGCGCTCGGATCGGGGCCGGCGCGATGACCGGTGTCCAGGGCGTCGATGCGGGCGATGTCGTCCGCCGAAAGCGCGAAGTCGAAAACGTCGAAGTTGGCGACGATCCGTTCGGGGCGCACCGACTTCGGGATGACCGAAAAGCCGTGTTCGAGATGCCAGCGGATGATGACCTGCGCGGGCGTCTTGCCGTGGCGCCCGGCAATGTCGTTGATGACCGGGTGCGCCAGAGGATGGGGCACGTCCTCGGGCGTGGTCTCCGGTTTCCGGCCGAAGATGCCGCCGATGGGCGCCCAGGACTGGGTGATGGTGCCGCACCGGTCATTGGCCGCGCGCGTCCCGGCCTGCTGAAAGTACGGATGCAGTTCCACCTGGTTCACGGCCGGCGCAACGTCGGTTTCCGCACGGAGCCGTTCCAGGTGCTCGGGCATGAAGTTGCTCACGCCGATGGCCCGAACACGTCCTTCCGCCAGCAGCCGTTCGGCCGCCCGCCAGGCGTCCACCGTCCGGTGGAACTCCCCGGCCAGCGGCCAGTGCAGCAGCCAGAGGTCGATATGCCCCAGCCCGAGTCGGTCGTTGCTGGCTTCGAAGGCCGCCAGCGCGGCGTCGTACCCGAAGTCCTTCACCCAGAGCTTGGTGGTGATGAATACCTCGTCACGCCCGATGCCGCTGGCCCGGACGCCCTCGCCGACCGCCCGCTCGTTCAGGTAGGCCGCCGCGGTGTCGATCAGGCGGTAGCCGGCCCCGATCGCCGTCGTCACGGTGTCAGCGGTCTCGGCGGCCGGGGCCAGGAACACCCCGAGGCCAAGCGCGGGCATGGCCACGCCGTTGTTCAGTTCGATACGCCGGGAATCATCCATCAGGCGGCCATCATAGCGTCTGCCGGGCCGGGTTCACCCACCGATTTCGGGATTCGGGTCGACAAGATGCATCCGGAGTGCTTGAATCAGGTAAACGATCCGGGGCGTCGCCGACGCCCAGGAAGAACCACCCACCACCCGGAAGACGATGCCGGGTCGGCTTCGACCCACTGGGTCACTGCGGGATCCGGCCAGGACGGCCGCGACCAGTCTGGAATCAGCGGAAGTTTCCGGGCGAAACACATGACTGCCAATGAGTGGCGGTGCAACTGTACCCCTGAGGAGGATCTTCAATGAGACGCAAGTCTGTATGTTCCCTATTGGCCACGCTCGCCCTGTTGCTGGGCAGCCTGGCCGCGCATGCCGGAATGGTCCGGCAATTCGCGATGACCGACCTGGTCGGCAACGCCGACAAGGTGTTTCGCGGTACCGTGCTGAGCGCCGAACGCGGCAGCGTCGACGCCGGCGGCGGTGAACTCCCCACGATCACCTATGTCGTGCGGGTGGATGAATCCATCAGCGGCCGGTTCGAGAGCGGCAAGGGCGGCCTCGAAGTGTCGCTGACCATGCTCGCCTCACCGAAGGCCGAAGTCACCAGCGGCGACTATCAACGCGCCGCCATCGCGGACATCAACCCCCACCTGGAGGTGGGCAAGGAATATGTCCTGTTCACCACGCAGCCCAGCCGGATCGGCCTGTCCACCACGGTGGGCCTGGACCAGGGGCTGTTCCGCATCTACACCGGTCCGAACGGTGAGGAAATGGCCGCCAACGCACTCGAGAACGCCGGCCTGTTCAACGGCCCGGTGAGCTATGCGGACCTGAAAGCGGCAGTGACCGCGACGCGACAGTGAGGGGGATGACAATGAAACGCACAACGATCAGGACCACGCTCCTCGCCGCCGGCCTCGTTCCCCTGGCCCTCGGCTTCACCGGTTCCGCGCTTGCCGGCGGGCCCATTTCCGAATGTGCCGCCAGCGGCCAGCCCTACGTCTGGCCCGATGGCGGCGCCGACATTCCCTTCAACCCCGACCTCGGTGACCTGGGCCCCGTGTCCAACGCCGATGCCGTGGCCGCGGTCTCCGACTCGTTCGCGGTCTGGGGCGCGGTGGGCTCTTCCACCGCCAGCTACGTCAACGCCGGCCCGCTGCCGGAAGACGTCGACGTCGACAACTTCATTCCCTACATCGATCCGGCTGCACCGGACGGCTATTCGGCCATCGTCTTCGACGACACCGGGGAGATCTTCGACCTGCTCTACGGCCCCGGTTCCGGCGTGCTCGGCTTTGCCGGCTACGAGTGGGTGAACACCGTCGAGTGCACCGTCCTCGAAGGCCTGTCGTTCCTGAACGGCCCTTCCTTCGACGACCTCGTGGCGGCGTTCGACGTCATGGTGCACGAGTTCGGCCACTACTCGGGCCTGGGCCACACGGTGGTCAACGGCCAGATCTACATCGGCGACACCACCGGCCCCACCCCGGACGACCCGCAGCCGGTCGTGGACCCGTTCGGCAGCGAGGTCGTGGAAACGATGTATCCGTTCTACTTCGGTCCCGGCATCGGCACGGGGAGCCTACATCTCGACGACATCCAGGCCCTCTCCGAACTCTACCCGGCACCGGAGTTCGCCACGGACACCGCCGTGATCAGCGGCACCGTGTACCTGCCGGACGGCGTGACGCCCGTCACCGGCGTCAACGTGATTGCGCGTAACCCGGAGTCCCTGGCCAGCTGGTACCTCGATGCCGCATCGGCGATCTCCGGTGACGTCAACGACGCGGGCCAGTGGGAAATCTCCGGCCTGACGCCCGGCGTGGAATACGTGGTCTACATCGACGAGATCATCGACGGCGGATTCTCGACGCCCCTCGCCTCGCCCTTCCCCGGACCGGAGGAGTACTACAACGGCGCGGGCGAATCCAACAACGTCGACAGTTCGGACCCCGTGGACGAGTCCACCCCGGTGCTCGCGGGCACCTCTGGCGTGGACATCGTGTTCAACGCGCCGGCCCCGGGCGATCCCCTGCTGGTGGGCGACGATGGCTTCGTGTTGCTGCAACTGGAGTTCAACTGGGAGATCTGTGGCCAGCGATACGACAGCGTGTACATCAACGCCAACGGCCACCTGACCTTTGGCGCGCCGGACGGCGACTTTTCGCCAACCGCCGGAGAATTCCTGGCCGGACCGCCACGCATCGCACCGTTGTGGACCGACCTGAGCCCGTTCAACCTGTTCACCGGGGTGCAACAGGGCCTGGTCACCTTCGACTCGTCTCGACATCACTTCTCGATGATCTTCGAGGACGTCCCGGCCTTCCCGGACGTGGGCGCCAACAGCTTCGAGGTCACCCTCAAGCGCTTTGGCGGAATCGTCCAGGTCGACTACGGCGACCTGAGCGCCGAAACCGGCATCGCCGGCATGTCCTGTGGCGGGGCCATCACCTCCGGGTTCGAAGAAGGGGTGGACCTGTCCCGTGAAGCGCGCGGCCGCAAGGGCTGGATCAACATGATCCTGCAAACAGCCACCTTCGAAGAGCTGGATCCGGTGGACCTGGGGAACGACTTCCTCACCTACTCGCCCACGCACCGCTTCGAGGACTGGTGGGCCGGTCGCAACGACACCCAGCGCAAGGCGAAGAAGATTCCGCTGCCCTTCGACAGCGAAAGCGTACTGCGCTACACCGAGATCGAACCGGTGGGTGACGACATCGACTGGTTCAGGTTCAAGAAGCGCAGCAAGAGCGGCGCCCTGATCGTCGAGATCACGGGGGGGCAGCTCGATTCGCTGATTCGGGTGATCACGCCTTCCGGTGATGTCATCGATGACGACGACGGCGGTGCCGGACTGCTCTCCAGGGTGGTCGTCGAAGACGCGCCGAAAGGCTGGTACTACGTCGCGGTCACCACCTTCGGTGACGACGACTTCACGGGTGAAGGCACCTCCGGGGGACGCTACGTGCTGGACACGAGCGTCTTCGACGGCGTTTTCGTGTCCCTGGGCGACGATGACACCGTCGAGGTTCCGCTGGAGTTCAGCTTCCCCTTCAACGGGGCCAGCTACGACAGCGTGTTCGTCAACTCCAACGGCAGCATCTCGTTCGGTTCGGGCGATACGGAGTATGCGTATTCCGTTCCGGCGTTCCTCGGCGGGCCGCCGCGGATCGCGCCGCTGTTCGTGGACTTCTCGCCGCAACTGGGTGGCGAGGTGTTCGTCGAGTACGGAAACGACAGCGCCACCGTCGTGTTCGATTCGATACCGGAGTACTTCTGGGGTGGCAGCAACACCTTCATGGTGACGCTGCGCGCCGACGGTTCCTTTACCGTCGACTATGGCGCAATGACCGGTCCGGAAGGCCTTGCCGGCACGACCGAGGGTGGCGGCGCCGCCGACCCCGGCGAGACCGACCTGGGTGCAGCGGGCGCCCTGCCGGCAGCCGGGACCACCTACGAGCTGTTCGACTTCTCCGGTGACACGCCGGTGAACGACCTCGAAGGCGTTTCGCTGGATTACGAGCCGTAATCCCGGGCTGATGCCGACCGGCCATTCGGCCGGTCGGCGATCCCGCAAACCACGAGGGCCGGGGTATCGCTCCGGCCCTCTTTTTTCATGGGGCGGCATGGCGCCGGCGCCACACCTGCCACCCCGCACGGTGCTGGGTTAGACTGCGCAGCTGTTTCGAGGCCCGCCCCACATCCGATGTCATCCACCGGTATCGCTTTCCACCATCCGCTGAGTTTCTGGCTGGGCTGCCTGGGCATCACGCTGGGTGTGCTCTCCCACGTGCCGATGTTCGTGCACGCCTCGCACATGGGCTACCACATGGCGGGAATGCCGATGGACACCACCATGCTGGTGGGCATGGCGCTGATCCCCCTGGGGTTCCTGGCCGCGGTGCATGGACTGATGCCGCGCCTGGACAGCCTGCGGACCGTCGACCACCAGACCCTGCACTTCCACGTGGCCGATTCGATCCCCCTGAACCGCGAACACTGGAAGCTGGTCATCGTGCTGCTGGTGGCCGTCGCCATCGACGTCATGAAACCCGCGACCCTGGGCTTCGTGATGCCCGGCATGACCCGCGAGTACGAGATCACTTCGCAGGTGGCCGGCGTCCTCGCCCTGGTGGCGTTGACGGGAACCACCATCGGCTCGATCGCCTGGGGCGTGCTGGCCGACCTGCTGGGACGTCGGGCCGCCATCCTGCTGTCCGCCCTGATGTTCATCGGCACGGCCATCTGTGGCGCGATGCCATCCTTCAACTGGAACCTGGTGATGTGTTTCCTGATGGGCCTTTCCGCCGGCGGCCTGCTGCCCATCACCTTCACGCTGATGGCGGAATCCATCCCCGCCACGCACCGGGGATGGCTGCTGGTCACCCTGGGTGGGCTGGGCACCGCCGCCGGCTACCTTCTGGCCTCCGGTTCGGCCGCTTTGCTCGAGCCGGTGTTCAGCTGGCGCATCCTGTGGATGCTCGGCCTGCCGACCGGCCTGCTGGTCATTTTCCTGAACCGCTACATCCCGGAATCGCCACGCTACCTGGCCAGCAAGGGCCTGAAACGCGAAGCCCGTTACGTGCTCGCCCGCTTCGGGGGCATGGGACCGGCCACCGACCCGGCCGAGGCCCAGGACGAAGCCACCACGCCCGAAGGCGGCCTGGGCGACCTGCTGCGGGCGCCGTATACCGGCATCACGCTGGGGCTGCTCGTGGCCGGCGTCGCCTGGGGGCTGGTGACCTTCGGCTTCATGCTCTGGCTGCCCACCAACCTGCGCGCCCTGGAACTCGGCGGCCAGGCGGATGCGTTGCTCGCACGATCGGCCCTCTTCGCCCTGCCGGGTATCGTCGCGGTGATCTGGCTGTACCACCACTGGAGCAGTGTGCGCACCCTGATGCTGTTCATCGCGCTGACGGCGCTTTCGCTGGGCCTCTTCGTGGCACTGGACCTCCTGGGGGCACGCTCGGTGGTGGCGTACTCGGCCGCGATCGTCCTGCTCCTGGTCAGTTCGAGCGGCGTGATCGCGATGCTGATTCCCTATGCGGCCGAGATCTACCCCGTGCACCTGCGCGGCACCGGCGCCGGGCTGGCGGCAGCGAGCTCGAAACTCGGCGGCATTCTCGGCGCCCTGCTGGGAATCGTCGGCCTGTTCGACCGGCTGTCGCTGTCCGCCGTCGTGATCGCGCTGCCGCTGGTGGTGTCCGTGGTCCTGCTCGGCCGCAGCGGCGTCGACACCCGCGGACTGCGGCTGGAAGACATTCACGCCGTGATGAAAGGACGTACACCGTCACCATGAACCGCATCCGAAACTGGCTTGGCACCCTCCAGGCACGACGCGCGTGGCGCGCCCGCGGGCCGGCCAGCGATCTGACCATTCACGTGCACCTGGGCGCCCACAAGACGGCGTCCACCTACCTGCAGCGGGTGCTGCACAACAGCCGCGAACTGCTGTTGGAGCGAGACATCACCGTTTCCATCCCACGACAACTGCGTGCGGCCGGCTGGACCAACGCCTTCCGCAAGACCTTCTGGCGGGACGCCCAGCCGACGAACGACCAACTGGAGCGGCTCAGGTCCTTCGCGCCGGAAAGCGGCCTGTGGATCCTCAGCGAGGAGAACCTGCTCGGCGGCCCGAAGGAGCTGGCGTGGACCCGGACCCTCTACCCGCGCCTTCCCAGGTCGCTGGTCGGCCTGAGGACCACGTTTCCGACCGCCCGCATCGAACTGTTCCTGGCGGTTCGTTCCTATGACGCCTTCTTCCGTTCCTGTTACAGCGAAATGCTTCGCTACAGCGGGTACCGCCCCTTCGAGGAATTCTACGAGGCGGAACGGTTCGCCCGTTTCAGCTGGGTGGATGTCGTGGGCAGATTGCTTCGCGTCGCGCCGGCGCGATCCATTCACACCTGGCGCTACGAGGATCTCGCCGAGATCGAGGAATCCCTCCTTCGGCGCATGACGACGCTGCAGGACGTTTCAGGCCTCATGGCGCGTCGCCCCGGTCAGCCCCTGCGGACCTGCCTGAGCCAGGCGGAAGTCGAGGCCCTGGGCCAGGACGCCTCCGAAGCGGCCACAGCCCCGGCCGAGAAAAATCCGAACGATTCATCCACGAGCCCGGCCTTCGACCCCTGGTCCGCCCCGGAGCGCACAACCTTGCAGGCACGTTATGACGCCGACATCACCCGACTCGTACAGCAGCATCCGAACCTCTGGATCCGGCCGGGAACCTGAAGACCGGAGGATTGTAACGGTCACGGTCACTAGGTACAGTGGGCGCTGCGGCACCGGGGGGCGGCACTTGTACCCATCGTGGAGGACATCACAGGACGTGCCAGGGATCGGCGCAATCAGGGCCGTGACACTGGGCGCTCGCGTCATGGCCGCTCTCGCGACGGTCGTGCTGTGTCTCATGGGCCCTTCCCCGGCGCTGGCGCAGACCCCCGTGGTCGTCCCCGGCGGCCTGGCCACCGACCCCCTGATCGGCGAGCAGGTCTGCACCACCGCATCGTTCACCAACGCCGATCCCGTCGAGGGCTTCGGGCCGTACGTCTTCGTCGTCATTCCGCCGTACATTTCCGTCACCGCGAATACGTTCCTCGGGCTGGCCCCGCCGATCGAATCGGTCGGCACGGTCGATGCCTCGGGCATGATCGCGGACCCCATTTCGGGCACGGTGCTGCCAGGGGAGCCCGGCGGCACGGCCAACATCATTCGCTACCCCGTCGGCTCGGTGGTCCAGGGACAACCGCCCCTGGTGCTGGACCTGTGCGGCATCGCGAACATCGGCGCCGAGATCGGCGTTCCGCTGACGTTCAATTTCCTACCCGGCTTCGAGTTCGGCGACACCCCGACCGGGGACAACGGCCCCATCACCGGCCCCGGTGGGCAGACCGCCAACCTGACCCCCCAGCTGGCGCGCGTGGAAAAAACCGCCGACGTGCCGGAGGGCGAGCGGCCGCCGGGTCCCAGCAACGCCTTCACCTACACCTACGTGGTGAACATCTCCGCCGGCGCGCCGTTGACCGACCTCGTGCTCGCCGACGACCTGCCTCCCGAAATCCAGTGGACCGGCGCGCCGCCCTCCATCGCCGGCGCCGCCTGCGGCGTCACCAACGAACCGAACCTGGCGCCGACCAGCGGCGGCCTGTTCGAGGTGACCTGCCCGGTGGTGATCGGCACCGCCAGCACCACCGACCTCACGGTCAGCTTGCCGGTCTACATCACCGACATCCTCGACGAGACCAACGGCAACGACACCCAGCTCATCGTCAACCAGGTCGATGTGAGCTACAACTTCCAGGGCGCGCCTTACGACAACAGCGACACCGCCGAAGTCCTGGCGAAGCACGTCGCCGTTCAGAAGGTCGCTTCCCCGCTCGTGATCGTACCTGGCGACACGGTGAGCTTCGGTATTCACTTCCAGGTCACCGACTACACCGACGGAAACGAGGAACTCACCGACCTGGTGGTCGAGGACGTGCTCGGCGATGGCCTGGAGTATGTCGGCAACGAAAGCCTGGTCGTGAACACCGCACCGACGCCCCTGGCCCCTCCGACCGTCACCGCCGGGCCAGGACTGGGCGAGACCACGCTGGTGTTCGACATCGGGACGGCCACGGGCGGCAGTTTCCCGCTGGCTTCCAACGCCAACCTCTCCTATGACGCGCTGGTCCTGGAGAACTACGCCGATGGCGGCACCGTCGTCGCGTCCGACCCGCTCGGCAACACTGTGGACACGGACTTCAGCCACAGCGAAGGCGGCACGGGGAACGACGGCTCGTCCTCGTTCGTCACGGTCGAGCCGACAGTGCCGAGCAAGACACTGGTCGCGCCGGTGCCGTTGCCCGACCCGCTGGCGCCGGGCGATACGGTCACGTTCCGACTGGAACTGGAAATTCCTTCGGACGACACACTGGCCATCGCCATCACTGACTTCATGCCGCTGCCGGTGGTCTATGTCGCCGACATCGACCCCAACACGGACATCACCGTGCCCAACCTGCCGGGCATCACCGATGTGGCGCCGGTGTACAGCGCCGACATCCCGGGCAACGCGTTCACTCTGACCTGGCCCGACCCGGCCGGCCTGGGCTTCGAGCGCGTGGCGGCCGACATCACCGTCACCATCACCGACGTGCCCTTTGCCGATGGCCTGTTCCTGACCAACCTGATGCAGGCCAGCTCGCTCAACAGCGAGGGCGACGTGAACACGCAGCTGATCGCCCGCGGCTTCAACGTCGGCGCTCCGGACGTGTTCATCACCAAGGGCATCCTGTCCGTCGGCAACCCGCGCGCCTCGGTGAACCCGCCCGCGCCGGCGGATCCGGCCCAGGCCCTGGCGGACTCCGATGCCAGCGGCGCGGACGCCGGCGACCTGGTCACCTACCTGCTGACCGTCGAGAACCGTGGCAGCCAGGGCGCCTTCAATCTCTTCATCCAGGACCCGCCGGTGCCCGGCCTCAATTGCCAATCCCTGGCGCCCGCCGACGTGACCGACGCCACGGGAAGCCAGGTGGGGTTCATCGGCACCAACCTGCAGGCAGGCATCAAGGTCATTGGTCCCCTGCCCGGCAACGACCAGGTGCCGCCCGGCGGCGGCGCGCCGTTCGCCGCCGACACGCTGCTCATCCGCCAGCGCTGCACCGTGGATGCCGGCGTGGTCGCCGGCGAGACGCTCACCAACACGGCCACCGTGCAGTTCACCTCGACGTCCGGGAGCAACACGAACTTCCCGGTACGCTCTGATTCCGCCGAGCTGACACTGGCGTCACCGACGGTCGACAAGACCATCACCGCGATCACCCCGGGCTATGCCGGGGACCTGAGAAGCGCACACATCGGTGAAATGGTGTCCTACCAGGTGGTCATCACCGTTCCGGAAGGCAGCTCGCCGCAAGTACAGCTTGACGACGTGCTCAACCCTGGCCTGGCCTTCGTGGCGCTGGACTCCATCGTCGCTTCGCCAGGCCTGTCCACCTCAGTAGGCAGCTTCGACCCCGGCGTGATCGCCAACGCGGGGATCGGCCCACAGGGCGGCGGCGACACGAACCTCGACCGCCGGCTGCTGATCGGCCCCACCGACACCGACTTCGGCTTCGGCGACGTGGTCAATGCCAACACCGACAACGGCGTGCAGGAAACCATCACCCTGAACTACACGGCCCGGGTGCTGAACGCCCCTGGGAACGTCCGCGGCACCAATCTGCACAACCGCGCCCTGTGGACCTGGGCCACGGCCGGCGGCCGTGGACAGGTCCAGGACAACGCGCCCAACGTCACGGTGATCGAGCCGACCATCGACATCACCAAGCAGTTCGACCCGACCTCGGCCGACAGTGGCAACCCCGCCACCGTGAAGATCCGGGTCCGGCACGCCGGCAGTTCCAATGCCGAGGCCTTCGAGTTCGCGCTGGTGGATGCCTTTCCGCTGGGTGTGACCCCTGACGGCACGACGTTGACGTTCGAGAACTGCAACCTGCCACCGTCCGGTTACAACCTCACGATCCCACAGCTCAACGCGGTCTGGAACAACTTCCCGGTGGGCTCGGATTGCACACTGGTCTTCGACACGACGGGACAGCCGGCAATTCCTGCAGGCACGGTCCTGACCAACTGCGCCGTGGGCCGCTGGTCCAGCATGGATGACAGCGACCCGGTCCTGCCCAACCCGCCGACCAACCCCCTGGGTGTCGAGCGCACGGGCGACACCACCGACCCCGGCGGCGCCGCCAACACCTACGAGGACGAGAGCTGCGCGGACCTCAAGATTTTCGACGTCGGCATCGCCAAGACCATCATCGCCTCTTCCCAGGCTGACACCGTGGCCGAAGGCGGCGTCGAAGAACTGACCATCGGCGAGGAGGTGACCTTCCTCCTGAGCGCGACACTGCCGGAAGGCAACACCACCAACCTGACCATCGAGGATACGCTGCCCACGGGTGGGGCGTTGCTGGAAGTCCTGTCCGCCACGGTGCGCCAGCCCTACGGCAATCGACTGACGGTTCCCGGCGGGGTGCCGGTGCCAGCCCTGGCGGACCAGTCCCTGGGCGACGGGCTCGACGACTTCATGGCCGCGGACTTCCCGGTCGTGATCTTCAACGACCCCGACAGCCAGGTGGACGAGGGCGACCGCATCGAAATCGAGGTCGTAGCGCGGGTGAAGAACCTGCCGGTCAACCAGAACGGCGCCCAGGACGACAACATCGGCACGGTGCTGTTCAACCAGGGACTGTCCGGCACCGACACGGCGGCGATCCGCATCGTCGAGCCGCTGCTCTCGCTGACCAAGACCGCGGACACGGGCTCGGTGGAGGCCGGCGACGTCATCACCTACACCCTCCGGGTCGCGCACCAGGGTGGCTCCGGCGCCGTCGCCTACGATGTCGCGCTGAGCGACACCCTGCCTGCGGAGCTGCAACTGGTTCCCGGATCGGCGGTCGTGGGCGCGAACTGCACGGCCGCGCCCACCACCGGGCCCAGCGAGGCCGGCAATGCCATCAACGCGTTCTGGACGGCCTTGCCTCTGGGCGCCAACTGCGAGATCGAGTTCCAGGCGACCGTGAGCGTCGCCGCGGTCTCGGGGACGGAGATCATCAACCCGGCCATGGTCAGCTGGACCTCGCTGGACGCCTTCACGCCCACCAACGAGGACGAACGCAGCTACTCCGACGACTCCGAGTGGCCGGTGACCGTGGGCGACCCGGGCCTCGAGAAGGTGCTGACCGGCAGCGACATTCCGCAGACCGAGAACGAGCAGGTCACCATCGGCGAAACCGTCACCTTCGAGATCACAGCCACCTTCCCGGACGGCACCACCGAAGCGGTGTCGGTGGCCGACGTGCTGCCGCCGCTCAACGGCGCCGTGGAACTGCTGTCCTCGTCGATCGTCGCCATCGGCGCCGACCTGACGATCACCAACGCACCCTCGACGGGTGATCCGGGCACCGACTGCCAGCCGGACTGCAGCTACGGCGACCAGGGCTTCGACGATACCGCCATGTGGATCCTCGGCGACGTGGTCAACGCGCCGAACGCCAGCCCCGACAGCGTGGGCCCCGCGGACCAGGTGGTCTTCCAGGTGGTGGGCATCGTCAAGAACCTGCCCATCAACCAGGGCATCCCGGCGGGCGTGGACTTCCTGTTCAACACGGCCGCCCTGGACTCGGCCAACCTCCAGATGGGGGACCAGGCGCCGATCACGCTGGTCGAGCCGCGCCTGGCGTTGAACCAGTGGATCGACGGCAACCAGGAACTGGACGTGCGCGGCGCCGATGAACTGGTGAATGTCAGCCTGGTGATCAGCCACCTGCCCGACTCGTCCGCACCGGCCTTCTCGGTGGAGCTCACCGATGCGCTGGCTGAATTCGTGTTGTGGGAAGACGACAGCACCGTGAGCTCGGACTGCCCGGGCTGGACGGTGGACTCCTCCCTCGCGCAGGCGCCGCCGGCCGTGGTCAGCTTCAGCTTCGACGAGCTCCCGCTGGACCAGGGCAGCTGTACCATCGAGTACCAGGTGCGCACCGCGCCCAATCTTCCGGTTCCGGGTGTTTCGATCAACCAGTCCACGCTGGACTGGGAGTCCGCACCCGGGTCCGCTGAAAGCCGCAGCGGCAGTGACACCGACTTCATCACGCTGCTGTCGACCGTGGACGGTGAAGTGTTCAAGCGACTGGTGAACACCAGCGTCCTGGCCACCAACGAGGAGCAGGGCGACCCGCTGCTGATCGACCTCACCATCGGCGAGGTGGTGACCTACGAACTGGTGGCCGGCTTCACGGAAGGCACGACGTCCAACGTCACGCTGTCCGATACCCTGCCTGCCGGCCTGGCCATCGAGGGCGCGAGTGTCTACGCGCTGGGCGCCAACATCAGCACCTCCCTGCCCGGCGCGCCGAACATCGCCGGAGACACGGTGACCTTCGATTTCGGCGAGGTCACCAACAACGCCGACAACGTCGTCAACCTGGATGACGCCATCGTCGTGCGCATCACGGCCCGGGTCCTCGATATTCCGGCCAATTCCGGCGGCGACCAGCTCACCAACGCCGCCCTGTTCGAATTCGGTCCGGCCAACGGCATCATCTCCCGCACGGCGGAGGCCACCGTCGACGTGGTCGAGCCCGTGCTGGCGCTCACCAAGGCCTTTGGCGACGTCCTGGACAGCCGCGTGCCCATCACCCTGACGGTCACCAACAACGGTACGGGGCCGGCCTTCTCCACCCTGGTCACCGACGACTTCGACGAGACCATCTTCGTGGCCGGCAGCATGCAGCCTGAAACGGTGCCGACGGGCTGGGCGGTGGAAGCGAGCTCGTCCGCTGGCGTGACGACCGTATCCTTCGGTCCCGAAAACGACCCCGACCTGCCGTCCGCCAACCAGGTCATCCTGCCTGGCGGCAGCCGCACCGTCGTGTTCAGCCTGGAACTGGTGGTTCCGCCCGCGGTGCCGGAAGTGGACAACACCGCCGAAGCCTCGGCCCTGTCCCTGCGCGCGCAGGACCCGGCGGCGCGGGAAACGACGGCGCAGGCCATGGACAGCCTGCCGCTGCCCATTCTCGATACCACCAAGGCCTGGAGCGGGCCCAACAACCCGGCGGTCCCCGGCGACCTCGTCACCTACACCGTCGAAGTCACCAACACCGGCAACGGCGAAGCCACCCAGGTCACCGTCACCGACCAGCCCGACCCCCTGGGTGAGTTCCAGGCCGGTTCCGTGACCATTACCGCGGGAACCGGCACGGTGGTGACCGGCAACCTCGCCGGCGACACCAGCGTCGAGGTGCTGTTCCCCGCTGTTCCCGGCAATTCGACGGCCAGTTTCACCTACCAGGTCGCGGTGCCGCTGCCCTATCCCGCCCTGGTGGCCATGGAGTTCGTCAACCAGGCGCTGACCGCCAGCATCGAGTTGCCGGACTTCGATTCCGACGATCCGGATACGGCGGACCCCGACGACCCGACCATCGTGCCCATCGAGGCCGCGCCCGAGATGTCGATCGTCAAGGACGACGTGTCGGATGTGGTGGCCGCGGGCGGCACCATTGTCTATGCGCTGGACTACGGCAACATCGGCAACCAGGACGCCGTGGACGTGGTCATCACCGACGCCGTGCCGGACAACACGACCTTCAACGCGGGCGCCTCGACGCCGGGTTGGTCCTGCGCCGACGGCGACCCGCCCAGCACGGTCTGTACCCTGCTGATCGGCGACCTCGGCGCCGGCCAGGGCGGGACGGTCAACTTCTCCGTGACCGTGGACAACCCCCTGCCGCCCGGCGTCGACGAGGTCTTCAACCAGGCCTTCATCGAGGACTCCACCGGCTCCACCGACGACGACGACGACGACACCCCGGTTGCGGCCGTGCCGTTGCTGGACATCACGAAGGACGATGGCGGCATTTCCTCCGTGCCGGGCGGTGTCGTGGTGTACCAGATCGATTACGGGAACACCGGTACCCAGGACGCCACCGGCGTGAGCCTGGCCGAACTGGTGCCCGCGAACAGCACCTTCAACGCGGCCGCCAGCGCGCCGTCCGTCTGGAGTTGCGCCGACGGCAGCCCGGCCGGAACGTCCTGCACCCTGCAGATCGGCGACCTGGATGCGGGAGACCAGGGCACGGCCGGCTTCGCCGTCACCGTGGTCGCGCCCCTGCCGGCCGGCGTGGAGCAGATCCAGAACGGGGTCTCGATCCGGGACGACGGCAGCAACAGCCAGGGCATTCCCATCTTCGCCGTCGCCTTCGATATCACCCCGGTGATCGCGCAACCGGACCTGGTGATCGACAAGGATGACAACGACATCATCGGGCGGCCCGGCCTGGTGATTCCCTACACGCTGACCTGGCAGCAGGTCGGCAACCAGGACGCGACCGGTGTGGCCATCACCGAGACGGTACCCGTCGGCGCCACCTACGCGGCCATCGGCAGCCTGCCGAATGTCTGGAGTTGCGCGGACGGCGACCCGGCAGGCACCGTCTGCACCCTGGCGCTCGGTGACGTGCCCGCGGGCGCCGCTGGAACGGCGCGGTTCGGCATCCGGGTCGACGACCCGATCCCCCCGGGCCAGTCCGAGGTGGTCAACACCGTCGTCATTGCCGACGATGGCGCCAACGGGCCCGATCCGACCCCGGCGAACAACACCGATACGGTCGCCACGCTGGTCATCATGTTCCGGCCGGCCGGCCACAAGACGGCGACCCAGGTGGACGGACGCTACATCGAGTGGCGCATGGTGTGGTTCAACAACCTCAACACCACCGACCTGCTGGTTTCCATCCAGGACCCGATCCCGCTGCACCAGACCTACGAGCCGGGCACCGCCGTCTGCACACCGACGGGTACCAGCCAGTGCACGTCCATCACGTTCAATTCGGCCATGAACCGCATCGAGGCCGAGGCGGTCATCGCGCCTGACTTCGGCGCGCCGGACAGTGCCGGCGAAGCCGACCTGGACAACGAGATCGTCATCACCTTCCGCACGCGCATCGACCAGCCCGGGGCCACCACCAACATCGCCGACGCCTGCTGGGACGAGTTCAACACCGGCTCCGCCGACGACGACCGTGCCAACGGGCAGGACTGCGTGGACATCCAGGCCAACATTCGCGGATACGTTCCCATCCCGAGCCTGGGCGCCCTGGCCATGGTGACGCTGGTGCTCCTGCTGGCCGGCATGGGAATGCGCCGAATGCGCCGGCAGGCCGGCTGAAGGTGGCTTGACGCCCCGGCGGGCCGGACCGACTCCGTTTCGGACCCGGGTTTTGCACCTCGCTGACCGGAATTGACAATCAACCCGCGTATGCTGGTTCCAACGGTCCCCGTAATCGCCCCAAGGCACGTCGCAGTCCCATGATCCGTTCCTGCGCGATCCTCGCCGGCGCCCTGCTGGCTGCCGCCCTGGCGGGCGAAGCCCCGGCCCAGGTTCTGCCCGGCTGGCACGACGACCAGTCCATCCGCTCCGGTGGCACGACCCGCTATTTTCGCTACTACGTCCCGGCAACCCTGTCGGCCGCTCGCCCACCCATGGTCATCTTCCTGCACGGCGGCACCAGCAGCATGCGCGACGCCATGCCACCGGCGGACAACGGCGCGGCGCACTGGCCCACCGTGGCCGAGGCGGAAGGATTCATCCTGCTGGTGCCGAACGGCATGAACGGTGTGACGGGCGACGCTTTCGGGGACGAGCAGAACTGGAACGATTGCCGGAGCGACCCTGGCCCGGCGGAATCCACGGCCGACGACGTGGGCTTCATCACGGATCTCGTCGACTGGTCGGCGGAACACCTCGAGATCGACACCACGCGCGTCTACGCCACCGGCAACTCCAATGGCGGCATGATGAGCTTCCGTCTGGCCGACGAGGCGCCGCGACGGTTCGCCGCGGTGGCGACCTTCATCGCCAACCAGCCGGAGAACTCCGAATGCGCGCCCTCGGAGCAGGCGCTGCCCATGATGATCGTCGTCGGCTCGGAGGACGAGATCATGCCGTTCGGGGGCGGGCAGGTCCTGAACCGCCGCGGCTTGATGCGGTCGGCCGACGACACCCGTGATCTCTGGCTGGAACGCAACCGGCTGGCCGGCACCGATCCCGAACTCACCCAGTTCCCCGACCGCGACTCGGAAGACGGTTCCGTGGTGAATGCCGAGGTGTATGCCGTCAACGGCCGCGAGCTGCGTTACTACGTGGTGGAAGGCGGCGGGCACTCGATGCCGAGCATCGCCCGGCGGATATCGGCGGTGGCCGAAGCCGTGGTCGGCCCACAGAACCGCGACATCGAGGGCGCCGAAGAGGCCTGGGCCTTCCTGCAGCGTTTCACCGTCACGGCGCCGGAAAACGCGTTGAGCCTCAGCGGCCTGTGGTTCGACCCCACCCTGCCGGGCGACGGCTTCAATCTCGTTGCCGGCGACACGGCTTCCGTGGTGTATTTCTACGGTTCCGACACCCGGGGCCAGCGCCTTTGGCTGATCAGCGAGCCCTTCCAGGCATCCCTTGCGGCCGGCAGCGAATTCGAGATCGAGCTGTACCAGGCCACCGAAGGCAGCTTCGACACCCCGGCGGACCCGGAGACCCACCTGGAGCGCTGGGGGCAGCTGCGCTGGACCATCCGCTCCTGCCGGCGCATCGACTCTTCCCTCGAGGGCGACGCCGGCGAGCGCAAATCGGCGGAGCTGGTGAAGCTGCTCGGCATCGACGGGGCGGATTGCTGACACCACCCTTGCCGCACCGGGCGCGGGTTCGATCCCGGGATGCGCGGGGACGCCAGTTCCCTTCCCAGCCGCTAGAATGACGGAAAGGGGGATGCCGACAAGGGGTTGGGAGCGTTCCATGGATGCGGATGAACCGGAGCTGGAGCTTTCGGACGGTCAGGGGGGCCTGCGGCTGAACCAGGGCAAATTCAGCCGATGGATCTATGCCTTTTTCGGCGTGCACATGCTGGCCTTCGGCCTGTCGGGCTTCTACATGGCCTATTCCGACAATGGCCCCGGCCTGGACTTCGTCTACATGCACGGCGGCATCGCCTGCCTGGTCTACATCGTGTTCTACTTCACGATCTTCGGCGTGGACGAAGTGAAGTGGATGTTCATCAACGCCACGCTGGGCCTGTTCGGCATCTACGCGCAGATCGACCTGATCCTGGGCGCCTTCGGCAAGCGGGCGGCGGACTATCCACCCTCGGTGCACTTCGTCCCGTTCCTGTACTACGTGCTCTACACCTTCCTGCTGCACCAGGCCTTCCTGGATTTCAGCGGTGCGAGGGACAAGCCGGAACGGCGGCGGCTCGTGAACGCGGTATACGTCATCGGATCCCTGCTCCTGTATGGCATGCTCTGGATGAAAGGACGATGACCCTCCCCGCGGACGACACCCTCCCACCAGCCCTCTCCGCAGCGAACCCACCCGGACCGGAGCACGATGGATGACAGGAATCGAAAGAACTTCGCGAATCGCCCTTCCACTGGCCGCCGCCCTGTGCCTGCAGGCCTGCGCCTCGGGGCCCGACGACGCCGGAATGGCGGCAGTGGAGGCGGACCCGGAGGCGGCACGGATCGAGGCCCTGGCGGAACGTCTGCGGGCGCCCGGGAACGAGGGGAACGTCCTGTTCTGGTCGACGGAGGATCGGCGCATCGCCTTCGCCAACATCGAACACATCTATCCGACCCGCCGTGTTCGGGCGAGCGAGACGCCCTACCCCCTGCCGGCGGCGCCACGCGACCTGTCCCAGGTCACGTATGCGGTCGAGGGGGTCGAATATTCCTTGCAGGACTATCTCGACCTGCCCGACAGCATCGGCATGATCGTGGTCCAGGACGGCCAGGTGCTGTTCGAGGACTACGCCGAGGGACACGGCGCCGAAACGCCGTGGATGTCCTTTTCCGTCACGAAATCGATCACGTCCCTGCTGGTGGGCGCCGCCATCCGCGATGGCTACATTGGAGGGATCGATGATCCCGTCACCGACTACCTGCCGCGCCTGAAAGGCTCGGCCTACGAGGGCGTCACCCTGGCCGACGTGTTGCAGATGGCCTCCGGGGTGGCCTGGAACGAGGACTACCGGGACGCCGATTCGGATGTCTCGCGCGCCGGCGCCGCCAACGGCGTGACCCTGTACGACTACATGGGCCAGTTGCCGAGGGCCGCGCCCCCGGGCAGCGCCTTCAATTACAACACCGGGGAAACCAACCTGGTCGGCGCCGTGCTGCGCGCGGCGATCGGCAACAACGCATCGGCGTACCTGGAATCGAACATCTGGCGGCCCTTCGGCATGGAGCACGATGCCCACTGGGTGGTCACCCAGGACTCCGGCGCCGAGCTCGGCGGCTGTTGTCTCAATGCCACCCTGCGTGACTATGCCCGCATCGGCCTGTTCGCGATGGCGAACGGGGTGTTGCCTGACGGCACCCCGGTTCTGCCGGATGACTGGATGGCGCGATCCACGACTCCATCCAGCGCGCAGCCGGGCTATGGCTACCTGTGGTGGCTGGGTCCGGACGCCGTGTACTCGGCGCGCGGAATCTTCGGCCAGACCCTGTTCGTCGACCCCGAGCAGGGGCTGGTCATCGCCTTGCACGGCAATGCCGAGCGCGCTGCGGGCAGTGGTTACGGCATGCACATCCGCGGGATCACCACGGGCATTCGACAGGCGCTGGCGCACTGAACCCCGGTGGTTTCCTAGCTTTTCGCCCCGTACTCGTTGATGTTGAGCTCGAAGACCTTGCCGTCGGTACAGACCAGGCCCACCTCACGCACGTAGCGGTACTGCACCGACTCGATGTCCGTGTCCGGGTGAATGATGTTGGTGATGTAGCCCGGATGCGCCGTGTCCACGACGGTCTCGCGAAGGTCCGGCTTGCGCTCGAACATCCGGGTCTGCGGATCGCTCAGGTAGGCGTAACCGCTCAGACGGCACGCCGCCCCGTCCACGGCGGTCACCGTCCCCACGAAGTGGCGGCGCTGCGAACCCTCGAACAGGGCGCGGTAGATCACGTGCATTTTCTCATCGACGCTGAAGAGCATGGTGCGGGTCTCCTTCCAGGGGTTCTGTCGTGCCCGTTGGGGTGGGTTCAACCGTAGCACGATCCGCGTTCGCGCCCGTGAACGACTCGCCGTTTCCACGTCCGTTGCGGTACCCTTCGCCGGTGCCCATCGTCGCCCATACCGATCTGCCCGCCTTCGAGGACCTGCTTGGCCAGGGCCACGACCTCGTGTCGCTGGACCAGGCGGTGCACCAGGACATCCGCGAGCTCCACATCGGCTTCCTGAACATGATGCCGGACGCGGCCCTGCGCGCCACCGAACGCCAGTTCATCCGACTGGTGGGCGCCTGCAACCGCATCGTCCAGTTCTACGTCTACCCCTTCTCCCTGCCGGGCCTGCCGCGCGGCGAGGAGGCACAGGCCTACATCGACCGGCACTACGCGCGCTTCGAGGACCTCAAGCAGGCCGGGCTGGACGCCCTGATCATCACCGGGGCCAATGTCGCCAACCCCAGCCTGGACCAGGAGCCCTTCTGGGCCCCGCTGGTGGAAGTGGTGGACTGGGCGCGCGAGAACGTGACCTCCATCATGTGCTCCTGCCTGGCCACGCATGCGCTGCTCAAACACCTCCACGGCATCGAACGCCAGCCGCTTCCAGACAAGAAGTGGGGCGTGTTCGCGCACCGGGTCACGGCGCCATCCCACCCCCTGTTGCGCGAGGTGAACACCCGCTTCGACGCCCCGCACTCTCGTTTCAACGACATCTCCAGGGCGCAGCTCGAAGCGGCTGGACTGTCGGTCCTGGCGGAGAGCGAGTCGGGCGGCGTGCTGCTCGCGGCGAGTCCCGACCAGCTGCGGGTGATCTACTTCCAGGGACACCCGGAATATGACGCCTGCAGCCTGCTGAAAGAGTTCAAGCGCGAGGTGGTTCGCCACATCGAAGGCCAGCGCCCCGACGCGCCGCCGCTGCCGGAGCGCTACTTCGATGAACGCAGCGCGGCCATCGCCCGGCGCGTCGCCGCCGGAGACCTCGATCCCACGATGCTCGAGGCTGAACTCGCCCGCCTGGAATCGAGCGTCGACAACACCTGGGGCGACACCGCCAAGGCCATTTTCAACAACTGGCTGGGCCTGGTGTACCGCGTCACGGACCTCGACCGCCGCAAGCCTTTCATGAATGGCGTCGACCCCCACAACCCGCTGGGACTCAAATAGACCGGCACTTCAGATGCGCCGCCGCTTCCAATGATTCACCCTGCTTCACCCCCAAAGCGGTCTGCGGTAAACCTTTGAACATGAAACCCACCCGGTCACGCTTCACAGCCACCGTTCACCGCCCTCGGAAACCACAGGACACCGAACGCTGGGCCTTCGTCGTCCTTCCGCAGGAAGCGAGCGCAACGCTCCCGCGGCGCGGCCGAACCACGGTCAAGGGCACGATCAACGGCCGTGAATTCCAGGCACTGCTGGAACCTGACGGAAAAAAGAGTCATTGGCTGCGGCTCGATGCGGGCCTGCTCGAGTCCGCCGGCGCTGTTGTTGGCGAGCCCACCCAATTCGAAATCGAAGCCGTGGACGCAGAGCCCGAACCCGACGTCCCAGCCGACCTGGCCGAGGCCCTGGCGACATCAGCGGAGGCCCGGACGACCTGGGAAGCGACCACCACCATCGCGCGCATCGACTGGATTCACTGGATCACCTCGGCCAAACAGGCGAAGACGCGGGCAAAGCGCATCGGCGACGCGATGGACATGCTGACCTCGGGCAAGAAGCGCGTGTGTTGTTTCGACCCGTCGGGCTATTACAGCAAGGCCTTCAGCGCACCGGAAGCCGCTGACTGAAACCGCTCAGTCGCCCTGGTCCTCGGCGAAACGGTAGCTGACGAAGGCCAGGCGGGTGCTGTCCGGCGACCACGACGGCACGTTCAGCGTGCCCTGCCCCCCGAACAGACGTGCCAGGGTGCGGGGTGGCTCACTGCCATCGACCGGGGCCAGGCGCAGTTCGACCTTCCGGTTCGGGGGGTGATCGTCCAGTGCGACATCCATGCCGAAAGCGATCCAGGGCATCCAACGGCCGTCCGGCGAGAAGTGGGGGAACCAGTCGCGGCTGTCCTCGCCGAAGGTCACCTGTTCCGGCTCCGTGCCATCCGCGCGCGTTCGCCAGATCTTCATGTGGCCCGAGCGCGAGGAGTTGAAGTAGAGGGACTCGCCATCCGGCGTGAACTCCGGTCCGTCGTCCAGCGCCGGCGAGCCGACCAGCCGGAACTCTTCACCACCGGAAAGCCGGATACCCCAGATGTCGTAGGCGTCGGAAACGGCCGGTCGGCGTGCCGTGTAAGCGATGAGGTCGCCGTCCGGGTGCCAGGCGTGCCAATACGAGCGGTCGGTCGGATGTCCCACGACCAGGCGGGGTGTCGACGAACCCGTGACCGGCAAGAGGTAGATGCGCGACAGGTCGTCAGGCTCGGACTGGTCGGACACGATGAGTTGCGACCCGTCCGGGGACAGCCCGTGGTCGTTGTTGTTGCGCACCAGTGGCCCGGTGTCGATGACCTCGGGCCTGCCGCCTTCGACCGGGATCCGATAGATGAGGCCCTCCTGGTTGTAGACCAGGAATCCGTCCCGTGACCAGTTGGGGGCCTCGAACTTGGTCCCCGCCAGGTGGTGGACCACCCGCCGGTTGCCGTCCCGGATGTCGATGACCTCCAGCGTGCTGTCCACGCGCGCCCCGTAGCCCGGGTCCGGCGGTGGCGAGAACTCGATGGGCTCGAGCGTCACGTTCCGGAAGATCGCCGTTTCTGTCACCGTGTCGTTGTGCGCGCTGAGCGCCAGGCCCACGTAGACCTCCGGGCCCAGCTCGATCCGCACGTTGCCCCCCGCACGTTCGGGTGGCGTCTCGTCCCGTGACAGCGACCAGTAGGCAACGCCATCGACGAACTCCAGGGCCAGGCGCCGGGCGTGGGTGTGGTTCCAGGTAATCTGGCGTGTTTCGCCGCCCGCAGTGTCGCGCCATTGCAGGGAAGTGAGTCCGTCACCGTGGATGATCACGTCCACGTAGGCCGCATCGTCATCCAGGGACTGGCGAATCATGAGCCCGGCCTTGCGATGGGGGTCGACCCCGGCCCCGACGAACTCGATATCCGCCGCCAGGCGAAGGTTGCGGACGGCCATCTTCTTCCAGGCGAAATGAAAACCGTCCTGCGCGCCCCAGAGATTGTGACCGCTGGCGCTCACCCGGTAGGCACCCGTGGAAGGGTTGAAATCCGTGGCGCCGGCGAGTCGAACCGGACCAATGTCCTGGCTGGCGGTGAACTGACCCGGGTCAGCACTCACGCTGGCAAACGACAGACAGAGCATTCCACAAAGACACCACAGTCCGAACCGGCTCATGAGGCGGCGGTTGGATGGTTCACCGTCAAGGCACCCTGGAGACGCCGATGACCCGCCTTCACGAATCATCGCCCGGTCTGCGGAGTCCCGTCATGGCCTACGACGGCCTCATTCGGGAGGCGCGCCGATCTCCGGATTCGGCTCCAGGCTGTGCAGGAGCCGCTCGAATGCAGCGAAGGCGGCCTCCTCGCAGCCGTCCGGCACCTGGGGCAGCCCCCCGGAAACCAGCCAGGCCGAGGTTTCGCTGGCTGAATCGGGAAACAGGGCCTGGTAAGCGATCATCTCCCCCATCCGCGTCTTTGCGATGTACAGGGTCCGGCCGCCCACCGGCACTTCCTCGATGCCTTCGATCATCGGCAGCTTCTGCCAGGTTGTCAGCAGGTTGGGGGCATTGGCGTTGGGCTTGGTCACCACGTGGCCGATCCGGAACACGAAGTCCGGTGACCGGCTTTCCGGGTCGATGCGACCGACGATGTCGATGCTGCTCACACCGCTGCTGGTGAACTGCTCCTGGACGACCCAGCCACCGGGATACTCGAAGCCGAAGGCCATGGGTTTTCCGCCCGGGTCGTAACGCTCGACCGGATTGTCCAGCGGGGCGCAGGGCGAACCCGCGGCCGGCGCCTCCCTGGCGGACCCGGCCGGCTCCGTCGCGGCGGCCTGCCGTGCCGGTTCGCCAGCGGATTCACCGCCACAGCCCGCCAGCAGCCCGATTGCCAGGGCGCCTGCGAGCGCTCTCGGATGGGGCGCGAGCCCCTTCATTGGAGGGAGCAACTCATGTCCTCGCCGCAGCACATCGGTGACTTGATCTTGCCGTGGCCGTTGGGGCATTTCGAGATCTGCACCACGCGGCCGTCCGGCAGTTCGAGGTTGTCATTGTCCAGCGCCGCATTGCAGTGGCCGCAGGTCGCATTGACGCTCATTCCGCATTTCTTGCACTCATAGGTCGCCATGACGTTCCCCTACAGTCCCATGCCCATTTCAGCGCCCGAACCGCCCAACATCGCCATGCCGCCGGCAAAGACGAACAGCAGGATGTAGAAGACGATGATGACCAGCCACCAGATCAGGATGGCGCGGCACAGGTTGCGCTTGCTGGGGTTGGCGCCCCCGGCGAATGCCCAGTACAGCGCCATGATCAGGCCTATCAGCGGCAGGCCGAGCACCAGCACGGTCCAGAACCAGTTGCCGACCGAAGGAACGTCAGAATTGTCGATTGCACTCATGGGGGTCTCTCCTCTTTGTCTCTCCCTCGGATCCAACTATAGATGAACGAAATCGAAGCGGCTGTTCGGCCCGAAAAACGCCTCTGGAGCCTGACCCCGACCCGATAATTTAGTATCATGTCGTGCTGCGTCGGGCGAACGGACCCCAAGTGGTTCGCGACGGGTTCGCGACCGGCTGCCTGGACTGAATTCACCACCGGAAAACCAAAGATGGCGACGTTTCTCATCGCATTTTTACTATTGGCCCTGGTGATCCTGGGCATGTCGCTCGGCGTCATCCTGTCCGGTCGACGCATCCAGGGCAGTTGTGGCGGGCTCAATGGCATGACCGATGCAGATAAATGTATGATCTGCAACAGGAACGTCGACGCGGATCACCCGCTCCAGAAACGCGCCGCCTGTCCCCGGTCTCGCACCAGCCAGGCCCGGTAAGCGGAATTTCAGCAAGGATTGAATTTGTCTTCCTGACCGAAGTCGGGGTCGGAATTGGCCGAGCACATGCAAGTTTTCAGATTGAAAAAAGGATCGGACCTCCCGATTGCCGGACGTCCGGAGCAGGTCATTCACCCCGGCGCGGCCCCGGCCACCGTCGGACTGCTCGGCGCGGACTACCTGGGCCTCAAGCCACGCGTCCAGGTCGAACCGGGCCAGGCCGTGCGCCGCGGCGAACCGCTGTTCTTCCACAAGGACCTGCCTGAGGTCCTCGTCACGGCGCCCGTGAGCGGGCGCGTCAAGGACGATCACCGTGGTGCGCGACGCGTGCTGCAGAGCATCGAGATCGAGGTCACCGACCCCGCCGACCCCGGCGTCGATTTCTCCGGCATCGGCGACGACACCTCGGCCGAAGGCCTCACGGAAAAGCTCTGCGCCAGCGGCCTGTGGACCTCGTTCCGCACGCGGCCCTATTCCAAACTGGCCGACCCGGCCCACAAGCCCGGCGCCATCTTCGTCACCGCCACCGACAGCGAACCGCTGTGCGCCGACCCGGCCATCGTCATCGCCGAGGCCGCCGAGGCCTTCGAGCGGGGCCTGGCCGCCATCACTCACCTGACGGACGGCGACACCTACCTGTGCCAGGCGGCCGGCGCAGAGCTGCCCGGCGCCGGTGTTCCCGGCGTCACGGTCGCCGGTTTCAGCGGACCGCACCCGGCCGGGCTCGCGGGCACGCACATTCACTTCCTGTATCCGCCGCGCGGCGAGACGCCGGTGTGGACCATCGGCTACCAGGACGTGATCGCCATCGGCCGGCTGCTGCAGACCGGCCACCTCGACCCGGAGCGGGTGGTTGCCCTCGGCGGGCCGTCAGCGAAGAATCCGCGCCTGCTGCGCACCGTCATGGGCGCCTCGCTGGACGATCTGGTTCGCGACGAGATTGCCGGCGATGCGCCGGTACGCGTCATTTCCGGTTCCGTGCTGTCAGGACGCAGCGCGCCCTGGCCGGAAAATTTCCTGGGCCGCTACGCGCGCCAGGTCACGCTGATCGAGGAAGAACGCGACCAGCACGTTCTGGGCTGGATCCGGCCCATGCCCGGCAAGTTCGCCATCCAGCCCGTGCTGGGTTCGGCCTTCTTCCGGCGCCTGTTTCCCTTCACCAGCAACCTCAACGGTGGCCGCCGGGCGATGGTGCCCACCGGCACCTTCGAGATGCTGATGCCGCAGGACTATCTCCCGACGCAGCTGCTGCGGGCCCTGCTGATCATGGACACGGACACCGCGCAGGCCCTGGGCGCACTGGAACTGGACGAGGAAGACCTCGGCCTGGTGACCTTCGCCTGCCCGGCCAAGTACGAATACGGGATCGCCCTGCGCGATTGCCTCCAGAAAATCGAGAAGGAGGGCTGAGCCGTGGGTCTGCGCAGCTTTTTCGACCGCATCGAGCCGAACTTCACCAAGGGTGGCAAGTGGGAGCGTTATTTCCCGGTCTATGAAATGATCGAGAGCTTCATCTACACCCCGAAGACGGTCACGACCGTCGCGCCCCACGCGCGCTCTTACATCGACATGAAGCGCATCATGACCTACGTCGTGATCGCCACCCTGCCCTGCGTGGTGTTCGGCATGTGGAACACCGGCTTCCAGGCCAACACGGCCCTCGAATCGCTCCCCGCGTCGGGCTGGCGCACCGACCTCCTGGTCTGGAGCGGGATCGGCCTGGACGCCGGCAACTGGTTCGCCAACGTCATGCACGGGGCGCTCTATTTCCTGCCGATCTACATCACCACGCTGGTCGCCGGCGGCATCTGCGAAGTCATTTTCGCCGTGATCCGCCGCCACGAGGTGAACGAGGGCTTCCTGGTCACCTCGATGCTGTACGCGCTGATCCTGCCGGCCACCACGCCCCTGTGGCAGGTCGCGCTGGGCATCATGTTCGGCGTGGTGATCGGCAAGGAAGTGTTCGGCGGCACCGGCAAGAATTTCCTCAACCCGGCGCTGACGGGCCGCGCGTTCCTGTACTTCGCCTACCCGGCCTACCTGTCGGGCGACGCCATCTGGACGCCGGTCGACGGCTTCACGGGCGCGACCGCCCTGGCGGTTTCCGCCAGCGACGGTCACCAGGCCCTGGCAGGCATCGACATCACCTGGTGGAACGCCTTCATCGGCACCATCCAGGGCAGCATCGGCGAGACCTCCACCATCGCCTGCATGATCGGCCTCGCTTTCCTGCTGGCCACGAAGATCGCCAACTGGCGCCTGGTGGTCGGCTGCCTGGCGGGCACCATCGGATTCTCGCTGCTGCTCAACGCCATCGGTTCGGACAGCAACCCGATGTTCGCTATGCCCTGGTACTGGCACCTGGTGCTGGGCGGTTACGCCTTCGGCCTCGCCTTCATGGTCACCGAGCCGGTCTCGGCCAGCCACACCAACGCGGGGCGCTACATCTACGGCGCGCTGATCGGCGTCATGGTCGTGATGATCCGTGTCATCAACCCGGCTTTCCCGGAAGGCATGATGCTGGCCATCCTGTTCGGCAACGTGTTCGCGCCGCTGATCGACTTCTTCGTGGTACAGGCCAACATCAAGCGTCGCAGCCGGCGCCTGGCGCAGGCGCCACAGGGAGCGGACGATGTCTGAGCATGACATGAACACCGACAATGGCCGCGAGGTCGAGAAGAAGGGTCCCCTCCGGCGCTTCCTCGACCTGCCGCCCGATTCGCTGCCAAAGACGATCTTCGTCGCGGTGACCCTCTGCCTGGTCGCCTCGACCTTCGTCTCCTTCGCGTCCGTCTCGCTGCGCCCGGCGCAGGAGGCCAACAAGCTGCGCGACAAGCAGAAGAACATCCTGGAAGTCGCAGGACTGTACGAGCCCGGCGTGGACATCCAGGAACGATTCAGCGCCTTCGAACCGCACGTCCTGGAGGTCGCCTCCGGACAGTTCACGGAGCAGTTCGACGCGCGAACCTTCGACGACCGCGCCGCGGCCGCCGACCCGGAAACATCACGCGAACTGGTCGAGGACCCGGCTTCCATCAACCGGCAGTCGCTGTACAAGACGGTGTACCTGCTGCGCGACGAGGACGGCGCACTCGACAAGGTGATCCTGCCGATCCACGGCTACGGCCTGTGGTCCACGCTGTACGGCTTTATCGCGCTGGAAGAGGACGGCAGCAGCATCTACGGCCTGCAGTTCTACGAACACGGCGAGACGCCCGGCCTGGGCGCCGAGGTCGACAACCCGCGCTGGAAGGCCCTGTGGCGCGACAAGCGCGTGTTCGACGAGGACGGCGAGCTGGCGATCACCGTCGCCAAGACGGCGCCGCCCGCAGGCGCGGACTACCACGTCGACGCCATCGCCGGCGCCACGCTGACCTCGGTGGGCGTCGACAAACTCGTACGATTCTGGATGGATGAACAAGGCTACGGCCCGTTCCTGGAACGCCTCAGGACAGGGGAAGCGTTATGAGCAAAACCACCGGTAAACTGCTGGTCGAACCGCTGGTCGACCACAACCCCATCACCCTGCAGGTGCTGGGCATCTGTTCCGCCCTGGCGGTGACGACCTCGCTGAAGGTCTCGCTGGTCATGGCCATCGCCGTGACCTGTGTGACGGGCCTGTCGTCCATGTTCATCTCGATGATCCGCAGCCAGATTCCGGGCTCGATCCGCATCATCGTGCAGATGGTGATCATCGCCTCGCTGGTGATCCTGGTCGACCAGGTGCTCAAGGCCTACGCCTACGAAATTTCCAAGACCCTCTCGGTCTTCGTCGGGCTGATCATCACCAACTGCATCGTCATGGGCCGCGCCGAGGCCTTCGCGATGAAGAACCCGCCCATCGCCTCCTTGCTGGACGGCATCGGCAACGGCCTGGGATACGGCCTGCTGCTGGTGCTGGTGGGCTTCATCCGCGAACTGTTCGGCGCCGGCACCCTGTTCGGCTTCACCGTCCTTCCGGCGGTGAACAACGGCGGCTGGTACGTGCCGAACGGCCTGCTGCTGCTGCCGCCCTCGGCCTTCTTCCTGATCGGCATCATCATCTGGATCAACCGCACCTGGAAGCCGAAGCAGGTCGAGGAGCGCGAGTACACCATCCAGCGCGTCGAGGCCCACTGATGGAAGAGCTGCTTTCACTCGCCTTCCGGGCGATCTTCGTCGAGAACCTGGCCCTGGCCTTCTTCCTGGGCATGTGCACCTTTCTCGCCGTCTCGAAGAACGTCTCCACGGCGATCGGCCTGGGCGCCTCGGTCATCGCCGTGCAGACCATCACCGTGCCGGCGAACAACCTGCTGCTGACCTACCTGCTCAAGCCGGGCGCACTGGCGTGGGCGGGGCTGGAAAACGTCGACTTGACCTTCCTCAGCCTGATCACCTACATCGGCGTGATCGCGGCCATGGTGCAGATCCTGGAAATGACGCTGGACCGCTTCTTTCCGGCCCTGTACAACGCCCTGGGCATCTTCCTGCCCCTGATCACGGTGAACTGCGCCATCCTGGGCGGCTCCCTGTTCATGGAGCAGCGCGACTACGATTTCCCCCAGGCGGTGACCTTCGGATTTTCCTCCGGCCTGGGCTGGGCGCTCGCCATCGCGGCCATGGCGGGTGTGCGTGAAAAGCTGAAGTACTCCGACGTTCCGGACGGCTTGCAGGGGCTGGGCATCACCTTCATTTCGGCCGGGCTCATGGCGCTGGCCTTCATGTCGTTCAGCGGCGTGAACATCTAGGAGGACCGCCATGACGACTTTCTACATGGGCGTGCTCCTGTTCACCCTCATCGTGCTGATGCTGGTGGGCATCATCATGGCGGCGCGCTCGCGCCTGGTCGCCACGGGCAACGTCAGCCTCGTCATCAACGACGAGAAGACCCTGAGCGTTCCTGCCGGCGGCAAACTGCTGACCACGCTGGCCGCCCAGGGCCTGTTCGTGCCCTCGGCCTGCGGCGGCGGCGGCACCTGCGCCCAGTGCCGGGTGAAGATCCACTCCGGCGGCGGCGCCATCCTGCCGACCGAGACCAGTCACATCACGCGACGCGAAGCGGCGGAGGGCGATCGCCTTTCCTGCCAGGTCGCCGTCAAGCAGGACATGGTCATCGAGGTGCCGGAAGAAGTCTTCGGCGTGAAGAAGTGGCCGTGCAAGGTGCGCTCGAACGACAACGTCGCGACCTTCATCAAGGAACTGGTGCTGGAACTGCCCGAGGGCGAGGACGTCAAGTTCCGCGCCGGCGGCTACATCCAGATCGCCGCGCCGCCCCACAGCGTGAAGTACAAGGATTTCCAGGTCGCCGAAAAATTCCGCGACGACTGGGACCGCTTCGACCTGTGGCAATACGAGTCGACCGTCGCCGAACCCATCGAGCGCGCCTATTCCATGGCGAACTACCCGGAGGAAAAGGGCATCATCATGCTCAACGTCCGGATCGCGTCCCCGCCACCGGGCGCATCCAACGTGCCGCCGGGACAGATGTCCTCATTCATCTTCGACCTGAAACCCGGAGACGAAGTGACAATTTCGGGGCCCTTTGGCGAGTTTTTCGCCCGGGACACGGAGAAGGAAATGGTGTTCGTCGGTGGGGGCGCCGGCATGGCGCCGATGCGCAGCCACATCTTCGACCAGCTGCGTCGCCTGAACAGCAAGCGCAAGATCTCGTTCTGGTATGGCGCGCGCTCGAAGCGCGAGATGTTCTACGTCGAGGACTTCGACGAACTGGCCCGCACCAACGACAATTTCGAATGGCACGTCGCCCTGTCCGACCCCCTGCCCACCGACGACTGGGACGGCTACACGGGCTTCATTCACAACGTGCTGTTCGAGGAGTACCTCAAGAATCACCCGGCACCGGAAGACTGCGAGTACTACATGTGCGGACCGCCGATCATGAACAGCTCGGTGATCAACATGCTGCTCGAACTCGGGGTCGACCGCGAAGACATCATGCTGGACGATTTCGGCGGCTGAGGCCGCCGTCCATGGCTTGGCAGCCAACAGGCTGCCGGGGCCCGAACGGGCCAGGAAAGGAACGCAGCCTGGACGATCGCCGGGGTCTTACCCGACGATCATCTGCTTCATTTTCAGCATGTCGTACTCGAGTTCCTTCAGGCGGAAGTGCACCACGTCACCGATGGTGATGATGCCGGTCAGCCGCCCCCCTTCCATGACGGGCATGTGCCGGGTCCGCTTGTCGGTCATCGTCTGCAACACCATGACGAGGTTGTCCTCCGGGCTGCAGCTCACGTAGTCCACGGCCATCAAGGCGCTGACCTTCTGCGCCAGGGTGCGGCCGGGGATGTCCGCCATCTTCCTTACGATGTCGCGCTCGGACAGCACGCCGAGCAGGTCGCCGTTCTCGTTGGTGACCAGCAGTGCGCCGATGCGCTTGTCGCGCATGATCTGCACCGCATCCAGGATGGTCTGGTCAGGGCCGATCGTGCAGATCTCGCCGCTCTTGCCGGCCAGCACCTTGGAAACCGGCGTCTGGTGGATCCTGAGCGTGGATTCGGCCGTCTGGCTGTAGGTCGCCCTGGAATCCCAGTCTCCGCGGGTCGGCGGCTGGTAGGATGTGGGAGCCATCGTTATATCCTCTCTCAACCAGTTAAACTTTCTGGAATTCTTTCCGGCAAGGATACTACAGAGTTGCAGAATCTGACGCTCGCGCCCTGGGTCGGTGTGCTGCTGGTCATCGTGGCGGTGGTGGCCGGCCACAACTTCCGCAAGTCCTGGGTTGCCGGGGACTCGAAAACGAGGCTCTGGATCTTTGGCCTGCTGGCGGCTGCCAGCCTGCTGGCGCTCGGCCTGATTCCCCTGAAAATGATCCAGGCCTGATCACATGCGAATGGGCTGGCCGTTGAAGGCGCTGATCCTGCTGGTGGCGGGCGGCATCCATGCCACCGCCCTGGCGGCGTCCGCCGGCGCGCTGCCATTGTGGATGGACAGCCGCTTCAGCGGCTTCGACACCATTTCCCACGTGCAACGCACCCTGCCCGCCTTGGCGGACCAGGCGGAACTCATCAGCCACTGGTCGGGCTACTACAACGTCAACCCGCTGCTGCTGGCCCGCCTTGTGGAGTCCACGGCGACAACGGATTCCGTGTCGATCCGGACGCTGGCGCGGGACCTGGGCGCCATCGCCTCGGAACACCGGGAACGCCCGGTGAACGACTTCGCCGTCACCGAATCCCTGGCTGACGCCCTCCGGGGTTCCCTGCCGCTTTCCCCGCCGTTGCTGGAGGCCGCGCTTTCGGCCGCCCGGGCCGACATGGCGGGGGCCGGACCCTGGCGCGTCCAGAACGACATCGCCGATCTGCCGCCCGCACTGGACCTGCCCTTCCGTTCGGATCTTCGGTGGTCGTTCAACGGCACCCACACCTGGACGGGGAATGACGATGGCGGCCCCATGTCCTCGATCGATTTCGCGTCCTCCTGGTCTCAGTCCTGGGGCAGCGATACCTCCGGCGACGTCGTCGCTGCCGCGCACGACGGCGAAGTGACCGTGTATTCGAGTTGCTACGTCCAGGTCCAGCATCCGAACGGCTGGGCCACCCGCTACTACCATCTCGACGAGGTCACGGTGCGTACCGGTGAGCACATCCGGGCCGGCGACCCCATCGCCATCTACGCCAGCGCCTACGACCAGGCCATCTGCCAGGGTGGCCACTCGAACCTGCCGCATCTGCATTTCGCCCTGCTGCGTGACGGGAGCTACGCGAGCCTTGCCGGCGTAGCCCTCAGCGGTTATCTGGTTCACCCCGGCCGCCAGTCCTACGATGCGGATCGGGACCACATGTGGCTGCAGAAGCGGGGATCGAGGTTCTACGCCTTTGGCCAGACCATCGGCCGGCAGCCGGGCGACAACACCATCGATTACCGCTACAACGGCATGTGGTATTCGCCGGAACACGCGGGTCATGGGCTGAACATCGAGATCTCCGAGTGGCCCGAGGAAGACACATCCCGCAAGGCGGTGTTCGTCGCCCTGTATACCTATGACGACGACGGCATCGCCAATTTTTACGTGGGCAATCGCGATTTCGAGCGCTGGCGCGCCGACGAGCCCATGCAGATCGACCTGGCGCAGACGGCCGGCGGCAACTTCACGGACCTGGCCCCGATCGATTTCGATGACCCGGCCCAGTACCAGGTCACCGGCCAGGTCGAACTGCTGTTCGAGGACTGCAACACGGTGTGGGTCGACCTGCAGTTGGCGGAGCGTACGACCGGACTGCCCGTGGATCACGCCGTGGAGTTGATGCGGGTCATCGGGGTGCCACCCCATGTCTGCGATGCAGCGAGCCTGCCCCTGCCCTGAGAGCGCGGAATGGGTGCCTGGGCCTCACGGCTGCCGTTTCACGGCCAACGGGGCCGCTCAGGACGTCCTGGCGGGCTGCGCCTTACGCAGGTAGTTCGAAGGCAGGCCGAGGCCGGTGCCAACGTCCTGGCTGCGGACGGACGCGGGCGCCCAGTCCGCCTGGTCCGCCGCGGTCGGCTGATTGTTGGCCACGTAGTCGATCAGGCCGGGCACGTTGAAGACACTGTTCGGTGAACCGGGGGCGGTGGACGGCGTGAACCCGATGGCCTGCGCGGCGCGCATGTCGCTCTCGTTGCTCCACCAGTTCCAGGAAACGTCGAGGTGCAGGCGGTCGCTGGGCTCCCAGGCCAGGGACAGGCGCAGGCCCTGGCGGTCGATCTCGCCGAGTTTCTCGCCCCGCGTGTTGGATTTCTGCCAGCCTTCACCGCTGTTTTCGCTGCGCACGGCCAGGCGCCAACCCAGGCTGTCGCCCACCGGGCCGCTCATGAAGCCCTCGAAGTTGAAGGTGTCGTAATTGCCCACCTCGCCGCTCACCATGGCCTCGAATTCTTCCGTCGGCTTGTTGGTCACGAAGTTGATCAGGCCGGCGGTGGTGTTGCGGCCGAACAGCGTGCCTTGCGGTCCCTTGAGCACTTCCACCCGCTGCAGGTCGAACACCGGACCGGCATTCAGCGCCGGGTAGGGATAGGCCACTTCGTCGACGTAGGTACCGACGGTGGACTTGGCCGAGATGTTGATGGTGTTGAAGCCGATGCCGCGCAGGGTATAGGTCGGGACACCCTGGTAGCTCTGCGCGACCGTGAAACTCGGGATCAGCGCGTTGAGGTCTTCGACGTTGGTGACATTGAGTGTCTGCAGCACATCGCCGCTGTAGGTCTGGATGTCCATGCCGACCTCGTTGGCCGACTGCTCGCGGCGCTGCGCCGTGACGATGACTTCCTCGAGGATCCGCCCGGAATCGGCGTCGGACTCATCGGAATCCTGGGCCTGCGCCCGGGTGACGGTCATCATTGATCCACAGGCCAGGCCGATGGCCAGCGACAGTGCCCACTTCTTTGAGTGATTCAAGTGTTGTTCTCCCCATACGGGTGGTTCCAAGGGTCCGCCACTGGCGGTGAGCGTGGTGTTCGAAAGTCGTGCGCGGTCGGCTCATGCCTCCGGGCGTTCCGGCAGCATCAGCATCAAGCTGGACTTGCAGCGTTCGAGCAGGTCGTCGAGGTCGATCTTTTCCGGGTTGACCAGCCACTGGTAGATGGCGCCGAAGACCATGGCGCTGTACTGCTCGGCGAAGTTTTCCGGCGAGTGTCGTTTCGGGTCGAATCCCGCGCACTCGGTGTACCAGCGCGCGGCCTCGCGGCGCTGGCTGGCCTGGATTTCCTGGAGTTTCAGGGTGGTGACCGATTCGTGGTCGATCGAATCGTAGTAGAGCTTGAACAGGGTGCGCAGGTGGTCCGGCTCGCTGCGGTAGAAGGTCTGCAGGGCCGTGACCGCGGCGATGATGGTCTCGGCGCCCTGTGTCTCGGCAATGGCCTTGTCGAGTTCGGCCACCCAGGCGTCGTGCAGGTAGCCGATCAGGGCGCTGTAGAAGACGTCCTTGGTGCCGTAGCGGTAGGCGGCCAGTCCCCGGCTGTAGCCGGCGAGCGTGCCGATTTCCGACAGCGTGGTCCGCTGCGGACCCTTGGATGCAATCAGGCTGACGGAGGCCTCGAACATCCGGTCGTCCGACAGTGCTGAGCGTTCAACTTGTGTGAGCCGAGCCTTGCTTTTTGTACGCGTCACCGTGATCGATCCTCCCGATTCGGTACTCGCCATGAGGCGAAAGGAGTGTAGCGAAGAAACATACTTGCAGCAAGCAAGGAAGATTTCTATCATGAGATCGCCTTCAGAAAACCCATAAAATGGAGCTCACATGGGCCAGTTCATCCAGTTTTCCTCGCCGGTCGAGCACCTCCGGCAGTGGGCGCAGAAAAAGCCCGACGACCTCTACCTGACCCAGCCGATCCCGGGAGAAGGCGTGATGGAGCTGACCTGGGGCGAGGTATTCGACCAGGCGCTACGGGGCGCACGCCACCTGTTGGAACTGGGCCTGCCGAAAGGCAGCAGCATCGCCCTGCTCGGCCGCAACAGCGCGCACTGGATCATTGCCGACTTCGCCATCTGGATGGCGGGCCATGTCAGCGTGCCCCTGTACCCGACCCAGAGCGCCGAGTCCGCCAACTACGTGCTGAACCACAGCGAAGTACGACTGCTGATCATCGGCCGCATGGACGGTGTCGCGGACAACTGGAACGCCCTGCACGAGGCCCTGCCGGAAGACCTGCCCCTCATCACCCTGCCGATGTCGCCACCGGTGCGTGGGACCGATTGGGCGGACATCCTCGCCTCGAATGAACCCCTCGATGAACCCGTCACGCGCGGCATGGAGGATCTCGCGACCATCATCTACACCTCCGGCACCACGGGGCAGCCCAAGGGGGTCATGCACTGTTTCCGCTCGCTGGTCGCGCCGGCCGGTTGCGCCGCGGACCTGTGGGGCCCGGGCGAGCACGATCGCATGCTGTCCTACCTGCCCCTGGCGCACATCGGCGAGCGCGTGGCGGTGGAAATTCCCTCGGTGATTTTCGGCTTCCAGGTGTTCTTCAACGATGCCCTGGAAACTTTCGTGGACGACCTGCGGCGGGCGCGCCCGACTCGTTTCTTCTCGGTGCCGCGCCTTTGGACCAAGTTCTACCAGGCAGTAAATGCAAAGCTGCCGCCGGCGAAACAACGACTGCTGTTCGCCATTCCCATCGTGGGCAGCCGGGTCAAGCGCAAGATCCTCGAGGGACTGGGCCTCGACAGCGTGAAGGTCGGCCTGACCGCTGCCGCCCCGCTGTCGGCGGAAATCATCACCTGGTACCGCAATCTGGGCCTCGAACTGCTGGAAGTCTTCGGCATGTCGGAGAACTGCGCCACCTCTCATGCCGCGCGTATCGGCGAGGTGCGCCCCGGCTACGTGGGCACGCCGCTGAACGGCGTCGAATGCCGGATCGACGAGACGGGAGAGATCCTGGTCAAGAGCCCGGGTCAGATGCTCGGCTATTACAAGATGCCCGAGGAAACCGCCGCGAACCTCACGGAGGACGGATTCTTCCGCACCGGAGACCGTGGTGAGACCGACAAGCAGGGACGCCTGAAGATCACGGGCCGAACCAAGGACCTGTTCAAGACCAGCAAGGGCAAGTACATCGCCCCCGTGCCGATCGAGAGCCGCCTGAACGCCTACCCGGGACTGGAAGCGGTCTGTGTGACCGGTCCCGGATTCGCTCAGCCGTTCGCCCTGGCGATGCTGTCACCCGGCGCCCTGCCCTCTGGAGATAACGCGGCCCGCGAGGCTTTCGAATCCGGGTTGGCGGCGCACCTCGATGACATCAACGACAGCCTAGACCACCATGAGCGCCTCGGCTGCATCGTCATTGTCCGTGAGCCCTGGACCACCGCGAGCGGCATGCTCACGCCAACCCTGAAAATCCGCCGTAATGTCATCGAGGACCACTACCTGGCCGGGGCGGACGGCTGGCTGGGCACCGGTCAGAGGGTCGTCTGGGAAGGCGAACCGGCCAGCGACCGGTAGACGTTCACCGCCGCCGGCAGGCCCCGGCCCCGTCAGGACGACGATTCCAGGTAGGCCAGGTACTTCTCGTACTGGTCGAGCATATCGGCAATGAGCTGCTCCTGGGTCCAGTGCATCACGCTGTAACCCTGGCCGCCTTCCGCCAGGTAGACCTCGGCATGGAAGTGACGCAGCGCTTCACCTCGCCGCGCCGTGGTGTCGCGCAAGGTGAAGCTCGGCGGTGTGTAGGGCCGCGGGCGGACCGAGTAGAAAAAGTCGTCGTCCCCACCGCAATCGATGACCATCCAGCGGCCTTCGTCCGGGCGGGTCTCGGTTTTCGCCGGCAGGTCCCGGGCGCGAAGCTCGCCGACGACTTGCTCCATGGCCTCGCGGACCGTCCCTTCGATGAACTGATCCACCGCCTCGCGACTGGCATGGTCGACGATGCGCGACAGGCGCTGCTGCCAGCTGACCGGATTGTGCGGTACCCGCGGAGGCAGGGTCGTCGCTTCCCTGGCCATGCGCCGGCTGGCATCGTCACGCAGGGCCCTGAGCAGGCCCCAGCACATGAGCAGCATGACCGCACAGAACGGGAGGGCGGAGGCGATGGTGGCCGTCTGCAGGGCCTGTAGGCCGCCCGCCAGCAACAGGGCCGCCGCGATCGCCCCTTCGATGACCGCCCAGAAGATGCGCTGCCAGACCGGTGACTCGACTTCACCACCCCCGGCCGTGAGCATGTCCACCACCAGGGATCCGGAGTCCGACGAAGTGACAAAGAACGTGACCACCAGCAGCGTCGCCAGGGTGCTGGTGATGGCCGCCCAGGGCAGGTGATCCAGGAACCGGAACAAAGCGACGGAGGTATCGCTCTGGACCGCCTCTCCAAGTCCCGTGAACCCCTCCTCCAGGATCATGTACAACGCGGTGTCACCGAAAAAAGTCATCCACATGAAGGTGAACCCGGTCGGCACCAGCAGGACGCCGATCACGAATTCGCGGATGGTCCGGCCCCGTGAGACCCGCGCGATGAACATCCCGACGAAGGGCGACCAGGCGATCCACCAGCCCCAGTAGAACAGGGTCCACCCACCCAGCCAGCCCGAGGGCTCGTAGGCGTCGAGGTTGAAGGTGGTCTCGACCAGACCGGACAGGTAGTACCCGGTGTTCTGGATCGCGGCCTTGAGCAGGAACACGGTCGGTCCCATCAGCAGGACGAAGAGCAGCAGGCTGACAGCCAGCAGGATGTTGAGCTCGGACACCCTGCGGATCCCGCCGTCCAGCCCCAGCACGACGGAGGTCGTGGCCAGGACGGTGATCCCGGCGATCAGGGCGACCTGCAGTCCTGTGCTGACCGGTGCGTCGAGCAGGAAATTGAGGCCCGCGTTCACCTGGATGACCCCCAGGCCCAGCGACGTGGCGACACCGAACAGCGTCCCCAGAACCGCGAAGATATCGACGGCATGTCCGATCGGCCCGTAGATCCGTTCCCCGATCAGCGGATACAGCGACGAACGGATGGTCAGGGGCAGCCCCTTCCTGAAAGAGAAGTACGCCAGGGATAGGGCGACCACGGCATAGATGGCCCAGGCATGGATGCCCCAGTGGAAGAACGTGATGCGCATGGCCTCTCGCGCCGCATTCACGGAGCCGGCGACCGCGTCCGGCGGCGCCAGGGTGTGCATCACCGGCTCGGCCACGCCATAGAACATCAACCCGATACCCATCCCGGCGGAAAACAGCATGGCGAACCAGGAGCCGTAGCTGTAGTCGGGCTCGCTGTGGTCCGGGCCGAGCTTGATGCGGCCAAGGCCGGACAGGGCGATGGCGATGACGAACAGCAGGAACATCGCGACCGCCAGGATGTAGAACCAGCCGGCCTTCTCGACGACCCAGTCCTGCACGAGGCCGAACACCGCTTCGGCGGGTTCCTGGAAGGCGATGGCGTAGACCACGATGAGCAGGCACAGCCCGCCTGCGCCGAAGAACACAGGCGGGTTGATGCGGTACCAGGAGGCCGGTTTTTCCGGGCCCGGGTTCACGGCTTCGTCGTTCGGTTCCCCGGTCGGGGACGGATCGTCGTGGTTTTCATCGCCGTTCATGGCGCCTCCCTGGCGGTCGGGACCGCCGGCTTTGTCGTCAATGTCAGAAATAGATGTCCGCGGAAATGTACAGCGCCTCGAAATCACCTTCGACGATACGCCCGTCCCGGTCGAAGTCGCCGTCCTGGAACAAGGCCTCGATGTACAGCCAGCCCGGGCCGTAGTCGAAGCGCGCACCGGGCGCCCAGGCCGTGACGGTTTTCCCGGTGGCGTCATCCCCGGGCGTATCAACGCGCTCCGGCCGCGCCGCGGTCGCGTCCAGGTACAGGGTCCAGCGGCCGATGGTTCTGCCGATCTCGAAGGCCGCGCGGCGGCTGCCGGCAGATCGCGGTGCCGGCCCCAGGCCACCTGTCACGGCGGGCAGCTGTCGATCGGCGTCGATCAGGGAAAGGCGGGCGAACCAAAGGTCCGCCTCGTACTCGAGAAAAGCGACGCTGGCGTGATGGTCGCCGTCGGTCGGTCGTGGCGATGCGCCAGTGAGGTCTTCGAGCTTTCCAGCCTGGTGCGCGAGTCCGAAACTGAGCGCCTCGGTCGGGCGCCAGCGGAACTGGGCGACCGCGGTATCGACCTTCCGGTAGGTGCGGGAGCTGCCCCAGTGGGCGTTGTCATCGACGGTGTCGGTACTGCGCGAGCCGAAGTCGTCGGCGATGAACCAGGCCAGGTCGTAACCCAGGGACCCAGCTTCACCGGAGAGTTTCAGCCCCAGGTCCATCTGGTCGCCGTACGCCGCGAGGTGGAGATCCCCGGGCCAGAAGTTGTAGGTCTTCCAGCCGAAGGGAACCTGGCTCTTGCCGAGGGTCAGACGGAACCGATCGTCCGGCGACCAGGCCACCCAGGCCTTGTGCACCGTGGCATAGGCGCCGGTGAAATTGTTCTTGGGGTCGGTGAATCCGCCGGGCCCGAAACGTGCCTCGGCCGAAGTGGTCCAGGCCGCGGATCCGGTATCCCAGACCCGGTCCCAGTAGATGACCAGCGCGCCATCACCCACCTCTCCCCAGCCCGGATCCTCCGCACTGAACGGGTAGGCATAGTTCCCCCAGATTCCCCCCGCTAACCCGTCCCCCGAGCAGGTCGTCGGGGCCAGGACGATCGCGGCGAACCCGGCGGCCACCGCGAGGGCGGTGCGCCGCTGTTTCGCTCGAAACATTGAACCATTGTAGCGACTAGCGTGGAAATTAGGCGTTTACCGGTTCTTCCACTCCGGCCTTCGCTTTTCGGTGAAGGCGCGCGGCCCCTCCTGGGCGTCTTCACTGAGGTACACGGGTTCGAACACTTCGGTGGCCGCCGACAGCGCCGCGGATCGACCCATGTCCGTGGCGACGGCAATCAGTTCCTTGGCCGCGGCCACCGTCAACGGCGCGTTGCCGGCAATCTCACGGGCCAGTTCCAGGGCGCCGTCCAGGGCGCCGCCGGCCCCGGTGAGCCGGTTGACGAAGCCGATCTCGTAGGCGCGCTGCGCCGTGATGGGCCGGCCGGTCATCAGGATCTCCGCCATGATGCGTTGCGGAATCATGTGGATCAGGGGCGCGGCCCACGGGAAGCCCCGGCCCACTTTCGCCTCGGTGATACCGAAACGCGCGGTCTCGTCCGCCACACAGAGATCGCACATCTGGGCGAACATCCAGCCGCCGGCGAAGGCGTCGCCATTGACGGCCGCGATGACGGGCACGGACAGCTTCACGTTGTCGCCCAGGACCGGGAAAAAGCCCTGCGGAATGGTCGTCAGCCCCAGCTCCGACATTTCCTTGAGGTCCGCGCCGGCGCAGAACGCCTTGTCACCGCTGCCGGTCAGGATGGCCACGCGGGCCGACGGATCCTTGCCGATCCGCTCGAAGGCCGCGAACAGGCCTTCACGAACCGCCGTATTGATGGCGTTGCGCTTCTCGGGCCGGTTGATGGTGACGATGGCGATTCCGTCACGCTGTTCAAAGAGCACGGCTTCCGTCACTGCGAGGTCTCCTATCAATTGCCGGGGGTCAGGGTAAGCGCTCAATAGCCTCTGCGGAACAGCTCGTGGGCTTCCCGCTCGAGGCCCTCCCGGAAATCCGGGTGCGCGATGGCGATCAGGCGACGCGCGCGTTCGCGCAGCGGCTGTCCTCGCAGTTCGGCCGCGCCGTACTCGGTGACGATCACGTCCACGTCGCTGCGCGCCGTGGTGACCGGTCCGTCCAACGCGAGCTTGATGCGGCTGATGCTGCCATTGCGAGCCGTCGAAGCGAAGGCGATCAACGAGTGACCGCCCTTCGAGCGATGGCCCGCGCGCACGAAGTCCACCTGGCCGCCCGTGGCGCCGATGTAATTGGGACCGGCGACTTCGGCGTTGACCTGGCCGGTCAGGTCCACCTCCACGGCCGAGTTGATCGACACCAGCCGGTCCAGGGCCGCCAGCGTCGTTTCACCATGGGTATAGCTGGATTCCTGCATCAGCAACGCGGGGTTTTCGTGGGCGAAGTCATAGAGCTTGCGGCTGCCGATCAGGGCGCCGCTCACGGAAACGCCCGGGTCGATCGGCTTGCGGGCATTGGTCAGGCTGCCGGAAGCCACCAGGTCGACGAAGGCGTCACCGGCCATGCCGGAGTGAAAACCCAGATCCTTGCGGTCCCCGATCGACTGCATGATTGCGTCGGGAATGCTGCCGATGCCCACCTGGAGCACCGCGCCGTCCCCGATGTAGTCGCCGGCGAAACCGGCCACGGCGCGCTCGAGGTCGCCGACGCTGGCGCCCGCGACCTCCAGTGGCGGTCGTGAGGTGGGCACCAGGACATCGATGTCGTCCTCGGCCAGTGAACAGGCGCCCCGGGTCCACGGCACCTGGTCGTTGACCTCGGCGACCACCGTCCGCGCCTTGCGCACCGCGGCCGGCGTGTAGTCATGGATCAGCCCGAAACTGAATCGGCCATCCGGTCCTGGTGGGCTCACCTGGACGAAGGCCACGTCGCAGCCGATCTGCCCATCCTCGATGTAGCGCCCGACCTGTCCGACGTGACAGGGAACGATGTCCAGCACGCCCGCCTTCGCCAGCCGCGCCGGCGAACCGATGGCCCCGAAGGCCCGGATGTCCAGGTGGTCGGCATGCTCCGGCCGCAAGGTGTCGGAAAAGCACGTGGCGATGAACACGTGCACCCGTTCCAGGTCCTGCCGCTGGCGCACCAGGGCCTCGGTCAGGGTCTGGGGCTCTCCCGTCGCCTGGCCCCAGACGACCTGGTCGCCCGGCCGGACGATGCCGGCCAGGTCGAGTGACGCGGCGTCGACCCGACGGGTCACAGGCGCCCGCCCACGCCAGGATCAGTCCGCATGGCGCGAATCACCCCCGGACATCTCGGCGGCGCGCAACACCGCCTGCGAGGCCTTGACCAAGGGACCGTCCACCATGCGGCCCTCGAAATCGATGGTGGCCTGTCCCCGCGCTTCCGCGGCCTCGTAGGCCGCCAGCAGACGACGCGCGTAGTCGATCTCGGCATCGGTGGGCGCGAAGGCCGTGTTCGACAGGTCCACCTGTCGGGGATGGATGCACATCTTTCCGTCATAGCCCAGGCCCCTGCCCGTGCCGGCATCCTGCAGAAAACGCGCATCGTCCCGGAAATCGAGCACCACCTGGTCGAGCGCCAGCACCCGCGCGGCCTTGGCCGCGAGCACGACGCGGGACCGGGCGTACAGCACCTCGAAGCCTTCGGCCGTCCGGCGCGCGCCCATCTCGGTCGCGAAATCCTCGGCGCCGAAATACACGGCAGCCACGCCCTCGGCAGCGGCGATCTCCATGGCGTTCACGACGCCTTTGATGGATTCGATGCCCGCGATCACCGGCAGGTCCGTCTGCAGGCGGGCGATGTCATCGGCCTGCTCCACCTTGGCCACGACCAGGCCGTCCGGCGTGGCGGCCTTCGCCGCCCGGACGTCCTCGTCGAAATCGGCCGAGTCCGCCGGGTTGACCCGCACGAACAGTCGGCCTGCATGATCGCCCCGTGCCGCCACGACACTGCCAGGCAGATCCTCACGGGCCCGCGGACGTTCCGCCGGCGGCGTGCCGTCCTCCAGGTCGAGCACGAACAGGTCCGCGTCGAGCCGGGGAAACTTGCCAAACAGGTCCGGGCGGTTCGCCGGCGCGTACAGGAGACTTCTTGCGATCATGAGCATGATGCTTAACGGAAAGTCGGTGAGTCGAGACCGCCATTTTATAGCGGCGGCAGCTTCAGGGCCTCCCGCGAAAGGTCGACGAGGTACTTTGGGCCCGCGACGCTCGGTTTGTCGGGCAGGTAGACCACGTCGAAGGCGTCTCCGATCTCGTGCTCGGCGTACACCGATTCGGCGACGGCGGCGCGCAATTCATGGCGCTGCCCATCGGGACCCACGTAGGCATACTTCAGATAGGGCGCCGAACGGCTGTTGGCGCCGGCGCCGCTGCGGCGCTTGTCGACGATCTCGCCCGAAACCACCACGCCCTCGTTGGCCAATGACTTCATCTGAAAGCCACGAACTACCCAGGTTCCGACCATCCCGACGAATATCAGAGCCATCAGACCAAGCACCAGCAGCACCCACCCCATGTCGATGTCCTCTTCCGCAAACCGTGTCAACAGACCCGCCCGTTTGCGGCGTCCGCCACCAACGCCGAGTATCCTCCCGGTCACGGCCGGGGAACAAGTGAGGCGTTACACTCTGGTCACCACCCCTGACAGGGATGCGACGACCCCTCAGCAGACTGGAGCCGAGACAATGAGACATGAAGGCTGGCGCTGCCCCTCACTCGAACTGGCCAATGGTCGCGAGATTCCGATGGTCGGATTCGGCTGCGCCTTCGGCAACTGGACCGGCGGCGACGGCCTGCAGGGATTCCTGCCGGAACAGGCCTGGCGTCCCATGACCCTGGCGCTGGAAGCGGGCTACACGCACTTCGACACGGCCTTTTGTTACGGCACCGAGCGGCACCTGGGCGACATCCTTGGCCGTGCGATGTCGACGGGACAGGTCACACGCGAGGACCTGTTCATCACCACCAAACTCGCTCACCCGCCCTCCCCGCCCCACATCGCCATCTCGCACCTGCTGACCTGGGACTGGCACGCGGTGGACGACATCGGGCAGCGGGTCATGGACGATTTCGAGCACTCCAAAGAAAAGCTGGGCGTGGGCGCCGTCGACCTGCTGCTGGTCCACTGGCCGGGAAGCTTCGACAACACCGACGCCGGCCGGGCACGTGAGGCCCGGCTCGCGGTGTGGGAGCGTTTCGAAGCCCTGCTGGCGCGTGGCGACGCGATGGCCATCGGCGTGTGCAACTTCACCCGCAACCACCTGGCGGATCTGATCGACGCCGGCCGCACCGTGCCCATGGTCAACCAGGTCGAACTCCACCCCTACTGCCAGGACCCGGAGCTCACTGCCTTCTGCCGTGACCAGGGCATCGTGGTGCAGGCCTACGCGCCCTTCGCCTCGGGCAGCTTCGGCCTGCTGCAGGACCCGGTGATCCGGGACGTCGCAAAAGAAGCAAACGTCAGCACGGGGCAGGCCATCCTGCGTTGGCACCTCCAGCTCGGGCACGTGGTGGTGCCAAAGAGCAGCAATCAACGGCGCATCGCCGAAAACCTGGACCTGTTCTCCTTCGAGCTCGACGAGGGCCAGATGGCGCGGATCACCGGCCTGGCGCCGTCGGAACCGAAGCGATCAACGGCCGACCCGGATTCGGTGCTCTGAATCGTCGGAAAGCCCCGAAAAATCGAATGTCACCGAGGGTCCGGATGGGTGTGGACTTCGTCGATCAGCGCCTGCGCGGCGGTCCATCGCTCGATTTCTGCATCCTGCATTGTCTGTCTCCCGATCGCCCCTGTACTATGCCTGCAAGGGGGGCCGAATTGAAACCGCGTGTGCCGTGCGGCACGACTCGACGCAGTGAGGCCATGGAAGACGAGCTTTTCGCCAAGGAAGGGCCATCCCCGGAGCCGATCACCCAATGGCTGGGTGCGGCCAGGAAGGGTGACAAGGGCGCTCTCGACCAGCTCTACAACGCCGTCTATCCGGTGCTGCACCGCATGGCCACCGGACGGGTGGGCCTGCGACCGGATGGCACGCTGCAGGCCACCGCCCTGGTCAACGAACTTTTTCTCAAGCTCACGAACAGTTCCGCCTTCGACGCGAAGGACCGGGAGCACTTCTTCGCCACCTGCTCACGCGCCATGAGGTTCATCGTGGCCGATGCCGCGCGCCGAGCCCTGGCCGAAAAACGCGGCGGCGACCAGACACCCTGCACGCTGGTGACCGCCCTGGCCGCCCAGCCCGACCGGGCCCAGGAACTACTGGACATCGACGCCGCACTCGACGACCTGGGCCGTCTGGACGCCCGACTGCGCGACCTGGTGGAACTGAAGTTCTACGGCGGCCTCACGCACGAGGAGATCGGCCGCATGCACGACCGCTCCGAGCGTTCCGTCAAACGCGACTGGGTGCGTGCCCGCACCTTCCTGGTCGCACGTTCCGCCCCGACCCTTCCCTGACCCAGGACGGCACCCGGCACCGAGCGATCCCGACCCGAACTTCCACAACCATCAGAACAAAGGAACGTCCGTATCATGAAAACCACCCTGTTCATCCTGGCCGGCCTGGGCGCCACGGCCGTCACCCTGATCCGCGCCATCCGGGGCGGCGCCGGCGACCTGGCGATCCTGCTCGAAGCGCTGGGAGATCACCCGATCCGTGGCGTCGTGTTGATCAACTGGCACGTATTGACGGCCGTGTTCGCATTTCTCGCGATCAGTCTGCTGGTCGCCCCGAAACTGCCCCGCCAGGCCGCCATCCTGGCCGGCATCCTGTCCACCCTGGTGTTCGGCACGACGGCGATCACCTTCCTGACCGTGAGCGCCCAGCAAACGGGTTCACCGTTCACCTGGTTTCCCTGGATTCCGCTTGGACTGACCGCGCTGCTCTGCGCCGGCGCTGCACGCAGCGCCAGCCTGAGGCCCAACTGACCGGCCGGGTCGGACGCCCGGGAAGGAGCGCTAGGGCGCCGGCGCCGATTCCGGCAACGCGAACGCCAGGTATTTCCCGGTCTGCGGACCGCCGAACTTGTGCCCGCCGGCGGTGATGACGATGAACTGGCGCCCCCCGGATTCATAGATGGCCGGCGTCGCCACGCCGGCCGCCGGGAGTTCGTACTGCCACAACACCTCGCCGCTGGCCTTGTCGAAGGCGCGAATGCGGCGATCGTGCAGCGTGGCCGCGATAAATACCAGACCACCGGCCGTGACCACGGGGCCTCCATAATTCTGGGAACCGGTGCCCGCCTGCCCATTCGCCACCAGTTCGGGATACTCCCCCAGCGGGACCTGCCAGGCGGTCTCGCCACTGTCGAGATCGATGGCGCTGAGCGTGCCCCAGGGGGGTGAATTGGCTGGATAGCCCTCGTGGTCCACAAACGGGGGGTAGCCGTCGATCCGGTAGCGCATGAACAGGGGCGAATCATCGCCGAAGGCATTGTTCACGGACTCGTCCTTGTCCCACAGCAGCCAGTTGGCCAGGGCGCCCTGCCCCTGCCAGTCCAGCCATGCGCCGAATCCCGGCATGCGCCCCCGTCCATCACGCACGATCGCGACCATGGAATGGTAGTCGTGGCGTCCTGCGAGGTCATGAAGCGGCGGGAATTCGCCGCTGCCGGCCCGGTCGGCGCCGTGGCACCCGGCGCAGAGCAGGCCGTAGACATCCGAGGCCTTCGCGCCCGCGGGCAGTGGCTGCTTCTCGACCATCGTCAGCAGGGAGGCGACCTCGTTGGCGTTCACGTACAACAGGCGGGTTTCCGGGTCGAAGGCCGGCCCACCCCACTCGCCGCCACCGTCGAAGCCGGGGAACAACACCTGGCCACGCGTGGACGGCGGGATGAACTGGCCACCCGTGCTCAGGGACTCGAGCTGCTCGAGCACCGAAGCCGCCGCCTCGGGCGTGCGATCCGTGACGGTGGACGCATCCCAGGCCTGGCGCGTGAAGGGCGCCGGCAACTCCGGCAGGACCTGCGTCGAAGACAGCTGCTCGCCCGGCAGCTGCGACGGCGCAGTCGCGACCTCGCGCAACGGAAACAGGGATTCACCGGACTCGCGATCGAGCAGGTACACGTGCCCCGACTTCGTGATCTGGGCGACGGCGTCCACCGCCCGGCCGTCGCGGGTGACCGTCACGAGCACGGGCGGGGCCGGCAGGTCACGATCCCAGGCGTCGTGGCGCACCACCTGGAAGTGCCACCGGCGTTCACCGGTCCGCGCGTCCAGGGCCACGACGCTGTTGGCGAACAGGTTGTCGCCATGGCGGTTGGCGCCGTAGAAGTCATCCGAGGCCGAACCGGTGGCAAAAAAGACCATGCCACGTTCGCGGTCCAGGCTGATGCCGCTCCAGCTGTTGGCGCCGCCGGCGTAGCGCCACGCCTCCCTGGGCCAGCTGTCATGACCGTATTCACCCGGATGCGGGATGGTATGGAAACTCCAGGCCAGCTCACCCGTGTGAACATTCCAGGCGCGGACGTCGCCCGGCGTGGAAGGCAGGGACTCCGGCACGCTGGATCCGAGAATCACGAGGTCCTCGAACACCACGCCGGGACTGGTCGCCGAGATGCGCAGGCTTTCGGGGGGGCGTCCCAGCCCTTCGCGCAGGTCCACGCTGCCATTTCGACCGAATCCGCGCACCGGCTCGCCGGTCTCAGCGTCCAGGGCGCGCAGGGTGTGCCCGGCGGTGTAGAGAATCCGTTCACCGCGCCATTGCATCAGCCCGCGAATGAACACGCCCCCCTCGCTCTCCTGCCCCGGCGCCAGGTCGGGCCCGTGTTCCCAGACCAGTTCGCCATTGGCCGCGTCCAGCGCGAACACGCGCAGGGAGGGACTGACGCCATACAGGCGGTCGCCCAGCACCAGCGGGGTGTGCTGCAGGCGGCGCCGCGCGTGATAACCACGCTCCTCGCTGTCGAGGTCGCCGGCATCGTAAGTCCACGCCAACTGCAGCCGGTGGACATTGTCGCGGTTCACCTGGTCCAGGGAGGAATACTTCGCGTGACTCGGCCCGCCGCCGTATTCCCGCCAGGTGCGGAATTCGTCGGCCTGCCCGGGCGCGGGTGGGCTGACGGCGAGCAGGCACGCCAGGACCAGGCCGAGTTGAACAGCGCGATGAAGCTGGAGCATGAGACGGGTTTCCCCTGGCCTGGCGTGGACGGCAGCGTATCCGCATCCCGGGGCGTTTCCAAGCAAGCCGACCCTTTACTCCGGGCCTTCGCCTCGCCATCATCCGGGGATGATGACCAGAACCTTTCGCACGAAATTCGCCCTGGTGTTCGCCTTCCTCCTGGCGGGCGTCACCCCACTCACCACCGCGTACTCAGACGACACCGTGGAAGGAGCGCCTCCCGCCGGTGAGTCGCAGGCCTTCGCCCGCTGGCACGCCTACCCCCAGGAAACCCACACTACCGAATCGGGCCTGCAGTACAAGATCCTGGAGTTGGGTGACGGCCCCCGCCCGAAGGACCGCGGCAGCAAGGTGACCGTGCTCTACCGGGGCTTCCTGGAAGACGGTCAGCAGTTCGAGACCACCTACGAGTGGGGCGTGCCGCTGGAAATCAAGCTGCGCAAGACCATCGAGGGCTGGGAGGAAGGGGTCCAGTTGATGCCCACGGGCAGCAGGTTCGCTTTCCTGATCCCGCCGGAACTGGCCTACGGGGAACGCGGGCCCAGCCGCATCCCGGACAACGCCACGCTGCTGTTCGAAATCGAATTGCTGGAAGTGGACAACTAACCCGGCCCCGCTCCGTAGGCCAGGCTCTCCCGGACGTACTCCGGAAGGGTGTCCTCGGGGGGGACCGGGCACGGCAGGCCATCGTCATCCAGGGCCACGAAGCGGAACTTGCCCTCCGTGACCTTTTCACGAAAACCGATGCGCTCGCGTCGCACCCAGGCCTCCACGTTGATCACCATCGAGGTGGTGCCCACCGACTCGACATAGGTGTAGACCCCCAGGATGTCGCCGACCTTGACCGGACGGATGAAGCTCATCCCGTCGATCGACACCGTCACCACGCGCGACTGGGCGCGCTGCCCGGCGCAGATGCCGGCCGCGTTGTCCATCTGCGACAGCACCCAGCCCCCGAAAATGTCGCCGGCCGGATTCGTGTCCGCCGGCATGGCCACCACCCGCATGGTCAGGCGGCCTTTCGTTTCTTCACTCAATGCACATCTCCACAACTGGCCGGTGACAGTTTGCCTGCCCATGGGGCTGAATGCCTACCCATCATGATCATTTAAAGTGTTCCTGCCAGGCGGACTGGCGATGCCAAACGGGAGTGCCCATCGTGCACCATCGAACCCTCCATTGGGCGCTCGCCCTGCTGCTCGCCGCCATCATGGCGCCCATCGACGCTGTGGCCCGGGACCTCCCCGGCGCTGCTCGCGCCGAGGCCGCGGCGCAGGCCTTCTTCGACGCATCCGGCGCGCCGGGCATGGTGGTCACCGTCGGCCTCGACGGGGATATCGCCTGGTCCAAGGGATACGGATATGCCGACCTGGAACAGGCCGTTCCGGCGGATCCTGCCGCCACCCGGTTCCGGATCGGAAGTGTCATCAAGTCGATGACCGCCTTCGCCATCGCCCGGCTGGTGGAACAGGGCCGCATCGATCTCGACGCCCCGATCCAGGCCTATGTGCCGACGTTCCCGGTGAAGGAGGCGCCCATCACCACCCGGGCATTGCTGGCCCACCTGGCCGGCATCCGCCACTACGCCGGGAGCGAATTCATGATGCGCGAGCGATTCGACAGCGTCGAGGCCAGCCTGGCGATCTTCGCCGGCGACCCGCTGGTGAGTCCGCCCGGGGAGGCCTGGAACTACTCGTCCTACGGCTACAACCTGCTGAGCGCCGTGATCGAGGGCGCGACCGGACAGCCCTACCTCGATCACATGCAGGCGCAGGTTTTCGAGACGCTGGGCATGGCGCACACGGTGCCGGACCGGCTTTTGCCCGTCATCCCCGGACGGGGGCGCTACTACGTGCGCCACGAAGGCGAGATCCTCAACGCGCCCGAAGTGGACAACAGCTACAAGTGGGCCAGCGGCGGCTACATCGGCACCAGTGAAGACCTGGTGCGGTTCGGGCTTGCGATGCTGGAAGGGGCCGGCGTTTCCGCGGAAACGCGAACGGCGTTCTGGACCGAGCAGGTCACCAGCAGTGGAGAGCCCACGGGCTACGGCCTGGGCTGGCGGGTGCAGCACGATGAATCCGGTCGCCTCTGGATCGGCCATGGGGGCGGCTCCGTGGGCGGCACCACCAGCTTCTGGATCCTGCCCGAGTCGGGCCTGGTCATTGCCGTGGTCACGAACCTCTCGTCTTTCGATTTCGGCGAGCTGCTTCCGTCACTGGTCGACATCCACCTGGACCCGGAGCGCTAAGCGAACCAGGCGATCGAAAAAAGGAGGGCCACGAGGGCCCTCCACAAAGGCACCGATCCTCCGGCCCTGGTTCAGTTCTGGGCAATGCTGCGACGCGCGCCCGCGGGGAAGGAGCCATCCTGCGCTGAAACCACGATCTCGACGCGCCGGTTCTGCTGGCGCCCGGCGACGGTGTCATTGGTGGCGACGGGATAGGATTCGCCAAGCCCCAGAGCTTCCAGCCGCGCGGACGCGACGCCCCGCTGGACGAGTGCGTCACGCACGGCGCCGGCACGGCGCTCGGACAGGGCGTCGTTGTAGCGGGTCTCGCCGCGAGAATCCGTATGCCCCTCGATCAGCAGGCGACGTTCCTCGTGATCGCCCAGAAAGGCCGCGATGCGGTCGAGCGTGCTGTCGGCGCCGGGCATCAGGCTGGCGCGGTCGGTTTCAAAGAGGACATCACCCAGTGTCAGCACGAGCCCACGGGACGTCTTCTCGGCCTCGAGCGCTTCGAGATCCGCCTCCATGGCGGCGAGTTCCCGCTCCAGGGCTTCGTTTTCAGCGGCGATGACCTGAGCACGGGCGGCGACCCGGTCGGCTTCGGCCTGTGCCTGCTGGGCGCGCTGGGCCTGCGTGCGCGCTTCCTGAGCGCTGACCTCGGCCAGGGCGCGTGCTTCCTCGACTTCGAGTTCACGGGCCTGGAGCAGAACCTCGCTGCGTTCGATCTTTGAACGTTCGATGTTCTGCTCCGCGTAGACCTCCGCGATGCGATTCTCGGCCACCTCGGCATGCCTCAGGGCGAGATACGCGTCGTGACGCACTTCATTCAGTTCATCACCCGCTTCCAGGTGTCGTTCCGAAAGCGCCAGGTATCGGCGGGCTTCATCGAGTTCCTCAGAAGCGACTTCTTCGGACCGCGGCAGCGCCTCGACGCTGTCGATGGTTGCCCGCGCCTCGTCGAGAATCTCCACCCGGGGAGGTGTCGTGCTGCATGCCACGAGGCTCGTAGCCAGGATGACGGTCGGGGGTGTCAGTAAGATGCGTTTCATTTCGCTGCCTCCTTGAAAGGTGCTCAGAACGGTGTGCCTGGGGAATTCCTGTGATGGGTCTTCGGACGCGACGGTCAGCCTGCCCGGACCCTGGCGATTTCCCGCCGCAGCACATCGATGCTTTCCCTAATTTCCTCCAGGGCGGCCTCTGACTGGCGCCGATTGCTTTGCGCGGCGGCCAGTTCGGCGTCGGCCTCGGCCTTCTCGGCGGCTTTCAGGGCGATGTCGTACTCACCGTCCTCAGCGGCGTTCTGCGCCTGTCTCAGGTGTTCCCTGGCGCGCTCGAGCGTGGCGGAGGCGAATTCGGACGCGCCGTTCTCAGCGGCGAACTCGATACCGGTTTCGGCGCGTGCCAGTTGCTGGACCGGCTGGTCTGGCGTCGTGGTGCAGCCAACAGCGAGCAGGGGCGCCAGCAGGAACAACGGACAGAGGCGTTTGGAAGTAACGCGTTTCATGAAACTCTCCTCTTGAGCGACGGTCTGGGGCGGCGCTGTCCAGCCTTCTGGGAAAACGGAAATCGGCAGCGCCATGCCCAGTGAGATGCAAGAACCGTTCCGGCGCCATCGAGGCCCGCACGAAATATCTCTAAATCATTGTTATTGCATGTTTTATCCAAACCTCTCCGTCAGGCGCGGCAAGGCTGTGTGGGTCGGTAACACTTACATGAAGGGGAAAATTCCGGCCCGGCTCGACGTCGTGATCTTCACTGGCACGTCCGTATCGAAACAGGTGCCACTGCGCGGCAACTGACCCACCCGGGCCGGTTTTTCTGCATTCCTCCACAAGCACGGATGCGCCGGATTCCCGGCGCCCGAGACAGTGGAGATACGACCATGAAGCCCATGAACACGCTTTGGCTCGCACTGGTCCTGGCCGGCGGACCGGCCATGGCGCTGGCGCAGGACAACCTCATTCCCGACCCTGGATTCGATAGCGACATCTCGGCCTGGACCTTCAACACCTGGGATGTCACCTGGGACGGGACCGATCGACGGGGCAGCGCCAACTCCGGCTCGATCCGGGTGCACAACACCGACGGCCCGAACTTTTCGGGCCGTGCGCCCTTCATCTGCTTTCCCGCCGAGCCCGGCACGGTGCTCGATATGGGTGTGTGGGTGTGGCTGGGCGCGGATGAAGTGGACAACGCCACCACCAGCATGGGGATACTGCAGTATGCGTCGGACGACTGCTCCAGCGAGCAGTTGAGCTCGACCTTCTCCATTCCGCCCCTGGAGCGGAATGAGTGGACCGAAGTCTCCCTGCAGCAGGTCACCCTGCACAACACCCGCAGCGTGCGCATGGCGCTCACGGCCTTCCGCTCCGACCAGGGCCCCGGCGACGTGACGGCGTTGTTCGATGACGCCTGGTACGTGGAAGCGGAGCGCGGGCGCTACGTCGTGGACCCGTCACTGTCCACGTCCTGGTACCGGCCCGAAGAGTCCGGCCACGGCGTGATGCTCACGATGCTGGACTCGTTCAATGCATGGATGTGCTGGTTCGCGTTCGACAATGCGGGCGAGCCCGCTTGGCTGTGCGGTGCGGGCAAGGTCAACGCCCTGCGTGACACGCTGGTCTTCAACGAGGTGTTCACCGTGGAGGGGGGAATGTTCCCACCCGATTTCGACGCGGACCTCGTCGAGCAGGTCGCCTGGGGCACCGTCCAGATCGAGTTCGCGTCCTGCCGCTCGGCAACGATGCAGTGGTCGACGACCAATCCCCGATTCCAGAACGGCAGCATGCCTCTGACGCGCCTGGCGCCGCTGTGGAGCCTGCCCTGCGAATGAGGGTCTGCGCGTCGGGAGAAGGTCCCGTGGTACCCTCCAACACGTTCGAAAACAGGGGGAGACCGCATGCGCTTTCTTTCAGCCATGCTGGCACTCGGGCTCGGTGCCACGACGGTGGCGGCGGCACCGGAAGACACCATCGAGGAAATCGTTGATCGTGAATGGCCAGCCTCCGGCGCGCCGGGGCTGGCCTGGGCGATGGTCAGCGACGGCGAACCCGGTTCAATGGGCGCACGCGGCGTCGTCGACCGCCGGGGAGACAGGGCCGTCACGCCGGACACCCCGTTCCTGATCGGCTCCATCTCCAAGAGCTTCACCGCGCTGGCCGTGATGCAGCTCGTGGAGGCCGGCAGGATCGACCTCGACGACCCGGTCGACACCCACCTCGACCCATTCACCGGACAGCCGTCCGCAGCCATCACCATCCGGCAATTGCTCAGCCACACCAGCGGCTATTCGACCCTGCAGGGCAATCAGCCCTTTGACGACGACACCGGGGGCGCGGATGTCCTCGCGCGGCGGGTTGACTGGCTGGCCACGCACGAGGCGCCGGCCAGCCCTCCCGGAACGCACTGGCAATACTCGAATGCCAATTACCAGGTGTTGGGCCGCCTGGTGGAGGTCGTCAGCGGGCAGGACTTTCAGGCCTATGTCTCGCACAACATCCTGGAACCGCTCGGCATGGCGGACAGCACCGTCGCCGACGGTGAAGTCCACCAGGCGATGGCGACCGGTCACCGCCCCTGGTTCGGCGCCAAGCGCCCCCTGGGTGACCACCGTACCGACCGCCTCGGCGCGCCACAGGGCGGTGTGATCGCCAGCGCCTCCGACCTGGCGCGCTACCTCGCGGTGATGATGAACGGTCAGGACGACGTGCTCAGCGCCACCGGCAAGGCCGCAATGATGCGACCGGCGAGCGAGGCTTCGCCCTTCTATGGCCTGGGCTGGTTCGTGAACACCGGCAACGGGACGGTCTGGCACTCCGGGTCCACGCCCGGGGTCGAAACCCTGGCGACCATGATCCCCGCGCAGCGCAAGGGCGTGGTCGTGCTGGTGAATGCCGGCAGCGGAATCGGCTTTGGCGAAACGGCGCCTTTGAGAGACGGCATCACTGCCCGGGCACTGGGACTGGACCAGGAAGCGCCCGGAAGCCGCTGGATGCAGAAGCTGACCTTTCTCACCCTGGCGCTTGCGCCCCTGGCGTTCCTGCTCAGCATGGCGTGGGCCTGGCGCAAGCGCGACGAGATCCGTGCCAAGACAGGTGTTTTCGGGCAGTTCAGCCTGTGGTTTCCCCTGCTGGCCATGCTCGGCATGGCCTGGGTGTTCTTCGGCCTGGTGCCCATACTGTTCGGCGTTTCAAACCAGACGCTCCACCTGTTCCAGCCGGACCTGGGGCTGGCCATGCAGGCCACCGCCGTGACCGGTGTTGCATGGGCCCTGTTCCGGCTCGCCGTGGCCTACAGCGGCAAGCCGCGAGCTTGAAAGCAGCTCAATAAACCGCCTCCTATACTGGAATTCTGTGTCCATCAATTATTCGTCGGGAGAGGGCGAGTATGGCCATGAAACCAGTCCTTTGGAGTGCGGTAATTGTCTGCGCGGTGTGCTTCCCCGGCATCGCCGCCGGCCAGGCCACCAATATCAACCAGGTTCCGAACGCCGGATTCGGCGGCGACCTGGGTTATCGCTTCGGTGACGCACAGGGCGCCGTGGTCCCGGACTACTGGAGGGCCTTTGCCGTCGGAGGCGGAGGCGCCAACGTCGAGATCGTGCCCCTGGCAGCCAACGCGCTGTTTCCCGGAAGCCCGGCGACCAATGCGGTGCGCGTCAGCATCACCTTCGGGGGCGGTGACCAGGGATTCGACCACGATCTGACGCCCTTCAGCTTCCAACCGGGCGTCTCCTACACCGCCAGCGTCTACATCCGCTCGGCCAATGGCGACGGCAGCAGCCAGGGCGTCGACATCGCGGTACCGGTGTTCGACGTCAATGGCTTTACCGGCCGCCAGCCCGGAAGTTTCAGCGCCACCGCCACGCAGGCCTGGCAGCAGTTCTCGGGGCCGGCCTTCACCGAGGCCGAGGACACTTCCGGCATTCTCGCTTTTCGCCTTCAGGACGATGGGGGTGACAACGCCATTCTCATCGCCATGCCCGAGGTGGAAGGCCCGGCGTACGTGCCGCCAGCCGTCTCCTACCCCCCCATCTACACCATGGGCCGTCAGTTCACGGCCAGCGACCGCTGGGTCGGCACGCACGTGTTTCACTGGTTCATGAACTATGGCGGACAGATCCAGGGGCCCTGGCGCCCGGTCGAAGGCCGTGGCAAGTGGACCGGTGAAGTTCCTTTCTGGCGCGACCAGATCAAGGACATGATGGATTCGAACATCGAAGTGCTGTACGTGCACCTTTGGAACGGGTTCCACCTGCAACGAGAGCAGTTTTTCGAAGCCCTGAACCAACTGCGCCGCGAGGGCTATGACACGCCCCTGGTGATGCCCTTTCTCGACCCGCTGATCATCTGGGGTGAAAACGGCGAGACCATCGAGGTGGCCAGCACGGCCGGCAAGGACGAATACGTGCGCTGGTACAACATCTGGCTGGATCAGTATTTCCGTTACAACACCGATGACACCGCCCATTCCCGCCTGGTGACGCTGGACGGAAAATTCGTCCTGAACACCTGGCACGGCAACCCGGACGCCATCGTCAACCTCTCGGCCCTCAGTCGGCAGGACGTCGAGTCGCGGCTGATCGCCTACAACGCTGATCGCTTCCCGGCCGTCAACAACGGCATCTACCAGATCGGCACCACCAATGGCGTGGCGCCCAGCTTTTCCGACGAATTGGCCAGCCAGTTCTCCATTCTTGCCTACGAGGCCTACATCACGCACAACGGCCGCCGAACCGTGATGCTCAGCCCCGGCAACTGGGACCAGAACGTGCGCGACCCCGGCCTGTTCCTGGCGCGCGACGGTGGGGTGCACTACGAGGACGTCTGGGACGACCTTCTGGCCGAGGTCGCCGGCGGCGGCGGGCCGCCCATCCGGCACCTGTTCCTCAAGTCCTGGAATGAATACGACGAGGGCACGGGCCTGTTCGCCAGCGATCCCGGACCACCCCACATCGCTCCCTCCAACACGGGGGGCAACAATGACGTCTTCTCCACGACCGACAACCCGAGGGAATACATCGACACCACGTATACCAAGGCGTCGCAATTCAACAACCACGCCGCGCGCGACAGCCGCTTCCTGTGGAGCGACTTCCCGACCAGCCTGTCAGCCGGTGAAGCCGCTTCGGTGAACCTGCTGGTGCGCAACGAGGGCAACCAGAAGTGGTCGGGCGCCAGTGGCATTCGGCTGTCCGAAACAGTCAATGGCCATGCCTGGGGACCCGCCACGACTCCGATCGATGCCGTCGCCAACGAGGTGTCCAGGTACGGTGGTGTATTCCGCGGCCGCCCGGTCCTGTTCGAGGTCGACGTGACCGCACCGCAGGCTCCGGGTGTGCACGCGGCCGAATACGCCATGACGGGCGGCAACGGAGCCGCCTTTGGTGAAACCTTCACCTTCCAGGCGGCCGTGGGAGAGGATGATGTCCAGGCCGGACACAGCGGCGCTTTCTTCAACCCCGCCCGCAATGGCGAAGGCAACTATGTCGAAATTCTCGATGGCGACCGCGCGGTGGTGTACACCTTCACCTACCGGCCGGATGGCTCCGGCCCGGCCTGGTTCCTCGGCACCGGCGCCATCGAGGGCGGCTCGATCGTCATCGACGAACTGTTCCGGCCGACCGGGACCCCCTTCGGGCCCGGCTTCGACAAGGACGAGATCGAGTTTTCGCCGGCCGGCAGCATGAGTCTCGGTTTCGTCGACTGCCAGTCGGGAGGCAGCGGCGGCGTGGCGAACTATTCGGGCAGCGAGGCGCTGGGCTTCGAGCGCCTGTTGTCGCGAGCCGGCCGGATCAGTCAGATTACCGGCTGCGGCCGGACGCCGCATGCCAATGCCGGCCTGTCTGGCTCGTACTACGATCCCGCGCGCAATGGCGAGGGCATCGTCGTTCAATGGCTGACCAATGGCGACGTGCTGGTGATCATGTTCACCTACGATCTGAACGGTGAGCAGTTCTGGGTCTTCGGTCTCGGGACGCCCGACGGCGACACCGTGACCATGGACGCGCTCTACCCGGCGGTTCCGACGTCCTGGGGCAGCGGCTTCGACCCGGACGAGATCTCGCTCGAATCCTGGGGCAGCTTCACGCTGACCTGGGCGAATGGCTGCAACGCGGTGACTTTCGAGTACGACGCGACGCTGGCGGGCTACGGCTCGGCCACGCGAAACTACTCGCGCCTCACACGCCTGGCGGAGACGAGCTGCCCGGTGACGAACTGAGCGCACGCACACCGCGCCCAGTCGAATCGAACAGCCACCTGACCCGAACCGCTCGCCACTCCTGCATTCAGGGTAAGGAACCGGAGCCAGGCGGCCCCGGCCCCATCCCAAGCAGGAGGGTTCATCATGAAGACGCGTTTGCGGTTTGCCCTTGTCACCCTGGCGGCTGTCGGCCTGGCGGGGCCGGCGCTGGCCCAGGACAATCTCGTGGTCAATGGGCAGTTCGACTCGGGCATCGAGGGCTGGACCCTGGGTCCGGCCAGTTCGCGCTGGTCCGCCACCGACCGGAACGGCACACCCGGCTCGGGTTCCGCCTCGATCACCAACAGCGTGCGGCGCAACGACCAGGGACTGTCGCAGTGCTTTCCCACCACAGCGGGCACCCGGGTGGAATTCGGGGCCTGGGCCCTCCTTTCGGAAGACGCGACGGAAGATGCCCGCGCCATCGTCGTGGCAATTCAGTACGAGAGCGAGGATTGCACTGACGGGGCCGTGTTCTACACCTACTCCAACAAGGCCCGCACGCTCGGGGAGTGGGCGGAGCAGAACACGAGCATCACCACGCAACACGGTATTCGCAGCGTGCGGATGCACCTGGCACCCTATCCGAACGTGGACGATCTCGAAGTGACGGCCCTTTACGACGACGCCTACTACCGCGAAGTCGCCTACGGGGAGTTCGTCCTGAATCCGTCCATGGCCTCGAGCTGGTACGACCCGCTCCAGTCCGGGCATGGCGTCATGCTGCACGTGCTCGACCGCTTCCGGGTGTGGATGTGCTGGTTCACGTTCGACGCCATGGGCGACCCCTCATGGATCTGCGCCCTGGGACGCTCCTACGGCATGAGCACCACCATGATCTTCGAAGAAGCCTTCATCATGGAGGGTGGGATGTTCCCGCCGGACTTCGACCCCGACATGGTGAACCAGGTGCCCTGGGGCCGCATCGAGATCGAGTTCACGGCCTGCAACGAGGGCGTGATGCGCTGGACCACGGACGTTCCCGGATACAGCGACGGCGAAATGCCGCTGCGCCGGCTGACGAGCCTGTGGGACAACCCCTGCGGGGATTGAGCGATCGAGGTCCGCTCAACCGGGACAGGTCGCCTCGACACTGAGCGCCTGGCCCGCGGCGGTGGCGCTGCCGGAGACCCGCGCGCCCTCGCCGTCACCGATGTCGAGGAAGCGCGATCCCGTGTCCATCGGACTGCCGTCACTGATCCACATCAGGTCGGCCATGTCGGTCACGGCGACCTGCTCGCCACCACCGCTGACCCGGGTGATGCTGAGGATGGGGCCGTGTTCGACCACCGGCAGGATCATCTGCTGGATGTTGTCACCGGCTTCGACACTTCCGAGCAGACCGGCGATGGTCTCCGCGGGCGTCCCCTCCGGAACGCCGTCGAGCTGGAACTCGATGATCGCATCGCCAAAGGCGGCTTTCTGGTCGCGCAGGCACTGGATGACCAGGAAGGTATGCGTCGTGCCGCCACGCGTCACGGTCGCCGTCCCGGTTTCCGCGGCAAGTCCGCTGGCGGCGCAGAACGGCGCAAGCAGGGCGGCGCCGGCCAGCGCTCGAAGGATGCGTGGGGTCATGATGTCCCTCCCGGTTTGCTGCAACAGGAATTTCCCGATTCCCGCTCAGTATAGGCAGCCACGCGGAATCATTGCGGCCGGGCACCCGGCTCGGACCGGTGATCCGGGGGAGAGCTACTCGGCCAGGATGGCCTCGAATCCGGCGCGCGCCTCGGTACCAGCCACCGATTCCAGCGTGTCCAGCAGACCCGGCGTGGTCTTGACGGGTTGGACCAGCAGCGACTGGGTGAATGCGAGAAAACGCTCCCGGCCGATGGTGGACTCCAGCCGGGCCAGGGCCAGCGGGGCCTTGCGGTAGTTGACGAGGTAGGGTCCGCGTTCCGTGGCGCCCGGCGTCCAGATGGGCGGCAGGGACTGCCCGGCGACCTGATCCTTCATGGTGTCCTGCAAGGCATCGTAGGCCGCCTGTCCCAGTCGTTCGCGCACGGCCATCATCCCGAGGGTTTCGGCAAACCCTTCATTGATCCAGTTGTCGACGGTGTCGAACTTGCCGCCGGATGCCCAGTGATGGGCGAATTCATGGCAGACGAACCGCGTGAGCTCCGGCGGTCGCGTGTTGGCGATGTCGGTGAACACGATGTAGTTCTCGCGGGCATAGCCGCTCTCGCTGCGGCGGGCGATCAACAGCCGGCTGGCGGGCAATGGCGCGGCCTGGCCCCAGCGCTGATCGAGAAACGCCCGGCAGAACGCCGCCGTCTCGACCAGGGCGTCCGTACCGGCCGCGGATTCACGCTGGTCATAGAGCGTGAATCCTTCGGCCTGCGTGATCCGGAAGTGACGGGACAGGGTGAACGCGATGTCCAGGCGCGGGTCAGCGTTGACCAGTCGAAATCCACCCTCGACCGGTACGGCTTCCCCGGTGGTGACGGCCTGCCAGCCATCACCCGGAATCAGCACGAGCACCTCGGCGATGAGTTCCTTGCTGAAGCGCGCATCGATGGGAAACCAGAAGGAGTCGACGTTCAGTTCGACACGATCCGGCTCGATGCCGTTGATGTCGTTGTCCATGGGCACCGGGATGGGTACGCCCTCGTAGGAAAGGCGCACAACCGGCGACGCCACGTCGACCGGGAGCTGCACGGTCACGGCGAGGAACCCGTCCAGGCCCTCACGGCGCCCCGTCGTGAACCCGGCCACATCGCCCACCACAGCCACCTCGGGCAGGGTGTCGCGCAGGAGGAAGGTCCGTTCCCGCGGTTCCGGCTCGTTGACCTCGATCACCCATTCGGCGGCGATGTGGCCACTCTGCGGGTCGATGCGCACCTGGCCGGTGTAGTGGTAGGGCGCGTCGGCCCCGGGGGATTCCTGGGCCAGCGCGGCACCGGTCAACAGGGTTCCCGCGAACAGGATCGTTCGGATCGATGTCATGAATGGCAGCCCCTCTGCTTCGTCGCCGACTCCAAGCCTGTGACGGTTTCAACGTCCTCCGGGTTTAAAGCCGGCCTCCGGTTCGAGGTGCCCAATGGCTGCCATGCCCACGCCTACCCCAGGGCCGCGTGCACCTCCCTGGCCACCGACTCGCCGGACAGTCTCGCGCCGCCGCAGGTCTGGATCAGAGGGCCTGCGAGGTGTTCGCCGGCGAACCAGATGCGGTCCGCCACCGGTTGCATCAACACCTGGCGGGCGGCCGCCCGGCCGGGCCGCGCGGCGGCGTAAGCGCCACGCACATAGCGCTCACCGCTCCAGTTCGTCATCGTCGATCGGCCGACGTACTTGCGCAGGTCGTTGCCGAACAGGTTGCACAACTGGTGCGTCACGTAGTCGACACCCGCCTCGGTCCCGGCGGCCTCCATCTCCCAGGCGAAATCCCCGCCGACGAAACCCACCATCAGGTCGGTGTCGAAGGGAAAACAGAGAAAGAAGATGTCGTGGCGCGCGTGGTTCTTGACCAGCAGATCGTCGAAGGGCTTCAGGCCGAAGCGCCCGCCACTGATCTCGATGGGAATCTTGGTCAGCATGCCCATCGGCAGGTCGAACAGCGCCTCCATGGTCTGAACCGGCAACTGCGGCAGGAACTCCACCTCCTCGAAGGCCAGCACGGCCGGCGAGGCGGTGACGATCACCGCCCGGGCCCGGATCGAGCCGCGGTCGGTGCCGACCGTCACGCCCTGCCCGCCCCAGCGGATGTTGCGCACGGGCGTGGACAGCTCGACCTCGACCTCTGCGCCGAACCGCGCCACGAGCGCGCCGAAGCCCTCCTTCGTGAAGTAGTTCGGATCGAGGTCCGCCGCGGCCTTGAAGTCGGCGATGGAGATCTCGTCGTCGTCCTGGCCGAAGTCCATTGGCCCGGAAAAGGTCATTGCCGCGCGTAGGGAGGGGGAATCCTTCAGCAACGCGGAGAGTTGGTCGCCTTCCCCCGAATGCGCTTCGATCAGGGCCTGCAGCTCGCCATCCGAAGCCTTCATCGCTTCGATCTCGGCCTCGCTGGCCTTGCGGCCGCCGAAATACAGGTGATCGACACCCATGTCGTGGTGGAACAGGGTCCAGCCGGCAGCCTGGGCCTCGGGGTAGTAGGGGTTGCGATCAGCCGCGTGCAGCCAGGCGCAGCCGATGTCGAACGGGATGCCGAAGGGCTCGGTGCTGGTCCAGGCGCGCCCCCCGATCCGATCCATGGCCTCGAGCACCCGGACCGAGCGCCCGTCAGCACGCAACTGGTGGGCGGCAGCGAGCCCGGCCGAGCCCGCGCCCATGATGACGACATCGACTTCCTGCATGGTCAGTCTCTCCGGGAACCGGGTCACGGTGTTGATGAGGTTCTATACGAGACTCTAGCTCGCCGTGGTCGGTTTGCACCGGTGACGATGTCAAAGCGGCTCAGTCAATGAACCTGTGCCGCTTCGGTACCCTCCGGTCCGGAGGCGCCAGCGCCCCCGGCAGCTCCAGTGTCGCCGACAGCCCGCCGCGATCTGGTGTTTCCAGGATCAACCTGCCGCCATAACTCTCGGCCAGCGCAACAACGATTGAGAGGCCCAGCCCGGACCCCGGTGTCGATTCATCCAGTCGTTGGCCGCGGCGAAGCGCAGCGTCCTTTTCCGAGCCCGGGATACCAGGACCATCATCCAGTACCGAGAGACGAAGCAAGTCCCCAGCCACGTCCGCCACGATCGACACTCGGCCGTGCGCCCACTTGCAGGCGTTGTCCAGCAGGTTGCCCAGCATGTCCTCGAGGTCGGCGTGACCGCCGTGAAACTCGAGCGACGGGTTGACCTCGCCTTGAAACCGAATCCCTCGATCGGCGTACACCGAGGACAGCATGCGCACCAGCGAATCGACGACAACGGCCAGGTTCGTGCGGCTTTGCCGGTCCGCCGGAACGCTGATCGCAAGATGGCGGTCGATGTCCTGCCGCATGCGGCGGACCTGGTTGTCGACCGTTGCAGGCAGTGCAGAATCGCCCCGCTGGGCGGACGCCAACAGCACCGACAGCGGCGTCTTCAACGCATGCGCGAGATCCCCGACTCCGGCGCGGGCGCGGGCGACCATGCGTTCGTTGTGCGCGAGGACGGCATTGAGCTCCTCGGCGAGCGGACGGATCTCGCCTGGAAAGCGGTCCGTTTCGACTTCATGCGCCTGTCCGTTGCGCAAGGCTTCGAGGGTCTGGGTGATCTCCCGCAACGGCCGCAGGCCAAAGGCTACCTGTACCAGGAACACCAGCAACAGGGCTGCGGCGACCAGGGCGCCGGCAATCCCTGCCATCCACCGAAAGCGTGCGATCTCGGCCAGGGTGGCAGTGGCGTCGCCGGCCACCCCAATGGTCACGGGCTGCAGGACGTTCGGCAGCCGGATTTCCTGTGATGCCACTCGCAATGACTGTGACAATGGGCCGGTCATCGATTGAAAGTGGAGTCGCCCGGTCGCTCCGGAGTCCACGGACAGCGCCAGGTCGGAATCCCAGAGCGAGCGCGATCGATAGTCCTGACCTGCCGTTTCGACCCACCAGTAGTGCCCTGACAGCGCCCGCGCATAACGGGTATCGAGGGGTTCGCCGCGCATGCGCGCCACGCCACCGGCATCAGAGGTCACGAGGCCCGCCAGGGTCAAGAGCTCATCCGCCAGGCGCCGGTCGAAATGCCCAAGCACACTGCGTTCAAACGCTGCGCCCAACAAGGCTGCTACGGCGACCGATGCAGCCATGGTACCCACCAGGCCGGACAACCAGAGTCGTGCCCGCAGGGACTCGGTCCTGGCGACCATTCAGTCGGCTGCCTGCAGGATGAAACCCTGCCCACGTCGCGTCTTCAGCAACTCATGCGGACAGAGCTTTCGCCGGATTCGGCCGATCATCACATCGATCACGTTCGAATCGGGGTCATAACCGACATCGTAGACGTGTTCCCCGAGTTCCGTTCGCGACACCACTCTCCCTGCGTGATGCAGCAAATAGGCAAGAATGCGGTGCTCTTGCGCGGTGAGCGCAAGCGACTCACCATCGAGGCTGAATTTCGTCGCGTTAACGTCCAGGCTCAATGCGCCACAGACAAGCACAGGCGCCGCATGCCCAGTGCTGCGACGAATCAGGGCACGAAGGCGCAGCAGCAGTTCCTCCGTATGGAAGGGTTTGCTGAGGAAGTCATCGGCACCGGCATTGAATCCGGAAAGCTTGTCGTGAAACCGGTTGCGTGCCGTCAGAATGAGCACCGGAACATCACGGTTCGCGTCGCGCCACCGGTGCAGTACAGACAATCCATCCATCCCGGGCAAGCCGAGGTCGAGGACGATGGCATCGTACGCCTCCGTTTGCCCACGAAACTCGGCGTCGATGCCATCAGACGCGACGTCCACCACGAAACCCGCCTCGGTGAGTGCCGCTTTGAGTTGCTGCGCGAGCGCGCCGTCATCCTCGACCAGCAGGAGACGCACCGTCAGTCATCCACGTCAGCTTCGAGCAACTCACCCGTGCGCGCGTCGTACTCGAGTTCAATTTTCGTCCCGTCTTCCTGGAGAATTTCGATCTCGTATTCGTCGTCATCGAGTTCGACTTCCACGACCCGACCGGGATAGCGAAGCCTTGCCGAGCGGACAATGTCTTCCAGGGGGACGTAAAGCCCGGACTCGACGCCTTCACGGGCGCGATCAGCATCATCGTCAGCCAATGCCTCGTGGAACGGGGACGTCAGCGCGACCAGGGCAACGACGGCTGAGCAACACATGGCGAGGAGACAGCGCATCGCCCGATTATGCCGCTGGTTCATTAAACAATTCATGAATGCCGTCCTCATGCTGGGGTTAACCCACGTCCGTAGAGTGGGTACCCGGAGCGAACACTCCTAAACCCATCCCTACAGGAGCCAATCGATGAAAGAGTATGCAGCCGTCATGATCCTTGCCGCCAGCGCGGCTTCCTTCGCCCAGCAGCCGGTCGATTCAGCCGACCAGGTGCTCGATGCACTCGCCGCAGCGGGCTACACAGGCATTCGCGAGATCGAACTCGACGACGGACTCTGGGAAGCCGAGGTTCAGGGAGAGAATGGCCGTCACTATGATCTCCACATCGTTCCCGCGACCGGCGCCATCCTCGACAAGCACTCGGGGACACCGGTGATGAATGCCGACACAGTCCGCGCCACCCTCGAAGCGAGCGGGTACACGAACGTGCATGACCTCGATCTCGACGATGCTGTCTGGGAAGCGGAAGCTGTCGATCCCGACGGTCACCATGTCGACCTGGTCATCGATGGATTCGATGGCGCCATCCTGCTCAGCTCGTTCGACGACTGACCAAACGCCTACCGTCCCGAACAGGACCGCCTGTGCCGGCTAGACGCCGGCCAGGCTCGGATTGGGCTATTCTTGTCGCAATTCCGTACGGATTGCCCCATGGACATCTTCATCGCCCTGCTGACCGGAATCGGCCTGGCTGCGGCCTGCGGCTTCCGGGTGTTCGTGCCGCTGTTCCTTGTCAGCCTGTGCCTGAATTCCGGCGTGGAGATGCCTTTCGGACTGGACACCGTGCTGCAGGCCCTGGTCGGCGATGACATGGCCTGGCTCGGCCAGCCCATGGTCACCGTGGGGTTGGGCGTGGCGATGGTGGTCGAGATCGGCGGGTTCTACGTACCGTGGGTGGACAACCTGCTGGACACGATCGCCAGCCCCGCCGCCATCGTGGCCGGCACGATGCTCAGTGGCGCGCTGATGCCCGAAGTGTTCGGTGACGGGGCCATGAAGTGGGCCGCGGCGATCATCGCCGGCGGCGGGTCCAGTGGACTGGTCCAGGCCACCACGGTTCTCGCGCGCGGCACCTCCTCGGCCACGACCGGCGGCTTCGGCAACCCCCTGGTGGCCACGTTGGAACTGTTCGCCTCGGTTCTGACCACCGTCTTTGCCGTACTGATTCCGATCCTGGTCATCGGCCTGCTGGTGGCCGTGGTGCTGTTTGGGCTAAAACTGTTCGGCCGAAGAAATCCCGACCCCTCGCCTGGTTGAAATCTGCTATCGTTGGCCGCTGCTATCGGTCCGTCCAACAACAAGAATGCGTTCATAACGATTGAACGCTCACTGAACAACAAGGGGAAAAAAAATAATGATCAGGAAGTTTCTGGCCCTGGCGCTTGTCCTGTTCGCGCACTCGGCGCACGCCGCTGTGATCGAATTCGTCCCACCGAACGACCCAACCGGATCGGTATTCACTACCAATTCCAACGACGGCTGGAACTCAGGCCGAGGCGTCGTATTCCAGGCGACGGGCACCGAGATCATCACATCGGTCGGCCTGTTCCACGACCTGACGGGGATGACCTTGTCCTACAAGGTCTCGGAAGTGCTGACCGTCAATGGCGACGTCGAGACCGGGGAAACCATCCTGGCCAGCGGAAGCGCGACCGTCACGACCTCGGGCCTGGAATGGATCGACTTTCCCATACCGAACATCCCATTCACTGCGGGCTCGATCTACCACATCGAGTTCTCGTTCCCAGGCACCGGAAACCAGAACTTCTTCTACAACAACGGCAACGTGACGTTCACCCAGGACGGTTTTGAGGTCATCGACGGCACTTCCGCCGGTAACACCGGCAACTCCGTGATGCCTGCCATCCGCCTGGAAACACAGGATGTGAACGCCGCACCTCCAGGCCCTCCCCCGACCCCGGTGCCCACGCTGTCACAATGGAGCATCCTGTTGATGGCCCTGCTGCTTGGCTTTCTGGGTGTTTCGTCCCTGAACCGGCGCAAACATTCGAATTGAGTTGAGCCCTGGCGGGCCAGCTACAGAAAGCGCGCTTGCCAGTGATCGATCCGGGCCGATAGCGGCCCGGGTCGGCTGCGCCGGGCGCTGATCCGGCTCAGCTTTTCCGCCATCTGCGGGGTTTGCCGCATCATCGCATCCAGGCGGTACAGCCAGACGGTGAAGTGCGCGACCCACTCCGGGTAGCGTGCCCGCATCATGGGCATCAGGGTATCGTGCACCCGCTTCACGGCATCCTTCGGCAAAGCGACGTCGTACCCCACGACCGAGTCGGGCACCTCGTCGGTGGTCATCATGCGGTCCCGCGCCTCGGGGTGATCCGCCGGCACCGTGAGCAATACCGACAAAAGGTGTTTGCGATGCCAGCCCAGGTGCTTGAGCATGGGGTCGGCGGATTTGCCGATGAACCGCTCATGGCACACGTAGCTGTCCTGGAAGGCCTCCAGGTCGTTGTAGCAGCCAAACAGCCAGGGAATGTCATAGCCGAAACCCAGCGGCAGGATGCTGGCGTGCGCTTCCTGTTCCACAACCAGCCGCTCACCGTGCTCGCGCTTCAACAGGAAGCTGGCGACGGCCAGGCTGTGGCTGTTGTGCGCCTGTTCGATGAACAGTTCGGCCGCCCGCCCGCGAAAGGCTTCCGTGCGCAACAGGGCACAGTGGCTCTCGGCGAAATCCATCTCCGTCAATTGCGGGTCGGCATCGCGCCAGTGGCGGCCCATGCGGCATTCCGGGGTGGTCTGGGTGCGCCGGACACGATCACCGCCGATGGGCTCGATGCGCGAGCCGCTGAAATGCACCCGCCCGCCCTGCATCAGGATCAGCGGTGACACCACGGCCGCCTCGCAACGCTCCGCCGTCGCCACCAGCCTGGCCACGCACCCGGGTTCGACCCGCATGTTGTTGTCGATCAGCAGGGTGTAAGGGGTGGCGATGTGGTCCAGCACCAGCAGGCGGGCGCTCTGCCGCGAGGTCCACTCATCGATCCGCAGACAGGTGAAGCCCGGCAATTCGGACGCCATCTGCTGCAGTTCGGCCGCCACGGCCGGGGGTGAACCGATATCGATGTAGAGCACCGTGAATGGCTCGTCGATGGTCTCGTACAGCCGCTCGATGCAAATGCGTGTCGTGCCGTGGCCGTGTCGCGGAATGCACAGGACGGTGAGACGCGCAGAGTCGGCCGCATCGGCCAGCGCCTGCCCGACCTCCGTAAGGCGGGCCGCATGGCGTTTTCGGACTTGCGAAGCGGTGAGGAGGGCCATTCGCGGAGTATAAACCGCCCTGTCTCCGCACCCGCCATGTCCCGGGCCAGCGGCTGGGGATACTGATGATCACTTGAACCTGGCGGACTTTCCCGGCCCTTCCCGTTAACTCCCCTGAAGGCCCCTCAAGCCGGATGCCGGAGTTTCACCATGAATGTCTGTGGATACGCCCTTTGCCTGCTCGCCTCCGCCACGCTCGCTACCAGCACGCTCGCGGATACGGTGGACGATTTCACCCTACCGATGGGCCCGATCACCGTCGGCCCCGGCGAGGAAGTGTCGGAGGAGGAAGGCACGATGTTCGCCCCCGGGACGCTGGGCGGTTTCCGGGTGCTCGCTCCCGTGGTGGACGAAGAGGCCCCTGCGAACGATCGCGCCACGACGTCCATTGGCGACGGGGTCTTCGAGTGCGACCTGAGCGCCACCAACCTTGGGGGGGGCTGCACGGTGGGATGGGCGCCGGACGAGACCGGCGCGTCGTTCGACTTCACCGGCGCAGGTGCTGTCGAGTTCGAGATCCTGGAAGCCGGCGTGGGCGCCATCGTCGCCGTCCTGCTGATCAATGGTTCCGTGGACATCGGTGACGTCCTGTCCGGCGCGGAAAACAATGGCGCGATCGCCTACCTCGAGAATCCGGGGCCGGGCGTCTACTCGCTGCCGATCGCGCAGTTCCTGAATTTCAACAACCCCGGGGCGCCTTTCGACTTCGGCTCGGTGACCGTGGTGGCGCTGACCGTCGCCTTCGAGGAATCCTTCAACGGCGTCGTGCGCATCGGCGCCGTCAGCACGACCGGGCCCGTCGGTGATGGTCCGGAAGTCGAGCCACCGGACGACCCGGACTTCGACCCGCCGCCCGACGAGGAACTGCTGCCCTTCGTCTCCGGCACCTACTACAACCCTGCCCGGGACGGCGAGGGCTGCCAGCTGACCCTGGAGGGCGATGGCGTCACCCTCATCCTTTCGTGCTACCTGTTCCAGGACGGCGCGCAGGCGTGGGTCATCGGGTCGGGCACGCTGGTCGATGGGGTAGCCCGCTTCGAGGTGATCCTGACCTCTGGCGCCGACTTCGGCGATGACTTCGACGCGGATGACGTGGAGCGCACGCCCTGGGGAACGGCCATCGTGCGCTGGCGCAACTGCAACGATACCCGGATCGAACTGGTGACACTGCTCGAGGACTATCCGCCGTTCACGCTCGAGACCACCAAGGTGACGCGAAGCGACTGCACCGGCACGGGGCCCTCCGAGGCCGCCCTGCTGAACCAGGGCACGCTGTACGACCCGGTCCGCGATGGCGAAGGCTTCCAGATCGCGGCGCAGGGTGAGTCCAACGTGTACGTCCTGACCTGGTACACCTATTTCGACGGTGCGCAGGTCTGGCTGGTCGGCTCCGGCACGCGCACCGGCGACCAGCTGGTGTTCGCCGACCTGATCATCACCAGCGGCGCGGACTACGGCGCAGACTTCGACGCCGGCGACGTGGTGCGCACCCCCTGGGGCACCATCATTTTCGAATTCACGGACTGCAACAACGCGGTCGCCCTGATCAACCCTCTCGAAGGCCAACCCGGGCAGCCCGCCTTCGATCAGTTCGAGATCCCGGTCAGGAAACTGGTGCTGGGAACGTGCCCGTGAGCCGGGGAACCACCCAATTGACCGCCTTGCAAGGAGTGAATTTCATGAACAGGAAACCAGGAAGAACATCTGGCCGGCTCTGCAGGCTGCTTTCGGGCTTGCTCGCAGCGGCCACAACAACGACTGCCCTGGCCAACGGCGGCCCTGAGGGCATTGCCGTTCACGGAGACTGGGAGGTGCTGGTCGTGGACCCGGACGGGACGGTCGTGCAGGAACACCGCTTCCGGAATGACCTCACCGGGGATGGCGCCGCCTTTCTCGTCGGCCTGCTGACGGGAGCCGCAGCCATTTACGAAGGACCACCACGCAATGAACCCGCCTGGGGCATTCAGTTTTCGGGGAGCGGATTCGACGACAACCCATCCACCCAGTGCGACTATCTCACCAGTATCGGAGCACCACCTTCCTATTTTGTCGGTCCTGGCAACGCCTCCGTCAGTCTCGAGTTCCCCGGCGATCCCCGGAGCAATTCCGCGTTTACCCTGTCGACGACGATCGCACTGCCAGCGGAATGCCTGGACGACCCCGGCGGACAGTATTCGATCGATCGAGTGTTGACCTACGCCGATGTCGTCGCAGAGTTCAGCCCTTCGGTTGACGCCTACCTGTTTTCCCAGAAGAGCCTCGACACGCCGGTCACCGGGATCTTCGCCGAGCAACAGGTCATCCTTCGGGTGACCTACAGCTTCGAATAACGGGCACTGCCCAAACGATGCGTCTGATTTCTGCGCTATTGGCGGCCTGCCTGTCGACCCTGTCCCTTGCCGCGCACGCAGATGTCACCATGCGGGTGACCGAGACCTCCGAGGGCGTCGAGGTCGACGTGACCGGAAACATCGACCTCGCCGGCCTGACGCCATTTACGCTCGACCGTGAGGCGCAGTTCACCGCGATCACCGGCGTGAACCGGTTCGGCAGCAGCGCCATCGCGGCCGGGGTGACACCGGACCAGGTCGATCGCTACCTGCTGAGCCATGTCGACGTCGAGTTCGTGGAATGCGCCTGTCAACGACTGACGAACACATTTTCCGGGGCCTTCTTCATCCTCTCGGTCGACACGGGAAACGCCAGGACCACGATTTCGCTTCCCACGGACTACATTTCCGGATCACCCTTCAACACCACGGCCACCTACGCGACCGCGACTTTCGACGAACTCGGCCTGCTCCCAGGGACTTACGAGTTCGACCAGGTCACGCTGATCATCGGCGAAGCGGCCCCGCCGGTGGATCCGCCCCAGCCCATCGAAATCGCCATCGATGAGCGTATCCGTGTCATCGACGACAACACCCAGGTTCTGGCCGCCCTCGTCATCGTCGTGGAAGAAACCATCAAGGTGCTGGATGCGCCCAGCCCGCTTCCGGCGCTCACGCTGCTGGTGGAGGAGACGATCCGGGTGTTGGACGAGCCCGAGGTGCAGACCCAGGCCAACGGCCCGATACCGCCGAACCCGGACCTGATCACGCTCGACATCCCGAACCCGCCATTGTTCCCGGGGGATCCCTTCACGGCCCTGGCCGGCGGCTTCAAGCCCTTCAGCCAGGTGCAGGCCTTTCTCGAGTCCACGCCGGTGCTGATCGGGCAGGCCACGGCCGACGCCAACGGCAACGTGTTCTTCCAGCTCACTGTTCCACCAGACTTCCCGCCCGGCTGGCACACGCTGGCCCTGGTGGGCGTGGCACCGGACGACAGTCCGCGCCGGCTGACCGCGGCGATCCTCATCGTCGGACCGGCTTCGGATGTGACGTCCTATGCCATTCCAGGGCCGAGCCGAAACAACCCCGGACTCTGGATTCTGCTCGGCATCATGCTGTTGACGGGTGGACTGCGCCTGTACCGGGGACGCGAAAACGGGGCGTAGGGGAATGGGCGGGGCGCCGCGTTCGAAGCGCGCGTCCCGCCCGACTTTCCTTCGAACCGGGACCGGTCCCGTCTCAGGATCCCGGCGCGTGCCCCCCGCGCCCGGCGAATTTTGATCGACTGAGGGCTTCAGAGATGCGACGGTATCCCGGCAGCGCTGGAGGTACGGGTCGTCCTCGCCGGCTTGCAAGCGCATGGCCTCCAGCGCCGGCAGGGCCAGGCTCGATGCTTCAGGGAAGGCCTCCTGGACTCTGAGCGCCTCGGCGCGCATGCACCGGGTGACGTGGACCTGGTAATGCGTTTCGCCGAGCGTCGGAACCAGGATATCGAGCGTCTCGCGGAACTCCTCGTCCGCCAGGCCCGGCGATCCGCTGTCCAGTCGTACCAGCCCCCGCGTGAAGTGGGGCAGCGCATGGAAGGGGCTGACGGCCGGCAGATGCCGTTCCAGCATCTGTTCCGACTCGTCCAGCGCTTCCAGCGCGGCGGGGAAGTCGCCGTCGAGATGCAGGTAGGTGGCCAGGCTCTTGAGCGCCAGTCCCAGGTCGCGACTGCCTTCCGGGCCCGCGAGACGGCGACGGAGTTCGACCACCTCCCGCAATCCGCGCTGGGCCTCGTCGTAGCGCCCGGCGCTGCCGAGCGCCAGGGCCAGGTTGTTCCTGGCGCTGAGCAGGCTGTGGTAGCTGGTGGCGTTGTTGGATTCGAGGATGTCCACGGTGCGGCGCAGGTAGGCAATGGACTGCGCCGTTTCGCCCTTGCGTTTGGCCAGGTTGCCCAGGGCGCTGAGCACGCCGGCTAGACGCTGGTGCCCGGGCCCGAACGTGGATTCGGCCAGGACCAGCGCGGCCTCCAGGCGCTCCTGCGCGGTCTCCCACTGGCCCAGTTGCGTCAGGGCATTACCCTGGCTGAACAACAGTTCCACCTGTTGCGAGGCATCGTCGACACCCGCCTCCCGTGCGATCTGGGCGGCGCGGTCGAAGCGTTCCAGCGCTTGTTCGTGCAGGCCCACGTCGTAGGCGTAATAGCCCGCATCCATCAGGATGGCAATGGCCGAAGCCGGATCGGTGCCGGCCAGGCGCGGTACGGCGGCCAGGGCCTCCATCATGAGGGGATCGGCCGATTCGCGATCCTGCTCACCCAGGAACTTCGCGTACTCGGCGAGGTGCACGGCAAGCCCGTCAGCGCCCTCAGGGCCGAGGTCCCGGAAGCGGGTGATGGCCTCTTCCATCAAGGCCAGCGCCTGGTCGTGCTGCCCGGCGTTCATGTACAGGCCAGACAGCGTGGCCAGCAGCTCCGCCAGGATATCGGGCTGGTCGGACAACTCCCGCCGCGCCTGCTCCACCGCGGCATCGAGGGAATCCCAGACGGTGGCGGCGCGGCCGCCGATCGTGTCGGCCTGCAAGGGATCCGCCCTCCGGAAGAGGTCCAGCAAGGTGTCCCGCGTGGCCGCCGCGCGGGCGGCCTGGCGCTGGGCTTCATTGCGCTGCATCTCGAGCGCCTGGGCGTACAGGCCGAGGCCCACGGCCGACATCGCCAGCACGGCGATCAGCGCCAGGCTGAGCGCGGCGGCGACCGGGTAATGGCGGGCCAGGCGCCAAGCGGCGGACCAGGGCGTCTCGGGCCGCGCCTGGACGGGTTCCCCACGCAAGTACCTCCGCAGGTCCTCGCCCAGGGCGCGGGCCGACGGATAACGATCACCCGGATCTGACCTCAGCGCCTTGAGCACGATAGTGTCCAGGGGGCCCCGAAGCGCCTGGGGACGCGGCTCGTTGTCGACGTTCCCGGTTCCCTGCCCGGCTTCCCGGGTCCTGGCGAGAATCACGCTGGGGCGGGTCGGACTGCCGGGCGCGTCGGGCCGCTGGTCCGGGCGTTGGCCGGACAGCAGCAGATACAACAACAATCCCAACTGGTAGACGTCGCTGGCCGGCCCCACCGATTCGCCCGCGAGTTGTTCGGGAGAGGCGTACTCCGGAGTCATGGGGGTGAAGCCTGTGGCCGTCCTCGGCGCCCAACTGGGCCCGGCTTCCGCCATGAGCTTGGCGATTCCGAAATCGAGCAGGTGCGGGCGGCCTTCGGAATCCACCAGCAGGTTGGCGGGCTTGAGGTCGCGGTGGACGACTCCTGCCTCGTGCGCCGACTGGACCGCCTCCGCCACGCGCAGGAACAGGTTCAGGCGGGTTTCCAGTGTCGGGCGACGTTCCACCAGCCACTGGTCGAGGGGCTGGCCGTCGATGAACTCGGTGACCAGGTAGGGATAGCCGTCCGGCGTCTCGCCACCATCCAGCAGGGCCGTGATCGCCGGGTGCTGGAGATTGGAGAGAATCTGGCGCTCGGCCTTGAGGCGCGCGACCGTCGTGTCGTCGGTCGCCCAGCCCGGGAGAATCTTGATGGCGACCTGCTGGTCGAATTGGCCGTCGTCGCGCACCGCCCGGTACACCGCGCCCATGCCCCCCGTTGCGAGCAGCGCTTCGAGCCGATAAGGGCCGATCCGGGCGCCAACCAGCTGTCCGGCCTGGCGCTCCGGCGCCTCGAGGGCCACTCCCGCCAGCCGATCCAGGTACCGACCGGCGGCATCGAAGGCCCTGGCGCTTGGGCCATCCGCCGCGAGCAGTTCCAGCAACGCCGCCAGCAACTCCGGCTGGTCGGCATACTGCGCCCGTACCCAGCGGTCGCGGTCCGGCGCTTCCTGCTCGAGGGCGGCCCGAAACGCGCGGTCGAGGCGCGTCCAGCGTTCGCTGCTGTCGCGTGTGCTCCGGTCCCGGCCTTCTTCAGCCGGCACCCTGGGAGAGCTCCTGGTAGAGGTAGATCCGGGCCCGGGTCCAGTCCCGCTCGACGGACCGCTTGGGGCGACTCAGGGCCTCGGCGAGCTGCGTCATGGTCAGCCCCCCGAAGAACCGGAGCACCACGAGGTTCTCGAGCTCCGGATCCCGTTTCGCCAGGCGGCCGATGGCTTCGTCCAGTTCGATCAGGTCGGTGCCGGGTGCGTCGCTTTCGAGCCTGGATTCCTGCAGCGTGACGTGGAGGACGTCTCCGCCGCGTTTTCCGGACCGCTTCTGCCGTACGTAGTCCACCAGGATCTGGCGCATCGCGAGGGAGGCAACCGCCATGAAGTGGCTGTCGTTTTCGGAGACGTGCGCACTGTCCCGAAGCTTTAGAAAGGCCTCGTGGACCAGCGAGGTGCAGTTGAGCGTCATGTCGGCCCGAAACCCGTTGAGCCGGGCATGGGCCAGCATCTTCAGCTGCTGGTAGGTTTCGGCGTCCAGCCCGGCAAATTCGTCGTGGTCAGCGACGGGTCGTTGCGATGGCCCCTTTTCCGGCATTCCCTTGCAACCCCTGGTGCATGTTTCCTTCGAGTATACCGGGACTGTTCCAACAAGCCGGTCCTCGACGAGTATGTCGGTCACTTTCAGGGATTTCCTTCAACAACTTCGGGTAAGTACCCGTTTGTTCCTGCTCAAAGACCGGCCTACACTTTTCTGCGATACCCAGAAAAGCGATGCCCGATTCCGCGTGACCACTCAATTGCCGCAGAAGGTCCTGGTCGCAGTGCCTGACTGGAAGGCGAGGTTGTCCATCGAATCGGCCCTGAAAGAAGCGCAGATCGCAGTGGCCGTGGCCAAGAACTCCGATGAAGCGCTCAGGCTGGCCGGCTCGGAACGCCCGGACGTGATCGTCATGGACCGCAAGATCCCCCCCATGGGCGCGATCCGCCTGTGCGCGAAACTGCGTGCGGAACCGACACTGGCGGACAGCCGGATCATCGTGCTGGGCAGCAGTGAAGACCGCGCCAGCGAACTGGCCACCATGAATGCCGGCGCCGACGCCTACCTGTCCCACCTGCTGGATGCGAAGTCCCTGCTGGAGCGCTTGAGCGGGCTGGAGCGCCAGGTCCAGGCGCCGCCTGACGACCCCGTGGTGCTCAAGGCCGGCGCCATCGAAATGGTGCCGGAGCGCTGGGCGGTCTACGTCAACAGCAAGCCGGTCGATCTCACCGAGATCGAGTACCGTCTGCTGCAGGAACTGCTGGAAGTCCGGGGACGCGTGCTCACCCGTGAGGCGCTCATGGAAAAGATCTGGGGGCATTCCAAGTCGCTGAAACTCGAAACCCGGACCCTGGACGTGCATATGAGCCGCCTGAGAAACAAGCTGGCTCCCGCCTCCGATCACATCATCACGGTGCGCAACGTCGGCTACCGGATCGACATCTTTCCGGACTGGCTCACGCGATAGCGGACCGGGCATGGTTCACGCCCGGCGCTTCCTCCCGACAGGGGATCCCGCCGGGGTGTTCAGGCTTCGATCATCCCCCGACGGATGGCGTAACGCACCAGGCTGGCCACGTTGTGAACATCGAGTCGGTTCATGATGTTCGAGCGGTGTGATTCGGCCGTCTTGACACTCAGGTGCAGCAGGGCCGCGATGTCCTTCGTGGTGTTGCCTTCGGCGATCAGCTGCAGCACCTGCTTTTCCCGCGCCGTGAGCAGATCGCCCGGCTGTTCCTTCTTCGACACCAGGGCCTCGACCACGGATTCGGAAATGCTGGGGCTGAGGTAGATGGAGCCGCTCAGCACGTGACGCAGCGCGCCGGCCAGTTCCTGGGCGGCCTGCTGCTTGAGCACATAGCCCCGCACCCCGCACTTGACGGCCTCCAGGGCGAAGGTCTCGTCGTCGTACATGGTCAACAGGACGACCTGCGTCCCGGGCGAACGCTTCTGGATCTCCTCGGCGGCGGAAGCCCCGTTGAGCAGTGGCATGCCATAGTCCAGGAGCGCGAGCTGCGGTGAATGAGTCTTCACCAGCTTGACGGCTTCATGTCCGTCCGAGGCTTCCCCAAGGACCTCGAACCCTTCTTCTTCCAGCAACAGCCTGATGGCCTGCCGGAACATCCGGTGGTCATCGGCGATGACACACGTCGGTTTGTTCATGCTGTTCATAGCGGTATCCCCATTTTCAGTTCCATCCCCTTTCGATTGCCGGAGAGGATGTGGCATTCCCCTCCCAGCGAATCGACCCTTTCGTAGATGCCAACGAGCCCCAACCCGCAGCCACCTTCCGATTCCTGCTTCGCCGGCTGATAGCCGATGCCGTCATCCCGGACGGAGCAGTGAATTCTTTCGTCAGTTCTCCAGACCCTGACCTCCACCATGCTGGCGGCGGCATGGCGCATGACGTTCGTCAGCGCTTCCTGGACCACCCGGTACACCGCCACCTCGATGGCGGGAGGCAGGTCCGTCACCCCGCAGTCCACCTTCACTTCCAGGCCTGAACGTTTGCTCACCCCCTTGGCGAGCTGGTTCAGGGCCGGCTGCAGCCCATGCTGCTCCAGGACCATCGGGTGCAGTTCGTGGGACAGCCCGCGAATCTGCTCGCACATGGCGTCGAGCAGCTCGATCACACGATCGATCCGGTCCGAGGTCGGTGCGGGGCTCTTGCGCGCGATACTCGCCAGCTCGAGGTACACGATGGCGAGCATCTGGGAGGCTTCGTCGTGAAGGCTCTGGGCAATGCGTCGGGAAATTTCTTCCTGGGCTTCGAACAGGCGCCCGATCGCAGCGTGGGCATCGTTCGCGGTGTCGTCCGTCGCGGGCCGTGCCTGTTCGCTGCGCGTGCGTCGATTGACGATGTCCCCGAGACAAGTAGTGAAGCGGTCGTTATCGACGGCCACGTCCAACTGCACGCCTTCACGCCCTTGCGGCGAAGACGCACGGTTATTGGTCCCGATAGTGAAAGTGTCCCTGGACCTGAGTCCACGAACGACCCGACTGACAGGCTTCAAGTCTCCCGAATCAGGATGACGCTGTTTATCCTGACTGGGCATATCCCCTCGTGCCCACTGTGGAAATCCCCTAGAGTTTGGTAGAACAAACCCCAGTATAGTATTAATTCAACAGTTTGCACCAGCCGGACGCGGACGCGCCCGATCCTGGAAAGTCACCGGCCAGGCAGGCCAGGTGCAGTTCTATGGGGATGGGAACTTCGTCTGGATGCTCCTCGATGGGCTCAAAGGGGTTCGAGCACGGCGGTTCAATCCGCCAGGACTTCGCAGGTGACCAGGGTGCCGGCGCCCGGCTGGCTGTCGATGCTGAAGTGATCCATGACCAGCCTGAGTCCGGTCAGACCCAGGCCGCTGCAGCCCGCGCCGCCGTTGGGACGCTCGAACAGACGGGACACGTCGGCAATGCCTGGACCCTTGTCCTTCGCGATCACTTTTATCCCTTTTTTCAAACCCTTGCCCGAACACGTGAGCAGAATTTCACCGGTCCCGGCATGCATGATGATGTTCCTGGCGAGTTCGGAAATGGCCGTCATGACCAGGGCGACACGGCTTCCGGAACATCCCAGCTGCTCCGCCAGCATTCGCCCGGATTGCCGGGCCCTGACGATATCCTCGCGGTCGAGGATCGAAATTCTGAATTGCCCGTCGCCCACAACAGGCTCGAGCGAAAGAGGCGTCTGTCGCTGAAGCGATTGCAGGAAGCTGTTGCTCTGCCAGGCCGCCTGAGGACTGTCCGATGCCGCGGATGCGGCGTTCGACCCGTAGTTGGACAATTCATGTTCCCCCCTTCACGGTCATTCGTGACCTGCTGCAAGAGTCCTCCCTACTCCCGACCCAGTGAATATGTTCCTGTGCACCGAGCATGGTACGCAGGCAGCGCCCCGCGCAACATGGGGTAAGAATCGGAAAAACATCGGGTAAAACCACCAATCCCGGTACGGCAGATTCCGGGAAAACCAGCGAATCAGGGGTATTTCGAGGTTGATTAACCGAAAATTTACATTTTCGTTGCACAAACGGAACTTAATTGTTGCATGACAGGGGAATTGTCACGAGTTACTGTACCGGTCCATGCTGACGCGCTTTCAGCTTGTACCGCATTTACTTCAACCCAGTCTATTTACAAGGAAGTAATTGATGAGGTTGCCCCGACCCATTCGCCACGCACTGTGCGTGGGCACATTCTGGCTTTCGTGTTTCGCGTCCGGCGCTGTGTTCGCTGCGGACGCTCCGGGCGGTTTCCTGGAAAACCCGGGTAACGCGCAAAGCCGAGCTCCCCTCAGCCGGACGCAGATCAACAGCCTTCTGCCCAACCGTGGACGGTTCACGTTCCCGGCGCCCTACAACACGCACGGGTTCCGATTGACCAACCCGAGCGATTGCGGGGGCGGCGACTGCGTCCACTACGTCGGTTATTCCTACTGGCGCAACACGAACAATCATGTCGGCGAGGACACGATGCTGATCCTCGTGGGCCTGAGGCGATCGCAAGGTGGCGGCGGCCCGTCCCTGTTCGCTTACAACAAGCTGACCGACCAGATCGATCCGCTGGGCGCCGTTTTCGCGTCCAACCAGGACATGAGCTGGGCGAACGCGGAAGGCCTGTACTTCAGCGGCACCCTGCCCAGCGTCCTGTACTTCACCGACGGCGCCAGGCTGCGCCGGTACGACGTGTTCAGCCGCCAGTTCGAGACCGTGTTCAACGTGACCTCCCTGATGGGAAGCGGCTACGTGATCTGGCAGGCGCACTCCAGTGACGACGATCGGGTGCACTCGGCCACGCTGAAGAACAGCAACAACTACAACGACCTCGGTTGCGTGGTGTACAAGGAAACCACCAACGAACTGGAGTTTTTCCCCAAGGAGGGCGGCTTCGACGAGTGCCAGATCGACAAGAGCGGGAAATGGCTGGTCATCAAGGAGGATGTCGACGGACGCTACGGTGAAGACAACCGCGTCATCAACGTCGATACGCTCCAGGAACGTGTGATCCTGGATCAGAACGGCGCCGCGGGGCACTCCGACCTCGGCCATGGCTACATGATCGCGCAGGACAACTGGGCCAACCAGGCCAACACGCAGTTGCTCTGGGATTTCTCGGACAGCACCCTGCGTGGCACTCGCGTCTATCACAACAATGACTGGAACGTGCAGGCGCCTGCGCATGTCACCCACGGCAACAGCCTTCGCGGTGTTGCGCCCGAGGACCAGTTCGCCTGCGGCAGCAGCGCGAACCGCCGGGTGTCCGCCCATTCGAACGAGATCATCTGTTTCAGTCTGGATGGCAGCGAGGACACGCTCGTGGTCGCCCCGGTCCTGACGGACCTGAACGCCAGCGGCGGCAGTGACGATTACGGAAAATCCCCGAAAGGCAACGTCGACGTCACCGGCAAGTATTTCATCTGGACCAGCAACATGGGGGGATCCCGGCTGGATGCCTTCATGGTCAAGGTACCGGACCACCTCTTGAACGGTGGGAGCACCACGCCTCCACCGGAGCCGGAGCCCGAGCCGGAACCTGAGCCGGAGCCTGAACCGGAACCCGAGCCGGAGCCCGAGCCGGAACCCGAACCGGAACCCGAGCCGGAACCCGAGCCGGAACCCGAGCCGGAGCCCGAGCCGGAACCCGAGCCGGAACCCGAGCCGGAACCCGAGCCGGAACCCGAACCGGAACCCGAGCCGGAGCCCGAGCCGCAAGCCCCCGCCACGCCCCACAGCGTGACCTGGGTGGAACGGATCAACGCCAGGGTGCAGAACGACAGCCTGCGCAAGTCCGGCGGCTGTAACGGTTGCGAGGATTCAGGCGCTGAGTCCTACCGGGTGATCACCGGCGGCAAGGCTTACCTGGAGTTCACCGTGGGCGACGCACAACAACGCCACTCCATCGGTCTCTCGACGATCATGGACGGCACCCGTGCGGGGCACATCGATTTCTCCATGCGCATCGAAGGCGGCTATGTGCAGATTCGGGAGAATGGACTGTTCCGCGCCGAGTCGCATGTCAGGAACGGCGACCGGATGCGTATCAGCGTCCGCGATGGCGAGGTCAGCTACACCCGCAACGGCACCCGGCTCTATTCACGCGTGGTCAGGCCCGAGTACCCGCTGCGCGCGTACGCCCGACTGTTCGGGCGCCGCAGCGAGATCGAGAACGCAATGATGAAGGGCGCCGTGGACCAGGAGGAAATCCTGCAGATCCGGGTCACCCCGCCCGCAGGAGGCCCGATCCCGGCGTATGTGCCGCGCGAATATGGGCCGATGCGCTTCGGCCACATCGAGCCCTAGGGCCCGACACCACGCTCGTCGCCACCCCGGGTCAGTGGATTCCGTCCACTGGCCCGGGTCTTCCCCGAACCCCCTCCCGATGTCCTGAGTGCGACCACGTCACCTGCTGGCGCCCAGAGACGAACCGGTAGAAGCCCACCACCGTGGCGGCATTGAGCAGGCAAAACGCATGGGGCACCGAAAACAGCAGCCCCCAGGCGGCAAGGCCCGGCGCCCTGCTCACCCACAGCGCCGACCCGTAGAAAGCCAGTTGGAGCAGGCCGGAAAACTGGTAGAACCCCCGGTCGAGCAGCGCGAGATTCGTCACCAGCACCAGCAACAGAAAGAACGGGCACAGCAGTCGAAGGACCTTGTGCGACACGGTCGCGAACCACAGCCGGTTGGTCCCCGGAACCAGCAACCAGGGTTGCGATGCGAAGAGCTGGAAGTTGCCTGCGATGGTTCTCGCCTTGCGGGCAAACTCGACGCTGGACTCCGGTGACAGGGCTTCGCTCGCGGTCGCCGCAGGCTCGAACAGCACCCGGAAGCCCTGGCGCACCACGTGCATGGGAATCAACACATCGTCGAGCAAGGTGCCCACAGGAATCGGCCGGAACAGCGACCGGCGCAGTGCGTAGAGCGCGCCGGTGGCGCCAACGGTGGAATCGACCCGGCTTTCCCGGAGTCGAATGAATTTTTCGTACCGCCAATAGAAGCCGACACCTTCGAGCCCTTCGCCTTCGTCGTCGTGCCCCGTCAGGACCAGTTCGCCACTCACGGCGCCGACTTCCGGGTCCGCGAAGTTCTCCACCAGTCGTCGCACCGCATCGCCGGCAATCCGCTGGCGAACGTCCATGAGCACCACCAGTTCACCCGCCAACCCGGGAATGACGTCATTCAGGACCGATGGTTTGCCGCGGTTCTGCTCGAATGAGACCACGCTCACCCCGCGGTCACGAAAGGCATTGGCCCGTGCGACCGTGTCGTCGGTGGAGCCATCGGAGGCGATGACGATTTCGAGACGTGCCGGATCGTAGTCGAGGTCCAGCAGGTTCTCGATGCGACGGGTGATGCGGGATGCCTCGTTGTGCGCCACGACCAGGATGCTGACCCGGGGTTCGATCGCGCCCTTGATGGAAGGCCGGCCTTCGATGCGGGAGCGCAGCGCCGCGATCAGGGGATAGCCCAGGTAGGTGTACCCGAGCATCAGGGCGCCGGACCAGAAAGCCACCTCCGCCAGGTTCATGGCGCACTGGCCTCGCCGGTCGAGCAGACCTCAAGCCGCTCGGTGACGGACAGGGCCCCGCACAGCGTGTCGAAGTTCACCCCGGCCAGGGCCTTGCCCGGGTGTTTCGCATTGCGTTCCTTTGCCGCTTCCTCTCTCGGCGCCCCCGCCTCCCTGGGGAAGACATTTCCCCGCGGGTACCCCTGGCGGGCGCCGCCGATGATCCGGTTGCCCGCGAAGACGGCATCGGGATAGTAGTGGTCCAGCGAATACCTTCCCGGCGTGATGTCCGTGCCCACGATGCCGTATTCGTTGTGGAAGACGATGTTGTTGGAGAACCTGAAGTTGTGGCTCACACGCCCTTCTCCCACCAGGATTCTGCCGGTATGGCGGGCCGTGTTGTGTTCGATGGTCAGGTTGGCCACGCCGTCCAGCGCCTGGAACAGGTCGCCCTTCCCCCAGGTGCCGCCGACGTCCTCGAACAGGTTGTTGCGGATGACGATCCGCTGCGTCTGCTGGCTCTGGTGATGGTCGTCGAATCCGGAAATGTTGAATGCGCTGGCCACGTGCCGGACCACGTTGTTGCTGAAGGTCACGTCGCGGACGACAGACCACGGCGCATCGCCGTCCTGGTTGCGCACCGTGAACAGGATGGCGAAGCCGTTCTGGGATTCCGGCCAGTTGTACTCGAGCAGGTTGCCGTCCACCAGCACGCGCTGTGCATTCTTCAGTTCGAACAGGTTCTTCACGGACCAGCGCGTTCCTTCGAAATCCGGGTGTCCCTCCTGCCAGTCCAGGGGCTTGGCGAAGTGATTGCCGATGATCTCGATGTCCGACGGCACCAGGCCTTCGATCGGCGGATCGCCACCGCCGAACATCACGTTCTCGCCGGAGCCTTCCAGGTAGTTGTTGCGGATCAGAAACGGCCCGGGGCCCGCCCAGCCGACGATGGCCTGCGCGTCTTCTCCGACCATCTTGAAGTCGGAAAAATGGGAGTCCACGACGGCCGTGTGGGCGGAGTTCACGACCAGCCCGCGGCGGGTGCCGACCGTGGATTCGCCGGCGAACAGGCAGCGTTCGAAAATGAAGTGATGGGGGATGTCGTCCGGAGAGGCGCTGCCGCTGTGCAGCCATACCAGACCGTTGATGGAGGCGCCGGATTCCGACTTCAGCCAGTGCGGACCCGGACCGAACTCGATACCGATGAATCGGTAGTGACTGGCGCCTGGAGCAGTCGTCAGGACCGCGCTCTTGCTCGATTCCAGGCGGGCCATCGCCGGCGCATCGGAGGGCGTCACGCGCGTACCGGCCGCAGGCAGCGAATGCGCAGCCGGCCCCGGACGGAGCGTGATCCAGGGCGAATCGCTGGCCGGCGGCGCCTCGCCCTCCGACGCCGCCTTGTGCGGCAGAACGAATGGACCGGTAAAGGTCGCGCCCGCCTCGAGTTCGATGGTGTCACCCGGTTGCGCCGCCACGAGCGCGGCCTGGAGGTCCGCGTCGGCGGCCACCCGTATGACACGCCCCGGCGAACTCACATCCAGGCGCACCTGCTCTCTCGGCAACTCGGCAGTGGCGTCAGGCGTCCCCTTCAACCGTCCCGATTCACAGCCGGCCAGGAACGCCAGGCAGACCAGGAGGCTGAGCCGGAAGAGTGACATGACCGCCGAAATGCGAAGGCGCCCTGCTCAGGCCGCCTTCCGCGCCGAGGACCGCTTGCCCCGGGCGCTTCGCGTGAGATCGACGATGACCTGGTCCGGGCGGGCCTGGGCGCAGATCTTCTCTGCATCCTGGTTGTCCGTCCCGATCACCAGCACCTCGGCATGTTCGATCAGGTCCTCGGGCCGTTCGCACATCAGTGAGGAAATGTGCGGAATCTCCTCGATGATGTACTGCCGGTTGGCGCCGGTGAGGCTGGCCAGGGAGACGTTGCGATCGAGAATGCGCAGGTCCATGCCCTTGCCGATGAGCGCTTCCACCAGGGTGACCAGCGGGCTCTCCCGCAGGTCGTCGGTGTTGGGCTTGAACGCCAGGCCCACCATGCCGATCCGCCTCTTCCCCGTCGCCAGGATGGCGTCGATGCCCTTCTGGATCTGGGCCCGATTGGAGGGAAGAATCGCGTCGAGCACCGGCACGCCCACGTCCGCATGATGCGCCGCGTACAACAGGGCCTTCACGTCCTTGGGCAGGCAGGAGCCGCCGAAGGCGAAACCCGGACGCAGGTAGGCGGGCGAGACGTTGAGTTTGTCGTCCATGCAGAAAATGTTCATCACTTCCTGCGCATCCGCACCGAGGGCGTCGCAGCTGTCGCCGATTTCATTGGCGAAACACACCTTCAGGGCGTGAAACGCATTGCAGGCGTACTTGACCATCTCGGCAGTGCTGATGCGGGTATGCACGAAGGGCGCATCGACGCTCCGGTACACGAGCCGCAACAGGTCCGCGGTGGCCACGTCTTCGCAGCCGACCAGGGTGAACGGCGGCGCATCGAAGTCCTTCAGGGCGGAGCCTTCCCGGATGAATTCCGGATTGATCGCCAGGCGCAACCGCGGCTCGAAGGCCTCGCCGGCGCCTTCGAGCAGGGCGGACCGGACCGTGTTGTCCAGCGTGCCCGGAAGCATGGTGCTGCGCACCACCACGGTGAAGGGCCGTTCGCGCTCGCGAAGGGCTTCACCGATTTCCCGGCAGACGCGCTGCAGGGCGTCCAGGTTCAGTTGCCCATTGATATCACCGGGCGTGCCGACACAGACGAAGGCCAGATCCGATTGCGCGATCGCCTCCCGGCACGAGGTCGTGGCGCGCAGGGCGCCAGACCGGGTCATCTCGTGGATCAGCGGCTCCAGCCCCGGCTCGATGATGGGCGAGCGGCCCTCGTCACTGATGAGGCGGACCTTTTCCGGGTTGATGTCCACGCCGATCACGTCGTGGCCGGCCTTGGCCAGGCAGGCGGCGCTGACGCAGCCGACATAGCCCAGGCCGAAAACACTGATGGACTGTTTCATGATTCGTGCTCCTGTTTGAAGAACGGGAATGACTGATGGGTGTTCACGAGATGGCCTCCCGGCAGAAGCCTTCGAATTCCCTGGCCACCTCCGGCCAGGAAAAGCGCGCTTCCATCAGGGCCCGGCCCGCATCGCCCAGCGCCTGGCGCCGGGCCGGGTCCTCCAGCAGGACCCGTACCTGGCGGGCGAACTCGGCCGGCTCGTCGGCACGCAGGATGTGCTCGCCCTCTTCCAGGGGGAGTCCCTCGGCGCCGATGGTGGTGCTGACCACGGCCTTGCCCATGGCCAGGGCCTCGTAGATCTTCAGGCGGGTGCCGCCGCCGATGCGCAGGGGGACGATGTACACCGCTGCCGCCTGCACGTAGGGCCGGACGTCGGGGACCGTGCCGGTGACCCGTACGCCTGCCTGTTCAGCGACCGTGCGGAAGCCGTCGCCGGGGTTGCGTCCCACCACGGTCACCGTGATGTCCGGAAGGTCCTCACGCAAACGGGGCAGGATCTCATCGATGAAATACCGCATCGCGTCCTCGTTCGGGTGCCAGTCCATGGAGCCGCAGAACACGATCTCCATCGCCTGCTCCCTGCGTCGGTCACCCGCCTGGAAGTAGTCCAGGTCCACGCCGGTGGCGATGGCGCCATAGCGGGAGGTGTCCGACCCCTCGGCCAGCTGGTCTCGATCCTGCTCGGACACCGCGACCGTGAAATCGGCGCGGCGGCAGGCCTCGATCTCGTAGCGGCGCATCTTGCGCCACTCATTGGCCAGCATCAGGCGGTGCGGCCAGCGTCGCTCATTGGCGCCGAGCCGGCGCCAGATCATGTACTCGACATTGTGGGAAAACAGCAGCACCGGCGTATCGCCATGCCGGGACACGTTGGGCGCCGCGACCAGGAAATCGGCGACCACCAGGTCGAACGTTCCCTGCGCAAGCTGTCGCGTCACCTCGGCCTTCAGGTCCGCGACCCGATTCCGGTAGAGATCGACGGGAAGGCGCGTAAACCACGAGCGAAACAGCGCGAGGAAGAACCGCCCGCTGCCCTTCTTGGCGGGTGTGTGCGGGAGGGAACGAACCTGTTGGCAGCGGGACAGCTGCTGCTTCAGCCCCTCCGGGTCGTCGTCCGGTCCGTGCGTGGTGAGCACCGTCACCGCGTGCGATTGGGACAGCTCGCGCACCAGGTGAAAGCTGCGCAGGCGCCCCCCCGTGTTCAATGGCCACAGCCCGCCGACCTTGACCCAGAGGATGCGCAAGGGTGTCGCACTCGGCGCGGCCGGATCGGGGAACGCATCCGTTTCACGGGCGGGCTGCCGCACCAGGCTGGACTGCATGGCGCTCATTTGGCCGCCACCAGTTGTGCCGGGCGCGAGTACGCCGGGCCGGGATCCGAAACCGGGCCGCCGATCGGCTTCACTGCCTCCGGTGATTCACCGTCGATGAACAGGCGCTGCCAGATCTCGAGGTTGATCAGCAGCCACAGGCGATCAGCGTGATCGATCCCGCCGCCCAGGTGCTCCCCGGCCAGTCGCTTCAGCGCGGATTCCTCGAAGTAGCCGCGTTGCCGCGCCCTGGGGCCCAGCACATATTCATCGACCAGGGCTCGGAACGGGCCGGCCAGCCAGCGGCCGATCGGAACGGGAAAGCCCATTTTTCCGCGGTTCATGATGGGCTCGGGTACCAGGTCGCGAACGGCTTCACGCATCAACGACTTGGTCTTGCCGCCGTGCAGGCGCACCCGCCCGGGAATTCGCGATACCGTTTCCACGAGCTGGTGGTCGAGGAAGGGAACCCGGCTCTCCAGGGAGGCGGCCATGCTCATCTGGTCCTGCTTCATGAGCAATTCGACCAGGTGGGTCTGCAGATCCGCCTGGCTCATCGCGGCCAGGTCGTCTCCGGATTCGAGTTCGTAGAACCGCAGGCCATGGCCATGGATGTCGCCATGCTCGCCCCCTTCCCGCAACAACTGCGTACGGGCCTGCTGGCGGAACACCGAGAAATTCTCGAAGAATGCGTCGCGTGGGCTGCCATCCATCGCCAGGAAGCTGCGCTCCGCGTAGCGGCGCAGGCGCCAGGGCAATCCGGGAATCGCGCGGGCCATTGCCTGGCGAATGCCACGGGGCAGGCTGCGCTGGTAGACCCGGCCATATCGCAGGTTCCAGTCCGTCACCCGGTAGCGATAGTCGTAGCCCAGGAACAGTTCGTCGGCCCCCTCACCGGTGAGCACGACCTTGACGTGCTCGCTGGCCAGTTCGGAAACCGCGTTGAGCGGAACGCTGGAGGCGAACGCGATGGGTTCGTCTTCGTGCCAGATCAGTTTCGGCAACGCCGCGAAGAACTGGTCGGGCGACAGCAGGACTTCGCGGTGACTGGCGCCGATGTGCTCGGCGGCAATGCGGGCGTACTCGAATTCATTGGCTTCGGCTTCGCTGAAACCCACCGAGAACGTATGCACCGGGCCATCCACCCGGGGCGCCATCAATGAAGCCAGGACCGTCGAGTCGATGCCCCCGGACAGGAACAGGCCCAGTGGCACGTCACTGACGAGGTGGCTTTCGACGGCGTCCTCCAGCCCGGCGCGCACGGCCTGGACGTGGTCCTCGATTGACGTACCGGCGTCTTCCTGAACGGTGGGCGGCAGCCAGTAGCGTTCCTTGCGGCAGCCGCCCGAGGGGGTCCACACCAGCCGGTGGCCGGGGAGCAGCTTGTGCACGCCCTGGAAGAACGTCTCCTCGCCGGACACATACCGGGATGCCAGGTATTCCGGCAGCACACCCTCGTTGAACCGGGGCGGGCCGGGCAAGCCGGCCAGCAGGCCCTTGATTTCCGATGCGAACAACAGCTCGCCGTCGCGCTCGGCCAGGTAGAGCGGCTTGATCCCGAGCCGGTCCCTGGCCATGAACAGCTGCTGCTTGCGCTCATCCCAGATGGCGAACGCGTACATCCCCCTGAGATGGTCGACGCAATCGGTCCCGAAGACTTCGTAGGCGCGCAGCAGCACCTCGGTATCCGACTGCGTCGAGAAGGCACAGCCCCGCGATTCGAGTTCCGAACGCAAGGCGCGGAAGTTGTAGAGCTCGCCGTTGTAGGTGATCCAGACCTGCCCCTGGGGGTCGCTCATGGGCTGGTGGCCACCCGAGAGGTCAATGATCGACAGGCGTCGGTGCGCCAGGCCGACGCGGCCCCGAACCACCAGTCCGGCGTCATCCGGCCCACGATGCACCAGGCTGTCGCGCATGGCCTGCAGGCGGCGCTCCTGGACCTGCGCGCCCGGATCAAAGCTGAGGATGCCAGCTATGCCACACATATCCGGGTCCTCATGGCGATCCATCCCCGGCGCCGGTGGACAGCGGCCGGTCGTCGTATTCGAAGTCCGGGAAGCTCCATCCCGGAACACCTGATTCCAACCCCACCAGCCGCGCCTCGTGAATCCGGGCGGCGAGCGATGGCGGCGGAGCGTCCGGGTCGCGCATCGGTACGATCACGGTGGCCAGGCGCAAGGGCAGCGTCTCTTCGACACGCAGCGTCAGCAGGGGCGCCGGAACCTGGACGCCGTAGTTGGGCGAATACCAGCCCGCGAGCGGCTGGCGGGCGCCCGCCACGATGCGCCGGTCCAGGGGTCGCATCGAAAAGCTCTTCAGCAACAGGCTGCTCGACTGTCCCCGGGCCCGGACCCAGCCATCCGCTTCCTCGTCCACCGGCAAGGGCGCGAACTGGAAATGCAGGTCCGCCACGTGTCGTCCGTGTCCGAGCAGGTCGTCCACGATCAGCCAGCACGTTTCATCCAGGAACCACACGCGACGCCGGTGGGTCACCGGATCCTCCAGCCGGACATAGGCCTCGTGCTGCGCGGCGGCGTAGCCGATCCCGGGGCGCACCTCGAAATCCAGCAGCCGGGCGGCCGGGCGCTGGCGCCAGGAAAACGGCCCTTCGGATTCCACCTGGTCCACGCCGTCAACGGTCACCGTGCTGTGCGCGCGGGTGCTGCGAAAATGCGGCCGCCAGGGAGAGTCGGACGAATAGCAGCCGGTTCCGGGGTCGACCAGGTAGTGTTCGCCAAAGGCGCTGCACTGCACCGACAGCAGGTCCGCGTGGCCATGGCCACTGCTGACGGGGCAACCCAGCGGTCCGGTGTCGAACACCAGATGATGGGCGTCCGGACCCCAGCCACTGCGCATCGTCACGCAGGCGCCGGGAATGTTTGTGACCAGCGATCCGGGGACCGCTGCCGTTCCGGTCAGTTGCGGCCAACGCTCGACGGCTTCCGGACCGAAGAACCACAGCGCTTCCGCGGCGAGCGCGCCGGCCGCCTCGGCCAGCTGCGGGTCCTCCAGCAGGAGGGCCGCGGTGGCGAACAGACCCCGGTAGTCGCCGGTATCACGCCGCACCAGGGGACACAGCCAGCCACCGTCCGTGTCGCCCACTTGCGGCAGGCTGCCATCCGGCCGCATGAGGGCCCGCAGGACCTGCAGCATTGCGGCGATGCGCTCGTGAACGATCGCCGGCAGCGCTTCGCCGTTGCGCGCCGCGAGCAGGGCGAAATGCAGGTAGATCTCGACCGTGTAGTACTGGTAGCGGGTGGACTGCTCGAAATGGACGCCAGCCTCCGATACCTGGACCGGCAACTGCTCCAGCAGGAGCTCGCGACCGCGCGACCGCCAGCGTCGCGCGCCCCGGAGTTCCGGCAGCAGGGTGCCGACGGTGTACAGGCCAAGCGCTTCCACCGTCAGGTGTGTATTGGGCGAGAAATACCGCGACAGGTTGCGCTCCACGAAACCGGCGTGGCGCTGGATCGCCGCCAGCAGGCCCTGCAGGCGGTCCGGCGTCATGGCCGGCGCGGTCCTGAACAGGGCCAGGGCCCAGCACCAGGCCATCATCCTCAGTGCGACTTCCAGGGCGCTGCTCCAGTTGACGCCACGACCGTAGGGATTCGCTTCCAGCCAGTCCGAGAACCGTTCGAAAAACGCGTCCGCGTAGGCCACGTCGCCGGTCAACCGCCAGGCTTGCCCGAGATCCAGGGCCCACTGGTGACGGTTCAGTTCCCAGACCACCTTGCTGTCTCCGACCTGTTCCGGGTCCAGGGGATCGATCCGGCTCCAGTGCTCCCGCGGACTCTCCCGGCCGGAAACGGGATCGAGGTGCCAGTTGACCGGGCAGCCGAAGTCCAGCGCCCCGTAGCCGAGAATCTCGAAGCGGCCCGCACACACCGCGTCCGCCCGGGTGATGAGCTGCCGCGCCTCGTCCGCGAAGTCCGCGTTCAGGCAATCGACGACCTCGCTGGAGTCCTTCTCGCTCCCGAACCCGGCAAAAAACCGTCCGCTCATCCGCGCGAGCCACCGCGTCGCGAGTTCGGCGTCGAACTCCGACGTCGCGTCCCGGGCTGCGGGGTCCAGCAGACCGCCGTGCAAGGGATCGAGCGCCGAGCGATCGATCCTGACCCGTGATGAGGAACGCGCGTCCCCCGGTGACCAGCGCTCCACGGCCTTGAAGACCTCCTGCCGTCCGCGGAAGGCCCACTCGGCGGGGCTCATGTCCAACAGGCGCTGGATTCTCATTCGATCGCCCCGTCCGTTCTCGCGACCCGGCTCATGCCGGCTGCACCTGGCCCGGCGGCGCCGGCGACGGGGTCGACACCACGGCATGAACCGGCCGGGCCATCGGGGTGATGGCGGGCTGGTCCAGGAACTTCCGGCACCACATCTCGAAGGACAGCATGGTCCAGATTTCGAAGTTGAGAGGCCGGCCGGCGTGGTGCAGTCGCAGCACCTGCTTCACGTAGTCGGGGTTGAGCAGATTGCGGGCCCGGCTGGTGTCGGACAGCAGCAGGTCGTTGACGAAACCGTCCAGCTGTCCCCGGAACCAGATCTCCAGGGGGACGGCGAAACCCTGCTTGGGCCGGTCGATGATCGCGTCGGGCAGGATGCCGCGCATGGCCTGCTTGAAAATGTGCTTGGTGCTGCCGTTGTTCAGCCGCAGATGGGGCGGAATCGTCACGGCATACTCGACCAGCTTGTGATCGAGCAGCGGCACGCGCGCCTCGAGCGAGTGCGCCATGCTCATGCGGTCGACCTTGGTCAGGATGTCCAGCGGCAGGTAGTTGTGGAGGTCCAGTGACTGCACGGCCGACAACCAGTGCCCCGGGTAGCGCTCCAGCTCGTCGCTGAGACCACCCCAGGGGTCCGTCGACAGGATGCGCTCGGCGGCCGGCGCCAGGAACAGGGACTCCTGTTCTTCCCGGTCGAACAGTGTCCCCGCGTTCACGTAGCGCTCCGCGCCATCGAGCGCGATATGGCGCAGGAAGTTGCGCCCCTTCATTCCCTCGTTCATACGGCCGCCGACGGCGCCCATGAGCGAACGGATCACGGTCGGGATGTGCCGGAACCGGCGTTCCCTGCGCTCGACGCAGTACTTGTCATAACCGCCGAACAACTCGTCGCCGCCGTCACCCGACAGCACCACCTTGACGTGCTCGGCCGCCAGGCGGGAAACCATGTAGGTGGGGATCGCCGAGGCATCGCCGAAGGGTTCGTCGAGATGCCAGGAGAGATCGTCGAGTACGCTGACCACGTCCGGCTTGAGCACCAGTTCGTGGTGCTCGGTGCCGAACTTCTGCGCCACCACCCGGGCGTGATCCAGCTCGCTGAACGACTTCTCCTCGAAGCCCACGGAAAAGGTCTTCACCGGCTCCGTGCCCAGTCCGGCCATGGTGGCCACGACCGCGCTGGAGTCGATACCGCCGCTGAGGAAGGCGCCGAAGGGAACGTCACAGGCCATGCGCAGGCGCACCGACTCCGACAGCCGTTCCCTCAGGCCCTCGACGAAGTCCGCCTCGCTGGAGGTTTCATCGCTTTCGAAGCCCACACTCCAGTAACGGGAGATCCGGGGGGACCCGCCGGACTCGACCACGAGCCGATGCGCTGGTTCGAGCTTGTGGATACCCGCGAGGATGCCACGGTCCCTGGGCGTGGTCAGGAAGGCGAAGAGGTGGGCGACGGCACCGAAGTCCAGTTCACGGGGGACCCAGGGCAGCTGCAACAACGCCTTGAGCTCGGAAGCGAAGACCAGCTTGCCGTCGAACACGCCGTAGAACAGCGGCTTGATGCCCAGGCGGTCCCTGGCGATCAAGAGGCGCTGGCGCGTCCCGTCCCACAGGGCGAAGGCGAACATGCCGCGCAGGTGCTGGACACACTCGTCACCGAACTCCTCGTAGAGATGGACGATCACTTCGGTGTCGGAAGCGGTGTAGAAGCGGTGCCCCTTTCCCTCGAGCATGCGGCGCAGCTCGCGGAAGTTGTAGATTTCTCCGTTCAGCACGACCTGCACCGTGCCGTCCTCGTTCTGGATCGGCTGCTGGCCGCCCGCCAGGTCCACGATGCTGAGGCGCCGCATTCCCAGTCCGATCGAACCCTGGACGTAGTAGCCCTCGTCGTCGGGACCCCGCGCCACCAGCGCATCGCACATGGCCTTGACCTGCCCCGCCCCGACCGGCTCGCCGCGCAACCCGAAGATGCCTGCAATGCCGCACATGCTCAGTTCCCCCCCATCATCATGCCGCGCCCCGCAACCAGTCGAACGGCTTGTTGACCCACCGGCCGAGCTGTTCCTTTTCGCCACGCTCCAGCGGGCCGAAGTGGCGCAGCAGGAAGTAGTAGGCGAGGACATAGACCGGGCCGGCGACCGCGAGGACCACCAGTTCCGGCGCGTCCAGTGTGGCCACGACCGCCCAGGCGGGCGCCGCCGCCAGCGCGGACAGCAGGGCCGTCACCGCGAGTGACTTCCAGGGCAGCAATCGCGCCAGTTCCACTTCCAGGGCGCGACGAACACGCTCCAGCGCCATGACCTTGACCACGGAAGCGGCCACCAGTGTGACCATGACCGCGCCCACGAGGCCGAACTGGGCCAGGAACCACTGCAGGAGCAGCGCCACCAGTCCCAGCGCCACCAGGTTCTGGAAGATCAGGAACCGCGTCAGGGCGAAGACCCGCAAGGCGCTGTCCGTGAGAATGGCGACCAGCAGCATGCCCAGCGTCCACACCATGAAGATGGGCACGCTGTCCGCGTAGGTATCGGTGAACAGCAGGACGATGAACGGATGCGCCATCACCAGCAGGCCCGTCACCATCGGGAAGAAGATCAGGGCCAGCTTCCGGTTCCCGTCCAGCCAGACCGCGACCGCCCCTTCGAGGTCTCCCGCCAGCAGGCGCTCGCGCATGTTGACCATCATCACGTTGCTGGTGGACGTCATGAGAAAGTCGGACAGGGGAATCTGAAGGCATCCCACCGCGTAGATGGCGAAGGTCGCTGCATCGAAGGCGTTGGAAACGGCGTAGAGGTGGAACGTCGTCTGGGCCGTACCGATGATCGCCGCGATACCGAAGGACACGGCGTAGCGGGCCTGCTCGGCGAAGGCCTGGCGATCGGGCCTGAGTTCCCCGCCGAATTCCCGGCCGACGTAGACCACGGTTGCCGCGAGGCGGGCAAAGGCGAACACCAGCGCGCCCAGCATCAGGACCCGCAGGTCGGCCAGGAACAGCACCGGGGTGAGGTAGAACAGCGCGCGCGCCACGTCCGTCAGCGCGTAGCTGATGGACGCGGCCACGAACTGCCTGCGGATGGTCATGATGATTTCGAGCACCACGGCCATCAGCATGAACAGCAGGTACAGCCCCACCGGCATGATGAGTTCCGCCAGGACCGGGTTGTTCATCGTGGCCGCCAGCTCGTTCCGGAACAGCCACAGGCCGAGCAGCGAACCCAGCCCCAGGGTGCCGAGCGTCACCAGCGTGTTGAACACGAAGCGCCCGGACGACTCGGACCGCGAGGGCAGGAAGTAGTACAGGCTCTCCGCCATGCCCATCTGGACCACCCCGAACAGGGTGCCGAAAATCAGGAACAGCTGCTTGTAGGTCCCGAAATCGGTCTGGTCGAACACCCGGGCGAGGACCATCGGGATGGCGAAGGCCACCACGAACCCGACCAGGCGCCCGCTCATCAGCACCAGGGCCGGACGGAACAGGGCCTCCAGGGGCTTGGTGGGCGGCGTTTCGAACGGCGGGTCCGCCTCGTGCCCGAGACTGTCGCTCCGCGCGGTCATGCCGCGGCCCTCCGCGCCAGGCCCAATTGTTCGCGGTAGAAGCGCTGCGTCTTCGCGGCCATCCCCGCCAGCGAATAATCGCTCCAGGCCATGCGCCGGGCCCGTTCGCCCATCATGGCGCGCTGTTCCGGGTCGCCCAGCAGCTGCTCCATCGCCGCGGCCAGGTGCTCCGGCGAGCGCACCGGGACCAGTTGGCCGTTGATCCCCTCCTTGACCAGTTCAGGATTGCCGCCGACATCGGTGGCGATGATCGGCACGCCCGCCGCCATGGACTCGAGCAGGGTGTTGGAAAGCCCTTCACTGTGCGACGGCAGCACCGAGAGCGCAGCCGTGGCGAGGATGTCCGGGATGTCGTCCCGGTGTCCGGCGAATATGACCTGCTGTCCGACGCCCAGGGACGTCGCCAGCTGCTGCAGCGATGACCGGTAGGTGGTGTCCTCGGTCGCCTCGCCATCGAGGCTCCTGAGGTCGGCGCCCACGACCAGGAAGCGGGCGTCCGGCATCCGGGGCGCGATCATGGCCGCGGCCCGGATGAAGTCGTCGATGCCCTTGGACGGGTTGAGGCGGGCGACCAGGACCACCAGAGGCGCGGATTCGGGGATCGCCAGTGCCTGCCGGATATTCGGGGCCACCCGCCCGGGCTGGTAACGTGACAGGTCGATTCCATTCCGGATCACCGAGATCCGGCCCTCCCGCAAGCCCTGCTCGAGCAGCCAGTCGCGGATGGAATCGGCATTGACGAGCACCCGGTCGGCCAGGCCCAGGACCCAGCGTTGCCACTTCTTCTGGGCTGCGGTGAGGTAGACACCCCGGTCGCGAACGGACGCCAGCACCAGGGGCACACCGGCGAGGCGGGCAGCCGGAACGGCGAAGACATTGGCGTAGAAGTTGTAGCTGTGCAGGATCTGCACGCGCTGCTGTTTCAGGTGGGCGGCAAACCGATACTGCTGCAGGAAACATCGTGGCTCATAGAGCCGCGGGATCCTGAACTCCTCGATCGGCAGGTCGCAGGCCTCGAACGATTCGAGAAACTCACCCGTCCGGTCCAGGCAGGCGAACGCCAGGTCGAATGCGCTGCGGTCCATGCCCCGCACCAGGTTCAGGACCTGGCGCTCCGTGCCCCCCGGGTGGAAGTTGGTCAGGACCTTGAGCAGCCGGATCGGCATCGCGCCGTCCGACCGTACGCTGGTCGATTCCATCGCTTCCACGGCTGCCGGACGTGCGCTCATCACCGCGACGCCTCGAACGTGTCGCGGGCAAGCTTGCCGGCAGCGATCGCCAGGCCGGCGAAAAAGAAGAAGTAGAAGTGATAGGCCACGGGATAGAACATCGCGGACACGGCGAAGGCCAGCAGGCTGACCCGCAGGGCCTCGGCCAGGAGCACCAGTTGCCGCGGCTCCGCCGCGTGCCCGGACCGACCGTGAATGACGTCACCGGTCACCCGCAGGCAACGCCACATCAGCAGGACGTACAACAGCAGGCCGGGAAGGCCCAGGTCCACGGCGACCTGCAGGTAGACATTGTGGACGTCCAGCCAGCGCTCGCCCCGGGCCTCGTTGAGCGCCAGCGCGCTCATTCCGATTCCCGAACCGACCACGGGGCGGCTGAAGGCCACTTCCGTCGCCACCTTCATGTCCGACAGGCGTGTCTGCGCCGAGTTGGTCTGGTCGTCCTCGATCGTGACGATCGTGCTGATGCGATCGAAGTAGCTGTCCGGAACCAGCGGCAGGGCAAGCGCCCCCAAAAGAAGCACGACGGGAATCCAGATTCTCTGCGGCCGATGGCGCACCAGCCAGGCGTAGCAGACACCGATGAATGCGAGCGTCAGGAACCCGGCACGTGAAAACGTCGCAATGACCGCAAGCACGATCAACAGGCTGATGCCGGCCAGCAACAGGCGGGCGAGCCTGCCGCGGGCGCCCAGCGCCAGGGCGAAACACAGCGGCAGGATCAGGTTCAGCATCAGCGCCATGTCATTGGGGTTCTGCGTCAGGCCGGACGCGTAGCCGATCACCCGGCTGTCGACCGCGCCCATGGTGATGCCGGAGGCGTAGTTGACCAGGGTCGTCAGCGTCAGGGGCACGGTGCACAGGACCAGGCACCAGCAGATGGCTTGCAACTGCCGCAGGTTGCTGATGGCATGGGACAACAACAGAAAGCAGACGACCGCCTTGAGGAAGCGGTCCGTCAGCAGGCTGACACTGCCGCCCGGCCAGTAGGAAAAGACGACGGTGAGCATGGACCAGCACACGAGCAGCAACACCAGCACGACTTCCGGGCTGAACTCCAGCAGCGGCAACTTCTGCCTCAGCCGGTAGTAGCCACAGGCCAGCACGGCGACGGTTGCGCTCAGCAGGGCGATGCGAAAGGGGGCGAGGACGGGGAATTGCTCCTGCGGGGCCAGCAGCAGGATGACCGTGAATCCGATCAGCGCCCAGTGGCACAGGCGATTGCCCCGCATGGCGCGGGCGGGGTGATCGACCACGGGGACGGGCTCAGGCCGCCGCCACCAGTCGACGCTGGAATTCGCGCTCATCAGAGCGCCCCTGGGGCCTTGGTGGGTGTCGCATTCAAGAGGTCGTCGCCTGCTCGCTACCCGATATCCGGGGCGCACTGGCCGATTCGGGCGCCTGCCCGGAATCCGCATTCACGATGTAGCCTGCAACCACGACCCAGACGGTTTCCAGCAGGATGCGCAGGTCGAGACGCAGGGAGTAGTGCTTGATGTAGTAGAGGTCGAAGTGCAGCTTCTCGATCTCTTCCTGCAGGTTGTTGGCGTAGCGGTAGCGGACCTGCGCCCAGCCGGTGATTCCGGGTCGTACACTGGAGCGCAGGGCGTAATAGGGAATGGGCATGCCGGAGTCCGGCGTGTTTCTGGCCACCAGCGCGAGCAGCGCGATGTTGCAGGACGGATGCGGCCGGGGTCCGACGAGGTTCATGTCGCCACGAAGGATGTTGAAAAACTGGGGCAGCTCGTCGAGCCGGAATTTCCGCAGCCAGTGGCCGACCCGGGTGATCCGGTGGGCGTTGTCGCCTTCCCACTGGGAGCCGGCATCGGTCGCCGGCTTCATGGTCCGGAATTTCGCCAGGCGGAAACTGCGGCCCTTCAGGCCGGAACGTTCCTGCCGGAACAGCACCGGACCCTCGGAGTCCAGCTTGATCAGCAGCGCGATCAGCAGCATCAGCGGCGCCAGCAGCAGCAGGCCGAGGGACGCCGCCACCAGGCTCAGCAGCCGGGTCGCCACCAGGGACAGCCGGCCCGGGCGGAAGGTGTCGGAATAGATGACATCCTCCATCTCGTAGGCCTCCAGGGGCAGCTTTCCGCTCAGCGATTCGTACACGGTCGCTGCCTGCTCGATCCGGATTTCCCGGCTGAGACTGGCCTCCAGCAGGTGGTGTTCGAACAGCTCCACCGATCCCGGGGCATAGCCGGCGATGATCACGTCCGGCTCGCGTTCATTCAGGATGGTTTCGAGGGTGTCGACCGAACCCAGGACAGGGTGGCCGTGATAGCTCACACCGGCAAAGGATGGCTCCACGACGATGCCGTCGATGCGGTATTCACAACGGGAATGCGCCTCGATCTCCGCGAGCAGTTCCCGAACGAGCGGGCCGGTGCCCAGCACAAGGGTGCGTCTCCTGGAGTGATTTCCGAATCTCATCGACTGGGACCAACGGCGGCTTACTGTTCTTGCCCGGCGACCGCATTGAAGACGAGTCCCAGCACCTTGTCCTCGGTCATCAGGTTCAGCGCTTCTTCGAGCCGGCGCTGACGGGTCCGGTCCGCCTTGACGACGATGAGGAAGCCGTCGACCAGGCGGGCGATCAGCTCCGTATCCGGCAGGTCGAGAATCTGCGGTGCATCGATGATGACGAAGTCGAACTCCCTGCGTGCCCGGCGAACCAGCTCGTCGAGCCTGGACGACTTGAGCAATTCGTAGGGCAGTTCGGGGTTGCTGCCGGCCGTGACGACGTGCAGATTGAACCGCCGCAGAAAATGCGTGTGCGGCGTTTCGTCGCCGTCGGTCTCCCGGATCCAGTCGACGATCCCGCGTTCCTGCTTCGATCGCATGTCCAGGTATTCCGACACGCCGTCCCCGCCACGCCGAAGGTCCAGGTCCAGCAACAACACACGCGCCCCGGAGTCCTTGGCCAGCGCGCCGGCCAGGTTGATGCCGGTCAGTGTCTTGCCGTCCCCGGGGCTGGGGCTGGTCACACCCACGACCAGGGCGGAATCCTCCACGCGCCGTTTCTCGAGCCCGTATCTCAGCCGGTAGTAGCTCTCCGCATGCTCGGAACTCGGTTCCAGCAGGCAGACCAGGTGGGGATCGACGTTTGCACCGACTTCCTGGGACTCATCCGCGGTCCGTGCCGTGGTCACGGGGGGTGTCGCGAGCCGTGCGGGTACTGCCTGTGGCTCCGAGGCGGGGGATGTGGTCACTGACATGATGACGTTCCTTTCAATGTGTTCATCGACGGCTATCCTGAAATCGCCCAGACCAGGCCCGTTCCACCCTGGCCCACGTGATAACTCGCGGCGGTGAGGAGAACCAGGCCAGCGCCGACGATCAGGGTGTCCATCCCGAATCGCGCCCATCCCATCAAGCGGTCACGCTCGGTCTGGATGGTGCCGATGCTGGCGAGGACGGGAATGCGCGTGAACTTCCGCAGTTCGCGGACGGAGTGAAAGGTCTTGTTCAGCTGTTCGGCCAGCAACAGCATGCAGACGGCGAATCCGCCGGCGAGGACCAGGCCCACGAACAGCAACCTCGTGCGATGGGGCGCCGAGGGGTAATCCGGGGCAATGGCGACCTCGGCCACGCTCACTTCCTGGTTCTTCTCGGTCTCCAGGGATTGCGCCAGGACGGCATCCTGGAACCGCTTCTGAAGTTCCTGGTACTTTTCCCGGGCAGCATCGTAGTCGTAGCTCAACCGGCTCAGTTGCTGTTCGATACGCGGTATGCCCTCGATCTTCAGGGTCAGGGCATCGATGTCCTTCTGCAGGCGCCGTTCCTCGGAAATCAGCCAGGCCATGTCCCGGTCCATTTCCACCGAGAACTGGTCCCGGGAAGCCTCTGAGCGGGCGCCCCCGGAGTTGGATGCGGAGTTCACGACCTCGAAGGTGAGCGCCTGGATGTCGCGTTCGAGACGGATGACCTCCGGGTGGTTGTCCGTGTAGCGCCCCCGCAACTGCTCGAGGTCCTTCTTCATCTTCTCGAGTCGCAGCCTTCCGGGGACGACATCGGACACGCTGCCGGAATTGCCGACGGCGACGATGTCCAGCAACTCTTCACGGCGCCGCGTCAATTGCATTTGCCGCTCATCGTTGCTTCGCAGCTCGGCGTTCAGGCGCGTCAGGGTCGCCAGGTTGACGTCCTTCTGCTCCGGAAGGTTGCCCATGTGCTGGTTCCTGAACTCGGTCATGCGCTGTTCCTGGAACTGGAATTCCTCCCGCGCGCCCTCGAGTTGCTCGTAGATGATGTCCGTGGCCCGTGTCGCCTGTACGGAGCGGCCGCGTTCGTTTTCCGCCTGGTAGCGCCCGGCGAGGTGGTTGGCGACGTCGGCCGCCAGTTCGGGATCCCAGGCCTGGTAGCTGATCGTGACCTCGAACGTGGCGCTCTGCCCCCACTGCGGCTGGGCGTAGGCCTGCTGCTCGATGTCGATGTCCTTGCGCAGGCGATCGATCACGGAAGCCGGAGGCTCCGTCTTGCGCATGTCCTCGTAGAGATTGAACTCGTCGATGACCTCCTGGAGCTGGCCCCGGCTGAGCAGTGCCTGGCGGATGATGCCGAGACGCAGTTCGAGTTCCGTGGAGACGTTGTTTTCCACCAGCGATTCGGTCACGCCGTCCTGTCCGACAATCAGCGTCGTCGAGGATCGGTAGAGATCGGGCAGGGCCATCACGAGGCCGGCCGCGAGACCGAAAACGCTGAGGAAGCTGATGACGAGCACCCACTTGCGCCGCCGCCAGATTTCATAGGCCGACTCGATGAGGGTTCGGCTGTCGTATTTGTCTGCCATACCTGCGTGTTCTCTCTCAGGGAACCAGGATGATGTCGCCGGGAAGCACCGGCACCCAGGCCGCGGTTCCCTGCGATTTCACGAGCTGGTCGTAGTCGAATTCGAGTTTCTCGTTCTGGCCCCGGTAGGTCCGGAAGATCTGGATCTTCGAGCGGGCGGCGAACTCGGTCAGCCCGCCCGCCTGCGCCAGTGCGTCCAGCACGGACACCCGGATCTGGAACTCGAAGCGACCGGGCTGGCGCACTTCGCCGAGTACCGAGACCCGGTAGCTGTGGACCGCGTCCACGATGACGGTCACCTCGCCGGCCACGATGTTGACGTACTCCTTGAGCGCCGCTTCGATTTCGCTCTGCAGCTCGGCGGGCGTCAGGCCGGCCGCCACGACGTCACCCAGCAGGGCGAGGGACAGTTTTCCGTCGGGCCGTACGGTGACGGTCTGGTTGAGGTCTTCGTTGCGGCGCACCCGGATGGTCAGTACATCGGACGGCCCGATCCGGTAGTCCATGATCGGCCCCCAGGCAGCGGGGTCGAGCGCTCGGGCGCCGCTGGTTTCCTGGCCGATCGCCGGCGTAGCACCGGCAAGGACGGCGCACAGCACGCCGAGCAAACCGGCACGCACCACCGATCGAGCGCTTCGCGCGGTGCGCGCTCCGGCGACCGGGAGCCCCTCGAATTCATCTCGTTTCATGGCGTTCAGATCTCGCTCCTTCACGATCCGCGACGGGGACGGGTAAACGTGATGCCCAGCATCGCCACGTTGTGGGTGACCCGCTCGTTCGGCAGGCCGATGCGTTCTTCCTTCTGGTCGTTGAAGCTGTACCGGGCCGTCAGGGAGACGTAGCGGCTGAGCTCGTATCTCCCGCGCACTTCCACGGAGAAGATGTCCAGCGTGTAGTCAGGGCCATCCAGGTAGGCGTAACCGGCGCTGGCCCGGGCTTCCAGCTTCGAGGTGAACCGGTGCGTCCAGTTGCCCTCCAGCGAGCGCGTCTCCAGCTTGGTGAACTCTCCCAGCACGATGGATTCGTCCCAGCGCGCCTCGACCGCCGCGCTGCCGCGGGCGTAGTTGCGGCGCCAGTTGCCGTAGAAATAGGGGTCCACGTCGCCGTCGGAGAACCGGGGCCCTGCCCGAAGCTCCAGGGTGGACGTTTCGCCCGTTTCCTGGACCAGGCCCAGCCAGGCGGTGTTGCTGGTCTGCGTTTCCTCGGCGATCGCGAACGGGTCGATGTCGACGAAGTCTTCGAACTCGTAACGGCGGTATTCGTAGCCGTACTGCAGCGATCGGGTCGGCGACATGACCTGCTCCACCAGCGCGGTCACCGCCGTGGTTTCGGTCTCGCTCGATCCGATCAGCTCGTCATCGATCCAGGTCAGTTCGAGGTCACCCGAAAAACGCGGGCCGAACTGGTACCCGACACCGCCGGAGAGGAGGAAGCGCTCGGCTTCATCCCTGCCCACGAGGCCGGGAATGTCGCCACCGGGTGTGAGGCTCAGATCCTGGGCGGAGTTGGTCTTCGTGTATTCGGTGTTGCCCCTGACGCTCCAGCGGCGATCCGGCGCGTACTCGAAGCTCCCCACACCGAACTGGCGGGCCGTGGTGTCGTCGAGTTCGGACAGGTCGTTGTACCACTCGGCGTCGATGCGGTAGCTCAGCAACCAGGACAGCGTCCCCGACTCGGAACCGATGTCCAGCTGGGGACTCACGCGAGTGAAGGTGTCCGAGATCTCGTTCTCGCTGTCGAAGAAGATGTTGTCGTCATAGACTTGCTCGACGGTCACCCAGGGGACGAAGTAAAGGCCTGACTGGGCAAAAACCGACGAGGTGAACAGCAACATTCCCGCCGCGCAGGCAATCGCCAGGCAGCGCGGAATCCGCGGAGTGAGTGATGGGCTGTGCGTCATGTGCCTGCACAGCCCTGCAGCAGAAATGGCATGGTCGAACCCCCTTGGTCACCAACTGGAGCTTCCATGCCCTTGTGCAATACTCGAGTTCAGCAGAGTCACTGAACCAAGTTTCCCTTATTGCCACACGAAGCTTAGGCGGCGCTCCGACAGCTTGCGATTGGGGAAAAACCCTATTCCTTTCCTGGAAACCACTGATCAAAAATGGATGGAAACCCGTGCGACTCTAAAGGCGCCATCTGTTTTTATATTTGTAATTCAGTTATTTAGGGATTTAATAGATCGAATTTACCGCAATTTCGCCCGTGTCGGGAAAATCCCCGGCCTGCCGAACTCGCAGAGAACGTTACGGTCCGGTTACATTGCCGGTGACGACGTGGAGGGACCGGCATTGCTGATATGCTGCATGGATTTCGAGCCGCTCACCGTGAGCACGTCCGGGCGAGCCGAACACCCTGTCATCGGTTCAGGCCACCGGCTGCGACCCCCTGGGGATCGATTTGAATCAGAACGCTGAGGCATCAAACCCGCCCCCGCTGAGGGTCGGACTCCTGCTCGACGGGTTCACTGTCGCAAGCTGGGTCGAACGCATGCTGGCGCGCATCGACGCTTCCCCTTCGGCCGACATCACGCACCTGGTCCTGCGCCAGAATCCGCCGCCTGAACAGGGTGAGCGCACCGGCCGGCAGCGATCCCCGCGCGCGTGGCTTCAGTCGACGATCCAGCAGTACGGCGCACCGACCCAGGGAAGCGCATTCGAGCCGTGTTCCATCGAAAATCGCTGTGCCGATGTCCCCTGCCTCCGGCTCACCGCGGCGGTGACGGATACGTCCATCGAACTGGCGGCGGCCGACATCGAGCGCATCCGGGCCCTGGATATCGACGTGCTGCTGCTCCTCGTCGCCGGGTGGCCGGACGCCGGCGGGGCCTCGCTGGCGCGCTACGGCACCTGGTCCCTGCTGGCCGCCGACGGCCACACACCGCTCATCGGTGACACCGCCGCCGGATTCCGCGAAGTGATCGAGGATGAGCCGACCACCGGCGCCCAGTTGAGCATGCAGTCCGGAGGTCCCGAGACCCGGTCCGTCCTCGCGCGGACCCGAACGGAAACCCACCCCACCCTGGTCGCCACCAACCGCGAGACGCTGATGTGGGGCGCCCTGTCGTTGGTCCCCCGCGAACTCGAGCGACTGCATCGGCTGGGAAATGCCGCCCTGCCGGCCGCACCCGCCGGCCAGGGCGCATCGCAGGCGGCTGCCGCGTTTTCACCGGGCGCGCCACGCCTGGCGAGACACCTTCTGCATCTGCTGGCCAAGCGCCTGAAACGCTCGATACGTTATCGGCTGTTCCAGGAGCACTGGCACCTGCGTTACGCCTTCGGTGAGGAACCGTCGACAGCTTTCCGGCAGTTCGAATCCCTGGTGCCATCACGGGATCGTTACTGGGCCGACCCGATGCCGCTGTTTCACGAAGGCCACTGGCACATTTTCTTCGAGGACCTGCCCGAAGCAACGGACAAGGGCCACATCTCGATGATCAGCTTTGACGACCACCACCGGCCGCTGCCGCCCCGGACGGTCCTCGAACGTCCCTACCACCTTTCCTACCCCTTCGTGTTCCACTGGGACCAGCGGCTCTGGATGATTCCCGAGACCGCCAGCAACCGGGCGGTCGAGCTCTACGAGTGCACGGAGTTTCCGGATCAATGGGAACTACGCCGGCGCATCCTGGAGGACCACTACATCGTCGACGCAACCCTGGAACGCCATGACGGGCGCTGGTACCTGTTCGGCAACCAGGTCGAGAACCCGGGCGCCTCGTCCTGGACCGAGCTGTTTCTGTTCGTGAACGAGGGAGACCTGCTCGACGGCGCCTGGACGCCCCATCCGGACAATCCGATCCGCTCCGACGTGCGCTGCGCCCGCCCGGCCGGTCCCCTCTACCGGACGGGCGAGTCACTGCTTCGCCCTTCCCAGGACTGCAGCCGCCGTTACGGAGGAGGAATGACACTTCACGAAATCAACGAACTGGGGCCGGAGCGGTATTCCGAGCAGATCGTCAATCGCATCCAGCCGGACTGGGAGCCTGATCTCAAGGGCGCCCACACCTATTCGCACCGTCCCGGGCTCACCGTGATCGACGTGATGAAGGAAGTGCCGCGGCCAGGCCTTTTCGGCCGCCTGCCCGAGCCCGTCCAGCGGCGAGTGGCGCACCTCCTGGCGGCGAGGCGCGCAGCCGACGATCATTGATGCATCGGTTTCGCACTATTGACGCTAAGGTGCTGAATTCTGCTAAATATAGGGGACAAAGGCGCAATGAAGGGGGCGCCTTTGGGGTTACCAAAAGGGGAAGCAGTGACGCACGATCACGACATTTGTGGGGGCGATAGCGGCCATTTGGGCGCCGTTCGCGACGTCGTGGCGCGTTTCGAACACATCGTCGCGCACCACGCGGATGCCATTGCCGTCATCGAAGCAACACCGGATTCCACCCGTTCGGACCCGAGTTACAGCTATGCCAGGCTGAATGAGCGGCGCCTGGAAATTGCCGGCGCCCTCGTCGAACAACACGGACTGGGACCCGGCGACTGGGTCGGCCTGGTGCAATCCCGCCGCTTCGACACCCTGGCGGCCATGCTGGGGATTGCCACGATCGGCGCGAGCTATGTTCCACTGGATGCCGAGTGGCCGGAAGAGCGCCGTCGATACCTCCTGTCGGATGCCAAGGTGCGGGTGCTCCTGACGGCGGGACGCTCCGCGCCGTCCGGCGCCCTGCCCCTTTCGGAGTGCCGCGGATCGGCCCGTTCATTCGAGGGCGCAGCCCCGGACACGCCGCTCTACGTCATGTACACCTCCGGCTCGACCGGGGAACCCAAGGGCGTCGTGGTGCCGCACCGGGCCGTGGTCCGGCTCGTGGTCGGGACCGATTTCATGCCCCTGGACCCGCACACCCGGTTCCTGCACGCCGCGCCCCAGTCCTTCGACGCGGCGACCCTGGAAATCTGGGGACCGCTGCTCAACGGCGGAACCTGCGTGCTGCACCCGGAGGGCATTTTCGACCCCGCCGGCCTGGACCCCCTGGCTGACAAGCACGACATCAACGCCCTGTGGCTGACGGCCGCACTGTTCAACCAATGGGTCCAGTTACGCCCAAGGGGGCTCGAAGGCGCGGCCACCGTGCTGTTCGGCGGCGAAAGAGCCTCCGTTCCGCACGTACGCCAGGCCGCCGCGCTCTGGCCCCGGACCACGCTGGTCAACGGCTACGGTCCGACCGAGAACACGACCTTCACCTGCTGTCACACGGTCCGCCCGCAGGACCTCGACGAACAGGCCACGGAACTCCCCATCGGAAAGGCCATTACGGGCACGGCGGTGTGGATCGTGAACGGCGCCTTGGAAGACGTTCCCGCCGGCACGGTCGGCGAACTGGTGACCGGCGGCGAGGGCCTGGCGCTGGAATACCTGGGCCGCCCTGAATTGACATCCGAACGCTTCGTCACCGACGCCGGGGGCGAGCGCTGGTACCGGACGGGCGACCTCGCCAGGCAGGACGACGACGGCGTCATCCATTTTCACGGCCGGGCCGACCGCCAGTTGAAGCTGCATGGCCACCGCATCGAACCGGGCGAAATCGAGGCGGCGCTGCTGGCCGACCCGCGCTTGCACCATGCCCATGTCCTGGCCGTCGAAACGCCGGAAGGCGACCAGAAACTGGCGGCCTATCTCGTCGGCGAATTCGACCGGACCGAATTGCAGAACCGGCTGGCCGGCGCCCTGCCGCGATTCATGGTGCCGTCCGTTTACGTGTGTATCAGTGAGCTACCGACAACGGCCAATGGCAAGGTCGATGTCGGGGCATTGCCGTATCCGTTTCACGGCAAGGACCCGGCGCCGGCCAACGGCGGTGGCAATGACATGGCGAGGCTGGTGGCCGCGACCTGGCGGAACGTGGTTTCGGGTATCGACCTGAAAGGCAACGACGACAACTTTTTTGACGTGGGGGGCACGTCGATGGACATGATCCGGGTCAAGCAGGCCCTGGAAAAGCAGTTGGCTACGGAGATTCCGCTGGTCAGCCTGTTCCAGTACCCCACGGTTTCGAAGCTGGCGTCTCATCTCGACGCGCTGGCCCAGCCCGAGTCCGCCGCGGCGACCGCCACGGACCGGGCGGCCCGGCGCCGGCAGCAACTGGCTCGGCGCAAGGCCGGCCGGGTGCGGACATGACACTCCGGGCCAAGGCGCCCTGAGCGGCCGGCATTCGTTCAATAGGGGGAACGATGAACCAGCAAGCATTGCCCGAAAACGCCGTCGCAATCGTCGGCATCGCCTGCCGTTATCCCGGGGCCCAGGATCTCGAGGCCTTCTGGCGGAACCTGCGCGAGGGGCGCGAGTCGATCACCTTCTTTTCCGCGGACGAGATCGACGCGAGTATTCCCGACGCGATCAAGTCCCAGCCCAATTACGTCCGGGCCAAGGGGCGGCTGGACGATGTCGACCGGTTCGATGCGAAGTTTTTCGACATCCCGCCCGTCGAAGCCAGCCTCATGGATCCACAGCAGCGCCTGCTGCTCGAACTGTCCTGGGCGGCCCTCGAGGACGCGGGCATCGTTCCCGGCGAGGGCGACAACCTGGTCGGCGTCTGGGTCGGCACCAACTGGAACCGGTACTACGCCCGGCACGTGCGCGGCAGCGCGGCCGAGCAGCGCTACGGTGAGTTCAACGCCCAGTTGGCGAACGAGTTCGACTTCCCCGCCTCCAGAATCGCCTACAAGTTGAACCTGACCGGACCGGCGATCACGCTGGCCACCGCCTGCTCGACCTCGCTGGTCGCCATCGGCCAGGCCATGCAGTCGTTGCTCAACTTCGAGTGCAATGCCGCGCTGGCCGGCGGCGCCAGCATCTCGGTACCCCTGAACGCCGGTTACCTGCACCACGAGGGCGAGATGCTGTCCGCCGACGGGCATTGCCGGCCCTTCGACGCGCACTCCAGCGGCACGACCTTCAATGACGGCGCCGCGGTCATCGCGCTCAAGCGCCTCGAGGACGCCGTCGCCGACGGCGACGACATCTACGCGGTGATCCGGGGCGTCGGCATCAACAACGACGGCGCCGACAAGGTCAGTTACACCGCCCCCAGCGTCAATGGACAGATCGACGCCCTGAGCGCCGCCCTGGCCATCGCGGATGTGGATCCCGCCTCGGTCGGCCTGATCGAGACGCACGGTACGGCGACCCGTCTCGGAGACCCGATCGAAGTCGCGGCCATCCGCACGGTGTACGGCGCCGACCCTTCTGCGGGGCCGTGTGCGCTCGGCGCCCTGAAAAGCAACATCGGCCATGCCATCCACGCCGCGGGCATCGCCGGCGTGATCAAGGCCGCGCTGGCGGTCCGCGACGGCGTCATTCCGCCGACCATCAACTTCGAGACGCCCAATCCGGACCTGCAACTCGAGGGCAGCCGCTTCTACGTCAACTCCGAGGCCGTGGCCTGGCCTGACGCCACGCCCCGCCGCGCCGGCGTGAGCTCCTTCGGGGTCGGTGGAACCAATGCCCACGCCCTGGTCGAGCAACCCCCGGCCGCCACGAAGGCGCCACGCGCCCCGAGCGCCGATACGCCACCCTTGCTGCTGCTTTCGGCCCGGGACACGGAGACCTGCATGCGGCAGGCGATGAACCTCTCCGACCAGGCCCGAACACAGCCCGATATGCCGGACCTGGCCGACGTCGGCTACACGCTGGCCCGTTCCCGCAAGCGCTTCGACACGCGGGCGGCCCTGTTCGCCACCGGAATCGAGGAACTGGCGGCCTTCGACGAACAGTCCACGCGAATCGTCCGCGGCAAGGCGCGGCCGCTCGACACCCTGGTGTGGGCTTTCCCCGGACAGGGGGCGCAGCGGGCCGGCATGGGCGCGGCGCTCGAGGGGCGCTCGGACGCCTACCGCGAAGCCCTCTCTCGCGCCATCGAACAGCTCAATCCGCACCTGGATCTCGACCTTCGACAGCTGTTGCAGCGCGATGGCGAACTGCCGGGCGATGCGGCCGAGCGCATCTCCGAAACGAAGTATGCCCAGCCCGCCCTGTTTGCCGTCGGCTACGCCCTTGCGGCGCACTACCGGGCCGCCGGGCTGGAGCCGGACCTCCTGGTCGGCCACAGCATCGGCGAATTCGCCGCCGCCTGTATCGCGGGCGTGTTCAGCCTCGAGGACGCCGCCCTGCTCGTGTGCGAACGCGGACGGCTGATGCAGGCCCAGCCGCGCGGCGCCATGCTGTCGGTCTCGGCGACACCCGACCAGCTGGCCGAGTTCATCGACGACGAAGTCTGCGTCGCGGCCCGGAATGCGCCGGAGGCCTGCGTGCTGTCCGGACCGTCGGAACGACTGGAAGCGATCGCGGAAACGCTCCGGGCCCGGGACCTGCGCGTGGCCATGCTCAAGACTTCCCACGCCTTCCATTCGAGCATGATGGATGGCGCCCTGGAAGCATTCACCGCGGTCGTCGACGGCGTCGCGCGGCACGCGCCCCGGATACCGATCATCTCGACCTGCACCGGCCAGTTGCTCAGCGACGAGGAGGCCCGGTCCACGGAATACTGGGTGCAACAGCTGCGCCGGCCGGTCCGGTTCAGCGACGCCGCCACAAGCCTGCAGTCGTACACCGCCTCTCAAGGCATCGCCCTGCTGGAACTCGGCCCCGGCAGGACGCTCGCCTCCCTGTTCTCCCAGCAATGCAGCGCTGACCATTTCGCGACCCCGTCCCTGGGCCTCGTCGAGGACGAGGCGTACGTGGCCTCCTGGCTGGCCCTGGGCGCGCTCTGGTGCGCCGGCTACCCCTTGCCGGTCGAGGACTGGTGGAGCGAGGACGCACACCAACGGGTCCGGCTGCCCACCTACCCCTTCCGCAGGGACCGGCACTGGCTCGAGCCCGTGTCGGCGCCGGCGCCGCGGGACGCGGACGACGCGCCGGAGGAAGCCGCCGAGCCGGTCGTGCAGGACATCAAGACCCAGGTCACGACGGTGTTCCGTGACGTCACCGGATTCGAACTGATCGCCAGCGACAGCGGCAAGACCTTCACGGACCTGGGCCTCGATTCCCTGCTGCTCACCCAGGTGGCAGTCGCCCTCCAGCAGACCTTCGGGGTCGTGCTGACCATCAAGGACCTCAGCCAGACCCTGGACACCATCGACAAGGTGTCGGCGCGGGTGGAGAGCCAGGCCCCGGATGCTGCCGACGCCAGGAAACCGGCCCCCGCGGCCCGCAGTGGCTCCGGCCAGGACGGCACGCCCATCCGCTCGTCCCTGCCCCGGCGCGCGCCGAAACGGAAAAAGAAGGGCCACCACCGGCGCGACACGCGCCCCACCAGTTTCAGCGCCTGGTCCGAACTGGGCGAACAGCGCACGCGGGCCATCCGGGATTTCATCGAAGTCCACGTCGCGAAAACCGCCGGTTCCAAGGCGCACACCGCCCGGTACCGACCCGCCCATGCCGACCCAAGGACCGCCGCGGGCTTCAACCGCGTGTGGAAGGAGATGGTCTATCCACTGGTCTGCACCCGCAGCCAGGGCTCGGAGATCTGGGACATCGATGGCAATCGTTACATCGACATGCTGAGCGGCTTCGGGCCCAATCTGCTCGGGCACGCCGAACCGGACATCAACGCGGCCATCAGGGAACAGCTCGACGCCGGCATCGAGATCGGTCCCCAGTCGAACCTGGCCGGCGAAACGGCCGACCTCGTGTGCCAGCTCACCGGCATGGACCGTGCGAGCTTCATGTGCACGGGCTCCGAAGCCGTCCAGGCGGCCATTCGCTGCGCCCGGACCTACACGCGGCGTTCGAAGATCGTGATCTTCGAAGGGTCCTATCACGGCAATTTCGACGAGGTACTGACGCGCTCGGCCAACGCCCCGGGCCTGCTCAGGACCGTGCCGGGCTCGCCGGGCATTCCCGCGACCAGCGTGGCCGAGGTGGTCGTCCTGCCCTGGAACAGTGACGCCAGTCTCGAGGTCCTCGACGAGATCGGGGATGCGGTGGCTGCCGTGCTGCTCGAGCCCGTGCAGAGCCGCACCCCTGACATCCGGCCGGCGGCCTTCCTGAAATCCATCCGCGAGATCACGCGCCGCCATGGCACCGTCCTGATCTTCGACGAGGTGGTCACCGGCTTCCGCTGCCATCCGGGCGGGGCCCAGGCCTGGTTCGGTATCGAGGCCGACCTCGCCACTTACGGCAAGGTGGCGGGCGGCAACATGCCCATCGGCATCGTCGCCGGACGCAGAGACATCATGAACACCTTCGACGGGGGCGACTGGAATTACGGCGACGACTCCGGGCCGGACGCCGGCGTGACCTTTTTCGCGGGCACCTTCGTGCGCCACCCCCTGGCGATCGCCGCCTGCCGCACCATGCTCGGAAAGCTGCGGAAGGCCGGCCCCGAGCTGCAGAAGGACCTCACCGAACGCACCGAGCGATTCGCCGCCCGGGTCAATGCGATCTTCCGGCGCTACGAGGCGCCGTTCGAACTCGCGCATTTCACCTCGGTGATGTACCTGCGCAACAGCGACGTCAGCGCGCTGGGGTCACTGTTCTGGTATGCGCTGCGACAGAACGGCGTGTTCGCCCTGGAAGGCTTTCCTTCCTACATGACGCTGGCGCACACCGAGGCGCATCTCGAGGAGGTGGTCGAAGCCATCGAGAACAGCCTGGCCTGGATGGTCGAATCAGGCCTCCTGGTGGAACCCCGACAGCTCAACCCCGACGCTGTGTCGGCCCCGGCCGTTCCGCTGCAGGCGCCGGACGAGACCGCCCGCCTGGGCGAGGACCCGGAAGGCCACCCGGGCTGGTTCCGGGCGGCCGACGGCGCCTGGGTCGATACCGTGTCCGGCAAGGTCGTGGCCGCCGACCCGTGGACGACGAAACTCGCGCGGATCTTCCCCGCCAGCGAGTCCCAGCAGGAAATCTGGTCGTCGGCGCAACTGGGCGACGACGCTTCCTGCGCCTTCAACGATTCGGTCAGTGTCGCGATGCCGGCGGACCTGGATGTCGGCCTGCTGCAAAAGGCGATCGACGACATCGCGATGCGCCACGAGGCCCTGCGCGCCTGCGTGTCGCCCGACGGCGCCCTGGTCAAGGTCACGGCGGAGTCGCACATCGCCCTGCGCACCAGCGACGAGCCGTTGGGGCAGATCATCGAGACGGACGTGCGCACGCCGTTCGACCTCGTCAGGGGCCCCCTCTTCCGATTCACCCTGGCCGGCCGGGGCGGCGACCGCCCGACCCTGGTGGTGACCTGTCACCACATCGTCTGCGACGGCTGGTCCATCCAATTGTTGATCAAGGAACTGGTCCGGCTGTACCGCTCGCATTGCGAAGGCGGAGAGGCCACCCTACCCCCGGCCGACAACCTGGGCGACTACAACCGGGACGCGTCCGACCTCGCCGACACCGAGGCCGAGGACTACTGGCTCGACGAGTACCACACGATTCCGCCGGTGCTGGACTTCCCGGCGGACCGTCCACGACCGAAAATGCGGACCTTCGAGTCGAAGCTCGTCGAATTGCGGGTGGACCGCGCGCGCCTGGACCGGCTGAGGGCCCTGGCCACGTCCCGCAACGCCAGCCTCTTCAACGTGCTGCTCGCCGGCTGGTTCGCTTTCACGGCGCGACTGACGGGCAACCACGACCTCGTCGTGGGCATCCCGACGGCCGGCCAGGTGGTTTCCGGCATGCCGAACCTGGTCGGGCACTGCGTGAACCTGTTGCCCTTGCGTGTGCAGGTCGACGTCAACGACCCCTTCGAGCGCCTGGTGGGGAACGTCCAGGAAAAACTGACCGACGGCCTCGAGCACCAGGGCTACACCTTCGGGCGCCTCATCAAACGCCTGCCCATCGCCCGGGATCCCAGCCGGCTGCCCATCGTCTCCGTGCAGTTCAACCTCGACCCGCCGGCGGATGCCTCCGATTTCGACTTCGGCTCGGCCAGCCCGGGACTCACGACCAATCCGCGGGCCTTCGAGAACTTCGAACTGTTCGTCAACATCGCCGAGGACCAGGACGGCCTGCTCGTTCACCTGCAGTACAACAGCAACCTGTTCGAAGAGGCCTCGATCCGCAACCGCATGGCGGAATACTTCACCCTGCTGGACGCCGCCTGCGAGGCGCCGCAGGCACGGACCGCGGAACTCGAGCTGCTGACGCAGGCGGACCGCGACCGGCTCCTGCAAGTGGCGACGGGTCCGGACGGACTGGACCATGGCCGCCATTTCCTCGATCTGTTCCGGGCGCAGGTCACAGACACCCCGGACGCCGTCGCCGTTGTCGGCGAAGACGGGCGACTGACCTACCGCGAACTGGACGACCATTCCTCGAAACGCGCCGCCCGGCTGGCCGCCCTGGTTGCGGATTCCGCGGAGGCCCTGATCGGGGTCGCCCTGCCCCGCAATGCGGACATGCTGGTCTCCCTGCTGGCCATCTGGAAGCTCGGCGCCGCCTACGTGCCCCTCGACCCCGAGTTCCCGGCGGATCGACTGCAGTTCATGATGGAGGACGCCGGCCTGTCCGCGCTGATCACGAGCCGCGCGACGCAGCCGGGCGCCGGCCCGGAGCTGCCCACCCTGTTCGTGGACGACGCGGCCGGCGTCGACGAAGCGGCGGCGCCGGTCGGGCGCCATTCCGCCGACCAGCGCGCTTACGTGATCTACACCTCCGGGTCCACGGGCCGCCCCAAGGGCGTGGACATCCCCCACCGGGCCTTCAGCAATTTCCTGCAGAGCATGTGTCTCCTGCCGGGACTGGACGCGGACAGCCGCTTGGTGGCCGTCACCACGTTGTCCTTCGATATCGCGGGGCTGGAACTGTTCGGCCCGCTCCTTGCCGGCGGTACGACCATCATCGCCAGCCACGGGCAGTCCCAGGAAGGCCGTGCGCTGGTGCGCCTGCTGGAGGACGCCGATGCCAACGTCATGCAGGCGACACCCGTCACCTGGCGAATGCTGCTGGAAGCGGGCTGGTCCTGCCCCGAGGGCTTCAAGGTGCTGTGTGGCGGCGAGGCCTTCCCCGGCGACCTGGCCACGGAGCTGTTGAAGGCCACGAGCCGCGTCTACAACCTGTACGGACCCACGGAAGCCACGGTCTGGTCCACCGTCCATCCACTCGACGCCGAATCATGGCCGGCCGCCCCCGAGGCGACCGTGCCCATCGGAGCGCCCATCCATGGCACGCAGGTGTACGTGCTCGACCGGCAGCTGAACGTCCTGCCCGCCGGGGTGCCGGGCGAACTCTTCATCGGCGGCGTCGGACTGGCCTCGGGATATCTCGGGCGCGACGAACTCACCCGTGAACGGTTCATCGAACACCGGCAGTTCGGGCTCCTGTACCGCACCGGCGACGTCGTCACGCTCGGCGCGGATGGCGCGCTGCGCTTCCGCGAGCGCATCGATACCCAGGTCAAGGTCCGGGGCTTCCGCATCGAACTGGGCGAGATCGAGGCCGCGCTCGCCGCGGTCCCCGGGGTCACCGAGGCCGTCGCCACGGTGTACGAGCCGGCGCCGGGCGACACCCGCCTGGCCGCCTACTACGTGTCATCGACGGGCGAGATCGACGAGAACGAGCTGCGCGAGCAGCTCCAGGGCCGGTTGCCCCGCTACATGCTCCCGCAGCACTTCGTCGCCATGGAAGCGCTGCCGTTGACGCCGAACCGAAAGGTCGACCGGAAAGCCCTGCCGAAACCGGTGTCGCCGAGGGCTGCGGTCGTCGCTCCCAGGAACGATACCGAGGCGCTGGTCGCCGGTCTCTGGCGGGAACTGCTGCATGTCGAGGACGTCGGCGTCGAGGATGACTTCTTCAATCTGGGCGGCCACTCCATCCTGGCCACCAGGATGATCTCCCTGCTCGAAGACCGCTCCGGCCTGCGCGTACCGCTGCGAACCCTGTTCGCCCATTCGGTGCTGGCGGACTTCGCGGGACATGCGGCGGCGGCCGGACTGGTCCAGGACAACGTGGCGGACGAATCCAGGGAAAGAGAGGTCCTGGAATTTTGACCGTCGTCGATCTGCTGGAGACGCTTCGGCGTCTCAAGGTCAGTGTCCGCGCCAATGGCGACAAGCTGGTCATCGACGCACCCGCCGGGGTGATCGATGAGACGCTCGCCGGGAACATCCGTGCGAACAAGTACCAACTGCTCGAACTCATCCGTTCGGCAGGCCAGGGCGAGGACAGCAGCAAGGTCGAACTGGCCCGTGCACCGGACGAGGACCGGCTCTCACTGACGCAGGAGCGGGTCTGGGCGATCCATCAACTGGACCCGGAGAGCAGCCAGTTCAATCTGCCCGGGGCCTGGTGGCTCGACGGCCCACTGGACACCGGGGCCCTTCGCCAGGCCATCGCGGCGTTCGAGTCCCACCATGAGATCTTCCGGCGACGGTTCGTCTCGAAGGACGGAAGCCCGAGGGTTTCGCCCCCCGAACACGACGGCGTTGCGTTCAGCATGACGACGCTCGGTGAGATCGGGCTCGAAGCCGAAGACACCCACCGCCTGGCGCGGTGGTTCGAGGACATTTCAGCTTCGCCGTTCGACCTGGCCGCCGACGCCTTGCTCCGTGTCGTGCTGCTGCGTGTGAGCGAGACCCGTCACCTGCTCTCGGTCATCAGCCACTCCATCGTCTGGGATGCCTGGTGCTACGACATCTTCCTGGCGGAACTCGGCCGGAACTACGAGGCCCTGCTGGCCGGCGAGCCGCTCGCCGGACCGGACCACCAGTATTCCGACTTCGTGCACTGGCAACGCGCCGACCAGGATCGGCGGGCCGCCCGCGAAGCCCTTCAAGCCGCCATCGACCGTCTCGAAGGCCACCGGCAAAGACTCGTGCTGCCCAGGACCCGGCAGTCGGTCGACCCCCGGGAGCACTCGGGCGCCCGGTTCAATTTCGACATTCCGGTGGAGCTGCGTGAAGCCTTGCGCGCCTTCTGCCGGCAACAGGGCGTCACGCCCTTCATGGTCTTCCTGTCGTCCTACGCCTATCTCCTGTGCCGCTACGCCGGCAAGGGAAGCGCGCTCATCACCGTGCCCCTGCGGGGACGCGAACGACCCGAGTTCGAAACCATCCCCGGACCGTTCACGAAGAACCTGTTTCTCCCGGTCGAGGTGGAAGACCGGTCGTTCGCGAGTCTGCTCGCATCCGTCAAGCAGGAAACCGGGCAGGCCTTCGGGGGCGAGGTCCCGAGCTTCGAACGGCTGATCGAAGCCATCAACCAGAACCTGGCCGACTCCGCGTTCTTTCAGCTGCAGTTCTCCTACCAGAATGTCGAGAATCGGGGCACCGAGTGGGCCAGGGGCATCCGGATGTCGGCCGGACCGGCCCACGACTCGGACCACGTCCATGCCGAGATCAGTTTCTGGATGCGGGAGGGCAGGAACAGCATGGACGGGGCGATCGACTACCGGACGTCCCTGTTCGACGAGGCGTTCATCGCACGGTTCTACGAGCGACTGCTGGCGGTGATCCGGGCCGGAATCGCAACGCCCGATGCAGCCCTGCTCGACCTGGACATCGAAGCACCCGGCGCCACGACCGACGCCCCGACGCCGCCGACACGCATCGACACCCTGTCCGCTCTGAAATCGGAACTGGCGCAGTCCCCCGAACGGACCGTCCTGGCGACCCCGACGGACGAGCGCTCGGCCGGCCAACTGCTTGCCATGCTGGACGATGCCGCGCCCGCTGCAATCAACGGGGCGAGCGACGCCGAGACGACCCTGGTCCGGGCCCTGGTCGCGCTGGCGGCCGGAAGGGAACCGATGACCGGGGCGCCGATCGGGGCGATCGACATCGCCGTCGCCGCTTGGCGGGAACGGTTTCCCGAAGGCTGTGCGCGTGTCCTGGTGGCCTTGCCGAACCATGCGGCAGCGTGCGTGACAACCTGCCTGGCCGTGCTGGCGGCCGGTCGGCAACTCTGCCTCCCCGCAACGGCCGAGATGGCCGATGAACGGAGCCTGTCGCAGTGGATCGAACAGACGAAGCCCGATCTCGTCCTGTTGGCGTCACCGGCCATGGAAGCGTTGCTGGAAACGGAAACACTTCCTTCCGAACCCCGGTACCTGGTCTGGGCGCTTCCGGGTGCGAGCCGGCTGAAGGATTCCATCGCGGCGCAGTCCCTGGAAGTCCGCTACCTGCTCGCCACGGAGGCGACACTGGGGATCGGCCTGGTCGGCACGGGCGAAGGATGGCCGCTCGCGTTCGAACGGCAGGAAAACGGCGTGGCCATCCAGGTGCGCGACCCTGCCGGGCGGGAACAGCTCGATGGCCTGGATGGAGGCCTGGTCATGACGCTGCAGGAAGCACCCACACCGGCGCAGGACCGCAGCCTCACCATCCGGCGACGCCATGACGGCACGCTCGGCTGGCCGGATTCCGACCCCATCGAGGCGCCGGAAACCGGGGCCGTCCTCGCCGGACTGCTGGCCCTGGAATCCGTTCGGGATGCCCACGTGGAAGTCCGCCGGACGAACCCGGCCGCTCCCACCCTGGTGGCCTGGGTCGAGCAGGCGCTTCGCCGGGAAGCGAGCACCACGGAACTGCGCCAGGCGCTGCGGGAACAGGCGATACGGCCGCCGGAAATCATCATCGATGTGGACCGGATCCTTCGCGACCGGAACGGAGCCGTGATCCGCCAGGAACTGGCGCACCCCGACGAAATCCCGGCCCATTCGCGCTTCGAACCGCCCGCCACCGAACGGGAAATCGCATTTGCCGGGCTCTGGAAAGACGTGCTCTCGATCGACCGGGTCAGCGCCAACGACACGTTTGCCAACCTGGGCGGCACCTCCGTCCAGGCGCTGGTGATCCTCAGTGAAACGCAGAAGCGGCTGGGCTGTTCCTTCGAGCCGAGACTGTTGTTTTTCCAGACCCTCCGGCAGATCGCCGATCGCTTTCCGCAGGAAGCATCGCAGGAGGCGCCGGCATGATCCCGCTGTTGTTCGGTCCGGAAGCGCGCCGGAAATACGGCGTATTCCAACCCGCCATCGGGCAGGGCTCGAAAGGACGGGGTGTCGTCATCTGTGATGGACTGTTCGACGAAGCCGTTTGCGCCCACCGTGCACTTCGTTTTGCGGCCGGCAGCATGGCGGAAGCGCGCTGGAGTTCGCTGCGCTTCGACTATTTCGGGACGGGCGACTCCAGCGGTGACACCGGCGACTTCACGCTCGCAGGGGCCCTTGCCGACGCGCACGACGCCGTCGATGAGCTCAAGGCCAGCGCCGGCCTGGCGTCGGTCTACCTGCTGGGCTTGCGCCTGGGCGGAGCGCTCGCCGCCCAGGTCGCCGCGACGCGGGACGACGTTCGGGGGCTCCTGCTCTGGGATCCGCTCATCGAAGGCGAGGAGGTGCTCGCGCGCTACGATGTCTCGGGCCCGGCCGATGAGAGCGCAATGATCGAGGGATTCTCGCTGTCGCCGGGGCTGCAGGACGAATTGCGCGGCCTGTCCGTCGAACGCACGCTGGCGGCCTACGCAGGACCCCTTCTGATGATCTGCACTGCGGCGAACGACGGACACCGGCGTCTCGCTGCCGGCCACTCCCACATCGATTTTCGCGAAATCGAGGCGCCGGAGGCCTGGTCGAACACCGCCCTGGGCGGCATGCGACCGATTCCAAGCGCCGTCGTGAACGAACTGCGCGAGTGGCCGGGATGATGCCGTCCACGACCCCATCTCGGGAACGCCTCATGAGCTACGGCCAGCGCACGCGGCTCACCGGCATCCTGACGTACGCGGACCCGGCGCCGGCCGACGACGGACCCGGCGCCCCCTGCGTGGTCCTGCTCAATGCCGGAATCGTGCACAAGGTCGGGCCGGGCCGCCTGAATGTCGAACTGGCCCGGCGTATCGCCGCAGAGGGTTTCGATGTCTTTCGATTCGATTTCGCCGGCGTGGGCGACAGCCCGGCGAGAACGGACGGGCAGGACCTGTCCGCCGGCGTGCTTTCCGACGTCCGCGAAACGCTGGACCACCTCGAACGGACCCTCGGCCATCAACGCTTCATCGTGATGGGCCTGTGTTCGGGCGCGGACAACGGCATGCGCGCCGCCGAACTGGATGAGCGCATCGTGGGCGTCGCCCTCTTCGACCCGACCATCGACCGGACCCGTCGCTGGTTCTGGGAGGCCCTGAAGGCGAAATGTCGCTCGGCGGACTACCTCCGGTCCATCCTGACCCTGCGCAACCCCGCTCTCAGGCGGCGGCTCGGATTGTCCGTACCCGCCCTGGAATCCGGCGACGGTGAAGGGGAGCAACCGGAGTTGTACCAGGTGACCTACGCCGACCGCCCCCGAATCACCCGATGCCTGCAGTCCCTTGTTGACCGGAAAGTTCACCTGTTCGTCACCTTCACCGGCTCCTGGGACTTCATCTACAACTACGAAACACAGTTCCTGGACGTGTACCCGGGCATTTCCTTCGCGGACCGGCTGGACCTCAGTTTCAGGCCGGACGCGGACCATGCCTTCCTGGACGCCGGACACCGTCGGCGCCTGATCGACGACCTCACGACCTGGTGTGGAGCGATCCCATGAACCCCAAACCTCCCGTGGCGACACAATCCCCGATCTATTCCGGCAACACGATCCCGCTCAGGCCGCGCCTTCGACAGGCCGTCAAGGTGCTGGTCGAATCCCTGCCACTCATCGGAGACCTGTTTCACCGCCACTACCTCTACCCACGAACCATGACGGCCTGTCGCGGCGTGTATGCAAGCCGGGAAGAGGCCCAGGCGGCGGTCGACGACCAGGGCCAGACGGAGTACGACGCCTGCAACGAGGCACGTTCCCTCGAGGACGACATTCGCCGGGAATACCGTCACGAATACGAGGACTATCCGGTGCTGTACTGGCTCAGGGGGCTGCTGCGGCCGGGATTGCGGGTCGTCGACCTGGGTGGGAGCACCGGCGGGACCTTCTATGCCTTCGACCACGCCCTGGGGCTTCCCGCCGACCTTTCATGGACCGTGTCGGAACTGCCGGCCGCCGTGGAGAAGGGCCGCCGGGTCGCCGAAGCGCGCCAGGAACACAGGCTGGGCTTCGTCACCGCCCTGGACCAGGTGGCGGCGCCCGACATCCTGCTGACCATGGGCACCCTGCAGTACCTGCCGGAGACCCTGCCGGAAATGCTCCGCCGGCAGCCGGTCTTGCCACCCAGCGTACTGGTCCACAAGGTGCCCACGACGGACGGACCCGCGTTCTGGACCGTCCAGAACCTCGGCGCCGCGCAGGTGCCCTATTTCATCGAAAACCGGGATGCCCTGGTCCAGGGCATGGAAGCATTGGGCTATGTCCTGGAGGACGCTTGCAACACGCTCCGGTCGATCCGGATCCCTTTCCACGCCGAACAGGATGTACACCACTATTCAGGATTCCGCTTCCAATTGCCGGCGTAGGCATCCGGGCCGGGCCGCCCTGCTCTCCCTCGCGGGAGGCTTGCTGTTCGTGACGGCCGGTGAATCCCGGGACAGCGATGGAGAAGACGCCATGACCCACTCCCTGGCGACCGTCGGCGCCCATGCGCTGGTGTTTCAACCCATGGGCGGCGGCGTCGACACGATACGGACACCGGCCCTGGCCCTGTCACCGTCGGAAAGCACGGTGCTCGTCAGCGTCGGGCGCGGACAGGCCGCGGCGTTCGCGCCACCGACCGACGACGTCCACGATGCGGCCTATGGCCAGCTCGGCATGACGCGCCGATACACGAACTGGTCCGACTCCGGCACGGCCCTGTACGCCCTGGAAAATGCCCGGGGCCAGGCACCACGAACCATCCAGGTCGCGACCCCACCGGACGACGAGGTCACGATGGCCGTGGTCGAGGTCCTCGGCGGCCCGGTCGAGGACGTGGCCTGGACGGAAGACCTCCACCCGGACAACTTCTGGCGGCTGCGCCGCTGGCTGTTTTCGAGCAACACGGTGTCCAGCGCCTTCGTTGAAACATCCGGACCGGCGACGCTGGTCGCATTCTGGTGGGGCGACGCCGCCGAGGAGGGCGAGAAGACCGCCGAGCCCGGCAACGGCTTCGTACGCATCGATTCGGTCTTGGAGGAAGGACCCCTCGTGCAGTGCGCGGTCGCCGTTCGGCATGTCGATGCGGCAGGCCGATACAACGTCACCTGGACCAACAGCCCGCTGCAGGGTGCGCAGTTGTGGCTGGTCGCCGTTGCCGATCGAAAGGACTGAATCACTGCAACCCGGAACATCGGACCTATAATTCTGCTGAGCCCGACGAGGGGCGCAACGACACGCAAGCGACTGGAGAAACAGGAAAAACAGTGACCACGGAGGGTCCGAAACCAAACCCGGAACAGGTCAACCCATGCCCAACAAACTCATACTCCTGGAATTCAACGAACTGACGCCCGTGCTCATGGACCAGTTCATCGGCGAAGGGATCCTTCCCAACTTCGCCCGGCTGAGGGACGAGTCGCTGGCGTGCATTTCGGTGGCGGACGAGAGCCCTCCGTATCTCGAACCCTGGATCCAGTGGGTCACGGTGCACACGGGCCTGCCATACGAGGAACACGGCGTGTTCGACCTCGGTGACGGCGCCAGGCTCGATGCGCCACGCATCTGGGACCTGCTGGGGCAGCGCGGCGACAAGGTGTGGATCTGCGGCAGCATGAACGCCTCGTTTCGCCGCCCCATCGACGGCTTCATCCTTCCCGACCCCTGGTCGACGGGCGTCAAACCCTACCCGGATGACGAATTCACCGATTACTACGAATTTGTCCGACTCAACGTCCAGGAGCACACCCGCTCCTCCGTCCCGGTCAGCAAGGGGGTGCAACTGCGCTTCCTGGGATTCATGGCCCGGCACGGGATGCGCCTGGAGACGGTCACATCGATCGCGAAGCAGTTGATGAGCGAGCGCGGTGGCGGGCAGCGCTGGAAGCGGGCCACCATCCTCGACGAATTGCAGTGGGATGTCTTCCGCGCCTACTGGAAACGTCACGACCCGGACTTTTCCACGTTCTTTCTCAATTCCACGGCCCATTTCCAGCACATGTACTGGCGTGACTTCGAACCCGAGGTCTTCGAGGGCCACCCCAGCAGGAACGCGGAACCCGGGCATGCGGACGCCATTCGCCACGGGTACCGGCACATGGACCGGATCGTCGGCCAGTGCCTGGACATGATCGACGAAGAGACGACGGTGGTCCTGGCGACCGCCCTGGGACAACAACCCTGCCTGGGTTACGAGGAAACGGGTGGCAAGGTGTTCTACCGCATCACGGACACGGAGCGATTCTTCGCGATGCTGGGTATCGAAGCCTGTGAGTACGCGCCCGTGATGTCCGAACAGTTCAAACTGCATTTCGCCTCCGAAGCGGCGGCCCGGGATGCCGAACAGCGACTCCACTCGCTCACGCTCGACGGGAAACCGGTGATGCTGGCGCGCGCCAACGGGGCCGAAGTGTTCGCGGGCTGCCAGGTGTTCGAATCGGTCACAACCGGTGCGATGGTCGAATCGGCCCAGGGCTCGTTCCGGTTCTACGAGCATTTCTACGACTGCAACCTGGTCAAGAGCGGCATGCACCATCCCGAAGGCCTGTTCTGGGTCCGGCAGCCCGGCGCATCCGCGCATCCGCCGGCAGCCCCGGTTCGTGTTCCCCTGGTCGACCTGGCGCCGACCCTGCTCTCGCTGTGCGACATGGACGCCCCCGCGCAGATGAAGGGGCGCGTGGTCCGTTCCCTGGAACGACAGGCCGCTGTCGGCGCCTAGGCCAGGTCCATGAATCCACCAGGACCCGCGCGCGATCGATCGCAGGCACCCGATATGGATGCCCTGGTTTCCGACGTCATGATTCCGGGGCACCGGTCCGGACTCCCGGAAGGACTCCGGGATTTCGGCGTGTCCGTGGCCGCGGCGGCGCTCGACAGCTTCTGGGACGACAAGGTCCACCTGCTGTCCAGCGCGGAACGCGCGGGCATCGAACGTGCCGTCCCCAAGCGCCAGCGGGAAATCATCGCCGGACGGGTGCTTGCCCAGGCGCTGTTGCGACGCTTCGGCAGGGCCGGCGTCGAAGTGCCGCGCCGCGAAGACCGCTGCCCCGAATGGCCCATGGGCCTGGTCGGCTCCATCACGCATACGGATACCGTCTGCGCCGTCGCCCTGGGCCAGGTGGCGTCCGTGCGCGCCCTGGGGATCGACCTCGAAGCCCGTGAGCCGCTCGACACCGATGTGTGGCCACTGCTGTGCCGGCCCTCGGAGCAGGAACGGGCGCTTCGCTCCCCGGAGCCGGGGATATGGATCCGCTGGATGTTCTGCGCCAAGGAGGCCTACTACAAGGCGCAGTTTCCGCACACGGGTCGTTTCATCGAGGCGCGGGAACTCGAAGTTCGGCTCGACCCGGAACGCGGCCGGTTCAGCGTCGGGTTCGCCGACGCGCCAGGCGCCGGTCCGGCGGACCGCCCGTTCCTGTCCGGAACGGGGCTGTTGACGGCCTCCGACACATCGCTGGGCGCCGCCTGGATCGTCGAGGCCGATACCGGCGCCCGGGCCGGCGGCATTGGAACCGCGGGCTTCAAGTAGAATGCCGGCAGCCATCGTTTTCGAGACCCCATGAACCCACCGACCGCCATCGGCTACCTGGTCAGCCAGTACCCGACCGTCAACCACACTTTCGTGCTGCGGGAGATTCGCTCATTGCGCAGCGAGGGCATGGACATCACCGTGGTGTCGATCCGGCCACCGGACCGGGACCGCTCAGGCATGACGGATGTGGAGCTCGAGGAGCAGTCGAAGACGCAATACGTGCTGGGGGCAGGCCTGTTGCGCATTCTGGGTCTGCAGCTGCGCGTGTTCGGCGGGCGCCCGGTCCGGTACCTGAAGACCCTGTGGCTCGCCTGGGCCCTGTCGAAAGGGACGCCCCGGCTGCTGTTCATGAACACGGTCTATTTCGTCGAAGCGGTGGTGGCCGGTCACCTGTTCCATCGACAGGGCGTCGCGCTGGTGCACACGCACTTTTCGTCGACGGTGCTCCTGCTCCTGTCCCGCCTGTTCGACCTGCGCTACTCGATGACCATCCACGGGCCCGACGAATTCAACGACGTCATCGGCTTTCATATGGCGCGCAAGGTGGCCGGGTCCAGCCTGGTCGCCACCATCAGCCAGTTCGGGGCGAGCCAGGTCATGCGCGCGTCGGATCCGGAACACTGGCCGAAAGTGAAAGCGATCCAGCTGGGGGTCGACCCCGAGTTGCTGGTGCCGGAACGCGATCGATCGAGGGCAGCCACCGGCAGCGTGCGCCTGCTGTTCGTGGGCCGCCTGGCCGCGGCAAAGGCGCCCCATCTGCTGGTCCAGTCCGTGGCGGACCTGAGAGCGCGCGGGAAGGACGTGACGCTCACCGTCGTCGGGGATGGTCCCCTGCGGCCGTCCCTGGAACGAATGATCGGAGCCCTGGGCCTGCAGGACCACGTCACGCTGGCCGGCGCCTGCAACTTCGATACGGTGCTCGACCACTATCGCCGCACGGACATTTTCGTGTTGCCCAGCTTCGCGGAGGGCGTTCCTGTCGTTCTCATGGAGGCCATGGCCATGGAGGTACCGTGCGTGGCCACCTGGATCACGGGCATCCCGGAACTCATCACGGACCAGGTCGACGGCCTGCTGGTGCCGCCCGCCTCGGTGGACGCCATCGTCGACGCGGTCTGCCGGTTGATCGACGATCGGGACCTGGCCGGCCGCATCGGCCGGGCGGGTCGTGACAAGGTGCTCGCCAGGTACCACCTGGAGCACAACAGCGCACGGCTGGGGCAGGCACTGAGAGCCGTCGCCACCGGGTAACCGGTTCCTCCCGGAGGCACGCGGACCACGCAGCCGCGCCCGCCGGGCCCATCGGGCCCGATATTCACTGGCCAGATCGGCCGAATCGCTCCTCGATCCACTGCCCCACGAGCTCGACCATGCGATCGCGGTGCGCCGGAATGGGATAGGTGTGCTCCGCCCTGTCGATGTGCACCTCGGTCAGGGCCGGGTCACTGTCGGACAGACCCAGGCATTGCCGGAACTGCCCCTCGTAGTTGTAGTAGTCCACGCCCCCGGAAAAGACGCAGAGATACTGGACGCCCCGCTCGAGGCTGGCGCGCATTTCGCCACGGAACACGCCCTCCTCCGGAAACGGCCGCGGAACATGCTGGGGCGCGGGCAGCCCGGAATCGGCCTCCACACGGCGGGACATCCATCGCAGGACCCGCGCGCAGGCTCGCGGGATCACCGAAGGCCCGGAGAATTTCGACGTGACCCGCCGCACCCGGTAGTGCAGCGTCGGGTAGGCATATCCGTCGAGCATGATGTTGGCGACGACCCGGAGATCGACGTTCGTCAGGGCGTGCGCGTCGTCTGCCGCGGAACACAACCCCCCCAGGACAAAGGTCTGCACACCCTGGCGACGGGACAGGAAATCCATCGCATCCGTGACGTCGTCGATGGTCCGCTCCTTGACCGTGCGCGCATCCCGGGGCTGGATGCTGTCGCCGATGCCGGCCAGGTCGAAACGCAGGACGACGAAGCCCCGCTCCGCCAGCGCCCGGGCGAGCTCCACGTACATTCGGAAGGGACCCGCGCAGTGCACGACGCCCGCGCTGAGCAGCAGGACGGCCGGGCGCTGCCCCGGCGGGGGATCAACCGGCTGCGTGAGCACGCCGACCAGGTGGTTCGACCGGCCGAAGCGCACGGCGGCTTCCTGGTGGCTCATGCGAGGAATACCGCGCGCAGGGCCGTCATCACCTCGCCCGGGGCCAGGCCCTCGGTGAAGCGCACGGCGTCGTTCCAGCCACAGTCCGAATCGACCTGTACCACGTTGGGGGCCACGGTCCCGGCGAACGCACCGGACAGCGACTCCGTTTCCCCGAGGGTCGTGACGACCGTCAGCCGTTCGGCCGCGGGCACCGCCAGGGAGGGCGGCGTGATCACGCCGATCGAGTCACGCAAGCCGGGCGGGAGATCGAGGCCGACACGCTCGCAGCCGGAGGCGCTCACCAGCTCCGGGGCGCCCGAGGGACCGCCGGGATGCGCCGAACAGACCTTCTCGTGGAGACGGTCGAGCGACGCCAGGCAGGACGCCCCATCGAGGACCGGATCCCACAGGACGATCTGCTTCAGCGGCTGGACGGCGCTTCCCAGGTTCAGGCAAGCCGTGGCGCCCAGCCGGGCCCCGACCAGGGAGAGGCTGCGAGTGCCCGAGATGTCGGTGAGTTCGCGAACCGCGCGTGCAACGTCGTTCACCCAGGTGCTGAATTCCAGGGAATCCGCGTCGGCGGAATTTCCGGTGTTCGAGAAATCGAAACGCAGGACGTGGTAACCGCCCTGGGCGAGTTCCGCGCAGAGCACCTGGAGGGTCCGGTAGCAACGGAAGTATTCGTGACCCAGCGGCTGGCAGACCACGATTCCCTCGCCGCGTGGCGCACCCTCCGGTGAGTGGTACACCGCGAACAACGGCGCTCCGGGTGAGTCGATGAAGAAGGGGTTCAATGCGTTGCCCGCCGCGGTCGGGGCCTCAGGCCCTGGGCTTGCGCCGGGTCAGGCGGTGCAACAGTCCGGACTTGCGCCCAGTGGCGTCCGCGGGTTCCCGGGTCGCGGGCCCCGCACCAGGGCGCTCGCCCGCCCGCGCGCCGTCCAGGGACCTCGCCGATTGGGCCAGCGTCGCGCGAAGGAGGGTTTCCAGGGGCAGCCGCTCGCCGATCACCTCGCGGATGCGAACCGCGACCCGGACGGCCGCCAGGGAATCCCCGCCCAGTTCGAAGAAGGTGTCCTGCGAGCCCACCTGCGCCACCGAGAGCACCTCGCCCCAGATGGCCGCGAGGGCCTTTTCCGTCTCCGTTGACGGGGGCACGAAGGCGCCGCGCCGGCCGCGCCGGCCGGCATCGAGGTCCGGCAAGGCGCGCCGGTCCACCTTCCCGTTCGGGGTCAGCGGCACCTCGTCGATCTCGATGAAGACCTGGGGGACCATGTACGGCGGCAGTGTGCGGTTGAGATGGCGCCGCAGGGCCACTTCGTCGAGGCCGGTCCCCGGGGGCATCAGGGCATAAGCAACGATGGCCGGATCGCCGGCGGCGTCCGTCTTGATGGCGGCCACCACCTGCTGGGGGCCGTCGAAGGCGGCGAGTGCCGACTCGATGTCGCCCAGTTCGATCCGGTAGCCGCGCACCTTGACCTGGTCGTCCATACGGCCGAGGAACTCCAGCTCCCCGTCGACCCAGCGCACGCGGTCGCCGGTCCGGTACATGCGGTCGCCCGGATCACCGAAGGGGTCCTCCAGGAAGCGGGACGCCGTCAATGCCTCCTTGCCGAGATACCCACGGGTCACGCCCTGGCCGCCGATGAACAGTTCGCCGGGCGCGCCCGGCGGCCGAAGCCGGAGGGCATCGTCGAGCACGTAGCAGCGGGTGTTGGCGATGGGCGTGCCGATCAGCACCGGGCCGGGATCCTCTGGCAGGGCCCACGTCGTGGACCAGATCGTGGTTTCCGTGGGGCCGTACATGTTGATCACCGTCCCCCGCGCCACGGTTCGGAGGCGCCTGGCGAGTTCTTCCGGCAGCGCCTCGCCGCCCACCAGCCAGCCCCGCAGGCCGGCCACTGCGGGGTGGTTGTCCGGGTCGGCCAGCAGCATCTGCGCCTGCGAGGGGGTGCATTGCAGGTGCGTGGCGCCGTGGGCCTGGATCAAGGCCGCCACCGATCCCGCCGGAAGCTCGGACCGGGGTTTCGACCGTCGCATGACCTCCGCGATGTCCGGCAGGTGTTCGAGCACCTGTTCGGAGGGCACGCCGAAATCGACCAGGCAGGCGATCTCGTTCACGCCGATGCCCTTCAGCGAATCGACCATCCGGGCGCAGCGCTCCGGGGCGCCGAACAGGCCGCTGTCCCGGTAGTACCGCTCGAAGGCGAATTCGAGCAGCGCCTCCATGTCCTCCGGGGCGAGCGCGTCGAAGTCGATCGTCCCGCTATCACCGCCGCGATTCCTGAAGGCGGGAAAGGTGTCGGCGAACTTGCGGATGAGGCCGACGGAGCTGCGGAGGTACGCCTTCAGCGGCTCGTGCACCGCGGCCTTGACCGCCTCCTCGTCGTCTCCGACGAAGGTATGCAGCATGAGTGTCACGATTCCTTCGCCCGGATGGCCCGCCTCCCGCCAGGCCGAGCGGTAGGCCTCGATCTTCCCGGCCAGTTCCTCCTGGTCCTGACCCAGCAGGTGCGTCAGCAGGTTCGCACCCTGCCGGCCTGCCGCCTGGAAAGTGGCCGGGTTGCCCGCGGCGGTCACCCAGAACGGCAACTCTTCCTGCACCGGTCGCGGCAAGGTGGCCAGTTCCACCTCCTTGCCGAGCGGATTGGTCCGCCGCACGCTGTCACCGCGCCACAGGGCGCGGACGGTCTCGATACCTTCGGCCATGACCTCGTGCCGGTTTTCGTAACGGTCCGGCGCGAGCACGAAATCGTTGGGCTGCCAGCCGGAAGCGAAGGAGATGCCGACCCGGCCGTTGGACAGGTTGTCGACCAGCGCCCACTCCTCGGCGATCCGGATCGGGTCATGCAGGGGCAGCACGCAGCTCCCCGCACGAAGCTGGACATGCTCCGTGATGGTCGCCAGTGCGGCGCTCACTACCGAGGGGTTGGGATAGAGGCCGCCGAAGGCGTGGAAATGCCGTTCCGGGGTCCAGACGGCCACGAAGCCGTTCGCGTCGGCGAACTTCGCCCCTTCCACGAGGAGCCGGTACTTGTCGGCCGGGCCCCTGCCGTTTGCACCCCTGCCGTCATGACGTTCCCCCTCGTCGCTGGCGAAGTAGAACAGGCTGAAGTCGATGGGCGTGTCGTTGGCGCGCGGCTTCGGGGCGATGGCGGACACGGCGCCCGTCCGGTCTGCGCCCGTGTAGAGGACGATGCCCACGCCGCGCGTCAGGGTCCACAACAGTTCCAGCACCGAGATGTCGAAGGAAAGACTGGTGACGGACAACCATCGCGGCCCGGCGCCCAGGGTCACCCGCTCGTCCATCGCGGTGAAGAAATTCGCGGCGTTGCGGTGCTCGACCATCACGCCCTTCGGTGCCCCCGTGGACCCGGAGGTGTAGATGACGTAGGCCAGGTTCCGAGGGCTGGCCTCGTCTCGAAGGTCGGCGCCCGAGTCGGCCGCGAGGGCCTCGTCCCATGACAGCAGGGGCGCGGTCGTGCCTTCCAGCCGGTGCCGGGTGTCCTCGCTCACCAGCGTCAACGCCGGCTCGGCGTCCGCCACGATGTGCCGGAGCCGGGCGGCCGGGTATTCGGGGTCCAGCGGAACGTAGGCGGCCCCGGACGCCAACACGCCCAGGACGGCGATGAGCAGTGCCTCGTTGCGCTCCAGGCAGATGCCGACCCGGTCGTCGGGGCCGACCTCGAGGCCCTGCAGGTGCCGGGCCACCGACTGCGCCTGTTGCGCCAGTTCGGCAAAGGAAAGCACCCTGCCGTCGCACAGCACGGCCGGCGCGGCGCCCTGTTCGGATGCCACGCGCAGGAACGCGTGGTGGATGCACTCTTCCTTCGACGCCGTCGGCGGCGGATTCCATTGGTCCAGCACCTGGGCCCGGTCCGTTTCGGCGACGATGTCGATGGCAGCGGCCGGCCGGGTCGAACGGGTCGAGACGTCCCGGGCCACGCCTCTGAGCGCCTGCTCGAACTGGGCGACCTTGCGCGCGGAGGTCGCGCGTTCGAATCGCGTTTCGATGCTTGCGCCCGCCTCGCCCACGTCCACGTGAACCCACAGGTCGAACCCCCGGCCGGCCGCGAGGGCCGCGCCCGCACTGACCGCCACGCAGGGCGTCGAACCGAGATCACGGGTGGACCGCAGGCCCTGGTCCCGCAGGAGGGGACCCTTCCTTCCGGCAGCAGCGATCCGGGCGCCCATGCGCTCAGTGAACGAGGCGACCGATTCGTCCTCGCGGAGCGAGGCCAGCACGGGCCGGAAGGACTCGACCAGCGGGAAGTCCTCGAGCGTGGCATCGAGCAGCGCGACCAGTCCGCGTTGATCGCCGCTCAGGCGCAACAGCGCCAGCAGCACGACCGTGACGCCCGCTTCCAGGTTCACGATCTCCGGAATCTCGACCCTGGATGTCCGGGACTGGACGGGCTGGCCTTCGTCCTGGAACAGCCACTCGACGTCGAGTGGCGTTTCCGACCCGCGCAGGGCGATCCATCCCGGCTCCGCTTTCGAGGCGGCCGAGAGCCAGGCGAGCTCGGCATCGCTCAGCGCGCGGGACGGCAACCGTTCGAGGGGCTCCAGCGCGGAGGGGTCGAGCGGCGTCCCGTCCATCTCGCGCAGTTCGCCGACCGCGAGCGCAGCGGTTCCTGTACCGACCAGCAAGCGGCCCTCTTCGACCCTGATGTCACCGGGCGCAAGTCCCTGGTCGCCCATGTCCGAAACATCCCCCAGGACGGCGAACCGGTCCCCGAGCCAGGCCCGTGGCAGGCCCAGGG
>JAUHYP010000036.1 GCA_030426265.1 Gammaproteobacteria bacterium | reverse complement strand
CGGGGCACTGGCTGGTGAGCGACGCGGTGGCGGCATCCGAGGCCCACATCTCGGTGGTGACGGCGGTGCACTTGGCGCCGCTGATCACGAGGTCCACCGCCGCAACGGCTGCGTGCAGCCGGTGCACTCCCAGCGACATCGTCAGCGTACCGGCGCCGGCCAGGAGCGCGATGCTCAGCAGGCTCCTGCCCTGGTCGGATCGGTAGAATCGCCAGGCCACGAAGGCGAGGGCCGCCCCGAGCAGAATCAGGCCCGTGCTGTCGAGCAGGGGAATGGACGCTGCTGCGCCGGCGCCGCCGGGTCCGTAAGTGACCGAGCTGGGTGGTTGTGTTTGCGCCCAGGCACAGGCGGACGCGCCCCACAGCCCCAGGCCGCAGAGCGATCGTTTGATCGTGGTGTACATGGTCTCCCCCGGCGGCGTTGTGCCGCGCTTGTTACCCGCGCCGTGGCGGCGCGGACGCCAGGCGCGCTGGCGGCGCCCGTTCCTCGCGCCACATCATGCAACAGCCGTGCATGATTGGCAAACCGCCGGCGCCGCCTACTTCATCGAGGCAATGAAGGCGTCCGCCTCGGCGATGGACTGCTGCATCTCGGCCACCAGCCGGTCGGTGTCGCGCTCGATGCTGGCGAGCTCGCCCTTGAGGGCGCCGATGGCCCGGGCGTTGAGGTTGTGCTTGAGCACCAGCACCTGGTCCTGGAAGGCCTCGAGCACCGGGTCCATCGTGGCTTCGGCGCGGCGCATGGCGGCCATCAGCTGCTCGTAGCGGCCGCGGGTGTCGCGCAGCATGGAGCGGCTTTCGGACTTGAGCTGGGCGCTGGAGTACTCCTCCAGTTCCTCTTCCCATTCCTCGAACAGGTCCTCGGCCACGCGTTCGACCTGGTCGATGTGGTCGCGCACGTCGTCGGCGCGGTCGACGCTGTCCTCGTACTCGGCATTGAGCCGGTCGTAGACCTTCTCCAGGTCGCCGCCGTCGAAATTCACGGTGGCGCGGAACTGCTCCAGGGCGGAGGTGAACTGTTCGCTGGCCTCGTCCTGGGCGTCGCGAGCTTCCTCCACCCGGTCGACCAGCAGGTCGCGTTTCTCGAACCCGAAGGTCTCCATGGTTTCGTAGTAGGCGCTGGAGCAGGCGGTAAGCACCAGGGCCGCCATCGGGGTGGCCAGTGCCCTGGCCAGGGCGCTCGCACCCTGGCGGGTCCATGGTTCGGGCCGGCGGCCGGGGGTGCGGTGTCGGTCTGGCTGTTTCATGGGTGGCTTCCCGGGAACATTGAGCGCATCAGGGTAAAGGCAGGGTGTCGATCGAGTCCATATGTTGCACACCAAATGCTCCAGGAGTGCGGCTATGCTTTGTGATTCCCCACATGGAATGTGACTCATGATCGAAATCGGGCACCGATTCTGGAACATTCGCGGAACGTTCAGGGTGGCAGGCGTGGTGAACGTCGGCACACAGGCCAGCCTGGTTCAGCGCGCCAACGGGCGCTTCCTGCTGCTGGACAGTTATCGCTTCGACGACGAGGTCGCCGAGACCATCGACGCTTACACCGATGGCGGCAAGGCCATCGAGGCCATTCTCAACCTGCATCCCTTTCACACCGTGTTCGTTCCGCACGTGCACGAGCGCTACCCAGACGCCGCCCTCTACGGCAGCCGGCGCCACCATGAAAAACACCCGGATCTGCCGTGGCAGGCGCTGACCGTGGACGATCCGGAATTGCACGCACTGTTCGCCGAGGACCTGGAATTCACCGTGCCCGAGGGCGTCGACTTCATCTCGGCCAACAACCACGTGCATTTCTCGTCCGTGCTGGCCTACCACGCGGCCTCGAACACGATTCACTCCAACGACACCTTCAACTACGTGCCCGCCAACGGGCTGCTGGGGCTGACGCCGCTGGCCGATACCCTGAGCTTTCACCCGACGCTGGCCAAGGCCCTGCAGCGGCGTCCCGGCGCGGCCCAGGAATTCCACGCCTGGGCGATGGCCATGATCGAGTCCTGGCGCGAGGCGCAGAACCTATGCGCCGCTCACACCGCGCCGTTGCTGGCCGCGGAGAACCGGGGCGACTCGGTGCACGAGCGGATGCTCATGGCGCTGGAAAAGGTGAAAGGCACGCTGATGAAGCACGAGGACCGCTACGGCTGAAGGGTGCCGACACCGGCGGCGGTGGTCTAGACTTTCGAGACGCTGAACGGTTGACCACGCATGTCCGTCTACGCCCCCGCCGCCGACTTTCTCTGGGAGTTGATCCGCTCCTACGACATCGACCCACGGCCGGTGTTCGAGTCGGCCGGCGTGGACCCGAAGCAGCGCTTCGACCAGGGCGCGCGTTTGTCCCGGCCGCAGATGAACGCCCTGCACGCCGCGGCCTACGCCGCCACCGGCGACGAGGCCATCGGCCTGCGGGTGGTCACCACCTTCCATCCCTCGCACATGGGCGCCCTGGGCTATGCCTGGCTGGCCAGCCGCACGCCGCGCGACGCCTGGCTGAAGATGCAGCGGCATTCGAAGCTCGAGGCGGACTCCTTCCGGCTGACCCTGGCCGAGCACGCGGACGAAGTACACCTGGGTTATTTCTGGGACGGCGACTGGGAGCCGATCCGCAGCCAGATCTTCACGGTCATGGCCCTGGCCGTACACCTGCACCGCCGCATCGCCGGGCCGGACGAGAACCCGCGCCGCATCGAGTTCAGCACCCCGGCGCCGAAGGACCTGGCGCCCTTCGAGGCGCATTTCCGCTGTGAACTGAGTTTCGACAAGCCCCAGGAACTGCTGGTCCTGCCGCGGGACGTACTGGACCGCCCCACGCCCCGGGGGCACCCGGAACTGGAACAGGCCACCGAAGAGATGGTGGTGCGTTACCTGGCCCTGCGCGACAAGGAGGACATCCTCAGCCAGGTGCGCGCGGCCCTGTTCGAGTGCCTGCCCGAGGGCAACGTCAGCGCGGAGCGCATCGCCGACCAGTTGCACCTGTCGACCCGCACGCTGCGCCGTCGCCTGGATGAGCGGGGCCTGAGCTTCCGAGACGTGCTCTCCGACGTGCGCCGCGCCCTGGCGCTGCGCTACATCCGCGACGAACACCTCTCGCTGACGGAAATTTCCTACCTGTTGGGCTTCTCCGAGCCGAGCAGCTTCACCCGGGCCTTCCGGGGCTGGACGGGCAAGACGCCGACCCAGGAACGCTCGGAGCGCTGAGCCGGGCGCCTCGCAGACCCCAGGGCAGGTCGCCCTGGAGCCGATTCGTTTTCCTTTACCCAGCCGGGACAGCCAAGCCGCTATGATTGCCGGCTGACGAATCACGTGAACACAAGGAGCGATCCTGATGGCGAAGCGATCCGGCACCCGCGGCAGGGTGCTTTCCAGGGCCCTGTGGGTGGCCCTGCTCGGCCTGTGTGGCCCCGCATCCTGGGCGGCGGACACGCCCCCCATCGTCCAGCCCGGCGCCCCGGGCGCGCCGACCCGCGACCTCGGCGCCGAGGAAGCCACGAACATCGCGGAGACGAGCTACACGCCCGCCGACGTTCGCTTCATGACGGACATGATTCCGCACCACCACCAGGCGCTGGTGATGTCGCGGTGGGCGCCGGAGCGCACCAACCACCCCGAGATCCTGGACCTGGCTGGGCGCATCGACGGTTCGCAGGCTGACGAAATCGCCTTCATGCAGGACTGGCTGCGCGAGCGCGGCGAGGACGTGCCGGACCCCACGGCCCACCATGCCATGCACACCCATCACGATATGGCCGGGATGGCCACGCCGGAACAGATGGCGCAGCTCGAAGCCTCGAAGGGCACCGACTTCGACCGCCTGTTCCTGCAACTGATGATTCCCCACCACGACGGGGCCATCAAGATGGTGACGGAGCTGCTGGAGGAGCCCGGCAGCGCCTACGACCCGGTGCTGTTCGAGTTCACCAACGACGTCACCAACGACCAGGCCGTGGAGATCGAGCGCATGAACGGCCTGCTGGTGGAACTTTCCAGCGACCCCCGCGCCGGCCTGAAACCCGGGCTGTTCGATGCCGGCGAGGCCATCCACAACCTCGAGCACGTGGCCTTCCTGCCCAAGCCTGCCGGCTTCTTCGACCCGGAAAACCCGGGCGAGCGCGGCGCCGATCCGCTGGACAAGGAAGCTGCCGTCACGGCCGCGGCCGTTCGGGCCGATCACGGAACGGGCGAAGACGCCGCCGATGTCGATGAGTCGCCGTCCGATCCGGCGGCCGGCGAGCCTGCCGGCCAAGCGGCAGCCGTCCAGGAGCCGCCGAAACCGAAGCCCATCGAAGCCAGCGCCAAGGAGCGCCGCTACCCGATGCTCAGCTTCTCCAACACCGATATGGCCTTCCGCGACGACATCCTGGTCGCCGGCAGCTATCACGGTTTCAACATCTACCGCCTGGGCGAAGACGGCGTGCCGGCGCTGATCTCGTCGGTGGTCTGCCCCGGCGGCCAGGGCGACGTGTCCATCGTCGGCGACCTGCTGGTCATGTCGGTGGAACAGACCCGCGGGCGCCTTGATTGCGGCCTGCAGGGCGTGGGCACCGATCCCGACCCGGAACGCTTCCGCGGCCTGCGCATCTTCGACATCAGCGACCTGGAGCGGCCCGTGCAGGTGGGCGCGGTGCAGACCTGCCGCGGCTCGCACACCCACTCGGTGGTGTCCGGCCCGGACGAGGACGGCATCATCATCGTGTACAACTCCGGCACCTCCACCGTGCGCGACGAGGAAGAGCTGCCCGGCTGCGTGGACGAGATTCCCGGCGACGAACGCACGGCGCTGTTTCGCATCGACGTGATCGAGATCCCGGTCGCCGACCCGTCGCAGGCGCGCATTGTCGACAGCCCCGCGGTGTTCGCCGACCCCGAGACCGGCACCCTGGCCGGCCTGTGGCGCGGCGGCGACCACGGCGACGACACGCAGGAGACCAAACCGACCGACGAGTGCCACGACATCACCGTGTTTCCGTCCCTGAACCTGGCCGCCGGCGCCTGCTCGGGCAACGGCATCCTGTTCGACATCTCCGACCCGCGCGCGCCGAAGCGCCTGGACGCAGTCACCGACACGGGCTTTGCCTACTGGCACTCGGCCACCTTCAACAACGACGGCACCAAGGTCATCTTCACCGACGAGTGGGGCGGCGGCTCACGGCCGCGCTGCCGCGCCTGGGATCCGCTGACCTGGGGCGCGAACGCCATCTACGACATCGTCGACGGCAAGCTCGAGTTCCGCAGCCACTACAAGATGCCCGCGCCGCAGACCGATACCGAGAACTGCGTGGCCCACAACGGCTCGATCATCCCGGTGCCCGGCCGCGACCTGTTCGTGCAGGCCTGGTACCAGGGCGGCATCTCGGTGATCGACTTCACGGACTCCGCCAACCCCGTCGAGATCGCCTACTTCGACCGTGGTCCCGTCTTCGACGACGTGCTGGTCACCGGCGGCTTCTGGTCGGTGTACTTCTACGAAGGCCTGATCTACGGCACGGAAATCACCCGTGGCCTGGACGTGTTGCGCCTGCTGCCCAGCGAACACCTGAGCGCCGAAGAAATCGCGGCGGCGGCCCGCGCCTATCCGGCGAACGGACCGCGGCGCGTGTTCAATCCGCAGCAGCAGGTGCCCATGACCTGGCCGCCGGAGACCGCCCCGCCGCCGAACTGAGACCGCGCTTCGCGCCAAGGATCCGCTGGTGGGTTGCGCGAGCCCGCCACCCGGGCCCGAGGCATTCCGCAAGGTGAGTGAGCCGCGTCACAGCGGCCGGCCCCGGGCTTGGCTATGCTCAGGACATCCTGGGAGGAACATTCATGGCGAGAACCGACGGAATCATCCAGTCCGCGAACCGGGCCTGGCGGCTGTTGCAGGCCACCGGCTTCATGGACATATCGCGCGGCCTGGACACCGAGAGCTGGCAGCGCAACGTGGCGGAAGCGGGGCGCGAACTGGGCGAGGCCGCCAGCTCGCTGGTGGCGAGCGACAACCGCGATGCCTACCACGAGCTGTCGCACGACCAGCGGATCACGCTGTGGAAGGCGATTCTCGCCGCCCGCCAGACCCGTATCGGCATCCGCATCATCAGTGAACTGGGTTTTCGTTACCGCCGCATGCAGGACGATGTCAGCGAGGCGGAGCGCGAGCTGGCCTCGCGCGCGAACGGTTTCCCCGTCCGCGAGCTGCGCGCCATCGGCGCGCGCATCCGCGCGGCCAGCCCGGACCCGGCCACGGTGGTGGAACGCGCCGCCGCGGAGGCCGGCGACCCGGCACCGCGTGGCGTGACCAACGAGGAAGCCCAGCTCTACCAGCGCGTGATGTTGCGCGCCATGCAGCTCTCGGACCGGGAGATCGCCGGCGTCCGCAACCCGGGCGAGGCGGCCCTGGGCGCCTTCGGGGCGAGCCTGCTGCCGCCTTCGGACGCCAGCGGATTCGCCCAGAACTACGCCGAAGACCAGGCCGTCGGCGCGGCCTTCGGCGCCCGGGCCAACGTCATCGGCGTCATCATCTCGGCCCTGCGCGCGGTGTTCGACGGGGCCGAGGCCTACCGGCGCGCCACCGACGACGAGCACCGGCTGAACTACTGGATCGGCCAGGTGTGCCTGCAGGAAAGCCACAACAACCCCGATGCCGCCCTCCGCCTGCGTCGCAACCTGCAGGACATCCTCGAACGCATGAACGCCTGGCTGGCGTGGCTGCAGCGCCATACCGACCACCCCTCCTATGACCCGCCCGGCGGCACCATCCGTGCCGATCCCACCGCCAGCCTGGACCTCACCCGGCCCGGGTCGGGCAACCGTACCGGCCCCGTCATGGGTTCGGTGCGCGGACCCTACGACCGCCAGCCTTACGGCCTGGGGTAGGACATAGGCCTCCGATCTCCTGCAAGGAGCCGGGTATTCCAGATTTAGCGGCGGGACATTCGCGTCGATACCATGGCTTGTCAGTGGTCATACCCGGGTATTACCCTGTGCCCATGAAAATCGCTGTTTCCATTCCCGATCCGGTGTTCGAAGCCGCCGAACGCCTGGCGGAGTCGCGGGCCATTCCGCGCAGCCAACTGTATGCCGAAGCGCTGCAGGCCTACCTGGCCGAGCACGGCCCTGGATTCGTGACCGAAAAGCTGGATGCCGTCTACGCCGGGCTGCCCAGCGAACTCGATCAGGGCTTCCAGCGCGCCCAGGCAGATCTCGTCGACGATGAAGCGTGGTGAGGTCTGGTGGGCCAGCCTGCCCGCCCCGACGGGGTCCGGTCCGGGCTATCGCCGCCCGGTGCTGGTGGTCCAGTCCAATGCCTTCAATGACAGCCGCATCGCAACGGTGATCGTCGCCGTCATCACTTCGAACCTGGCGCTGGAAGCGGCCCCGGGCAATGTGCGCCTCGCACGGGGCGCCTCCGGGCTGGGAAAAGCATCCGTGGTCAACGTGTCACAACTCGTGACCCTGGACCGCCGCCTGATGACGGAGCGCGTCAGCGCCCTGCCGGCCACGCTCATGGCGCGGGTGGGCGACGGCCTGAACCTGGTGCTTGGGCTCGCTCCAGGCTGAGTACGCGCCATTCGCCGCCGAATGGCGGTAAGCTGGCCCTCCCCCCACCCGGAACCCGTCGATGAAGGCCCTGGCCCGTTTCCTGTTGCGCCTGTTCGGGTGGCGTTTGCGCTTCAGCGACCCGGGCACGTCGCGCTACGTGCTGATCGTGGCGCCGCACACCAGCAACTGGGACTTTCCCGTCGGCTACGCGGCCAACGTGGCGCTGGGTCTCGACGTGCACTTCCTGGGCAAGCACAGCCTGTTCGAGGGGCCGTTCGGTTGGTTCATGCGGTGGCTCGGCGGCATTCCGGTTTACCGCCACAACGCGGGTGATCTCGTGGACCAGGTCTCGCAGCGCTTCGCCGAGGCCGACCGCCTGGTGCTGGCCATGACCCCGGAAGGCACTCGCGGTAAGGCGCCGCACTGGAAGACCGGCTTCTGGCGCATCGCGCGCGGCGCCGGGGTTCCCATCGTGATGGCCACGCTTGATTACGGCCGCAAGGAGATCGTCGTCAGCCCGCCGTTCCATCCCGGCGACGACCTCGAGGCGGACTTCGAGCACATCCGTGCGTTCTACGCCGGCAAGACCGGCAAGCGGCCCGAACTGCAGGGCGAGGTGTGTGCGAGAGCATCTGCGGGTGAGCCGTCGGCTTGAAGCCCGGTGTGCGACGCCGTTGCTTGCGTGGTCGGGCGTCGCGAATGACGCACAAAAAAGGTGCCGGCGGATCAGCGGGAACCGCCGGCACCTCTCCCCCCACACAGTCTGTTACAAGCCGCAGGCGCCCGTCGTGACCAGTGCGGTCAGGTTCATGGTCTTGTCGCCGTCGGCGCCGGAGAGCACGCCCGTGCCGCGGCGGCAGCCATCCAGGGTGATGGACAGCGTGCCCCACGCGGGCAGCGGCTCGGCGCCCGGATCCTGGGGCGACTGGAAGGCGCCGCCGGGGCCCGGTTCGGTCACGTCGAAGACCACGGTCTCCCCGAAGGTCGAGCCGAACGCGCTGCGCGGCACCGCGCCCACCAGCCACAGCGGGTCGCCGTTCGAGCCGTAGCCGAAGAAAGCCACGGACACGTTCTGGCCGTTGTCCACCAGGTAGAAGCCGTCGCCCGAGGCGGAGGCGTCGTAGAACACGGCGGACAGTCGGGGCGCTTCGATGCCCGCGGGTGAGCGATCGGGCGCGTTCTCGGCGCGGCAGCTGCCGGCGGTGACCAGCGGGTCGAGGTTCATGACCTTGTTGCCGTGGACGCCGTCCAGCACGGCGGTGCCGCGGTTGCAGTCGTCGAAGCGGAAGGTCAGCCGGCCCCAGGGCTCCAGCGGGTCGGCGCCCGGGTCCTGCGGGGCGTTGAAGGCGCCGCGGGTGCCGGATTCCTGCAGGTCGAGCGTGAACTCGCCGCCCAGCGTGGGCTGCAGCGAGGACAGCGGCGCATTGCCCACCAGCCACATGGCCTCGCCCTCGCCGCTGTAGCCGAAGAAGGCGGCGGAGAGGTTGTTGCCGTCGGCCACCAGGTAGAAGCCGTCGCCCGAGGCGGTGCTGTCGTAGGTCACGCTGGACAGCAGCCGGGCGGGCAGGCGCTCGACCGCGCCGAGGTCGCAGCGCGCGGAACCATTGCCGTCCCCGTCCAGTGGGCGCACCAGGCCCAGCACGTCCACGTCGGGACAGTCGCGGGCGTCGAGGGCGTCGACCAACGGGCTGCCCAGGGCCGGCACCCGCACGCGGGCGCCGTCGGCGGACCGCGAGAGCGCCAGGTGCCCGGGCTGCAGCGTGATGCCGGGCGTGCCGCAGCCGGAGTCCGCCGAGAAGGCGTTCATGCCTTCCAGCGTCGGGTCCGGGCCGCCGGCGATGCGGCACACGGGGCCGCCGTTGCCGTCCAGCACGCTGCCGGAGATGGACATGAAACCCGCGCCGCCCTGCGAGTACAGCACCGGGGCGCTGTTGCCGGCGGCGGTGACGTGGTTCATCTCGATCACGCCGGACAGGTTGCCGACCAGCCCGAGGCTGTCGGCCTCGGCCAGGTCGTTGTCCAGCAGCGAGACGTTCTCCATCGTGACCGGGCCGCCACTGACTTCCACCAGGTAGCGCTCCATGAAATTGCCCTCGAAGGCCACCTGGCGCAGGGCGAGGTCGCCGCCCGAGCGCAGCAGGGTCTGGCCCGCGTGGCCGGCCACGACCACGCGGTCGAGTTCCAGGCGCGCGCCGGGCGCGACATCGATGACGGCGCTACCGGGCCCGCCGATCTCCCCTTCGCCTTCGTTGGTCAGGCCGCCGGCCAGCGAGACGTCGCGGATGCGCACGGCCGGGCCGTTGATGTCGAACAGCGGGAAGCGCCCGGAGCCACTGATGGTGGTGCGCCCGGCGCCCAGGCCGACGATGTCCACGGCGCCGTCGATGGGCAGGCCCGCGTGCTCCTCGTCGAGCATGACCAGGCCGGGGGCCAGCACCAGCACGGGGTTGGCCGCGTCCTGCGGCGCGCTGGCCGACAGGGCCAATGCATCGCTCAGGGTGCACAGGGCCTGCGTTTCCGCGGCCGGGCAGCTGGTGGCGTCTTTGGGGCATTCGAAGGCGCAGGCGCTCTCGCTGCCTTCCGAGGCGTTGACCACGATGTCCCCGGGCGGGCCGATGACGATCTCGCGGCTGGCCAGGCTGGGTGAGTGGACGTCGCCGTTCGAGTTGCGGGCGAAGACCTCCACGGCCACGGTGTCGCCGACCTTCATGCGCGACACGTCCACCTGCGCGGCGATGTCCAGGAAGCCTTCGGGCGCGATGGTGGCGGCGAAGTTGCTGAACACCTGGCCGTCGATGTGCAGTTCCAGCTCGACGTCCTCGGCCGTGGTGCCGGGCAGGGACGACTCGGGCGGCCGGTTGGTCACCACGCCGCGGATGATGGCGCGGTCGTACTGGCCGGCCACGACCTGGGCCGACAGGATCTCGGTGTCGAGCTCCGGCCGCGGCGCGTGGGTCACTTCCACCTCGATGCAATGTTCCAGGGTGGTGGTCGAGTCGTACTTGACCTGGTCGTCCAGTACGACGTTGTCGGACAGGCAGGCCAGGACGGTTTCCTCGCCGAAGACTTCCGGGAAGGTGAAGGTGGCGGCGATGTCGCCCTCGTTGGGCCGCGCCACCAGCAGCGGGCTGGCGTTGTCGACGGTGGGGGTGACCACGTCGCTCTCGATGCGGCCGGTGCCGCCCTGCAGGCGCCAGTTGACGTCGAAGCGGTGCAGGTCCACGTCGTCCACGTCGCTGTAGTGGAACTGGAAGGTGGCGGGGTAGCCGGCCGTGACCTCGATGGCGGCGGTGTCCGGGTCGTCGGTGTCGACGGACAGGAACTGGAGCTTCGGGGCGTCGTTGACCGGGTCGATGCGCAGGGTGACGGTCTCGGGGGCCGACCAGTCGCGCCCGTCGGACACGCGGAAGGTGAAGGAGGTCTCGCCGTACCAGTGCTCGGGGCCGGTGTAGGTGAGCTCGGGCGGCGTGCCGCTGAGCGTGCCGATCTCCGGCTGGCTGAGCAGCTGGTAGCTGAGCGGCAGGTCGACCGCGCCATCGGGGTCGGTGCCGGACAGGCGCACGGGCAGCGGCACGTCCTCGTCGCCGGCGCGGAAGATGCGGTCGGCCACGGGCGGGCGGAACTGCCGCGAGACGTCGATGCGCACCGTGGCCGGCTCGCTGCGCGCCAGGCCGTCGGTGGAGGAGAAGGTGAACACGTCTTCGCCGGTGAAGCCGTCGTTGGCGGTGTAGACCACGCGCGCAGTGGTGTCGTCGATAGGCTCGATCACGCTGGTCTCGAACACGTGGATGACGTCGGTGGCCTTGTCGAAGACGTACAGGTTGCGGCTGTTGACCGCCACGCTGCTGGGGCGGCCGAAGTCGCCCAGAAGGAAGCAGCGCTGCTCGGGCGGGCAGACGCTGACCGCCTCGCCGCCGAACACGCCGTCATCGGTGAACCGCTGCACGCGGGCGTTGGCCCAGTCGGCCACGTAGATGTTGTTGCGGCGGTCGATGGAGGCGGACATGCTCTGGCTGAACTGGCCGGGCCCGTCGCCGAAGTAGAGCGCATCACCGGTCTGGCAGGTCACGCCCGTGATGCAGGAGAAGCCGCGGCTGGCCTGGCGTTCGGGGTCGCAGCCCTCGCCGGAGACGCAGGCGCCGATCCAGCCTTCCATCTCGCCGATGAGGGGCGTGCCGTCGGCCGCGCGGGTGCTGGGGCTCATGCGGTGCACCCGGCCCTCGGTGACGAAGATGATCTCGTTGTGGTGATTCAGGACCATGTCGCGGGCCACGGTGAAGCCGCCGCCGGCGGTTTCCAGAGGGTCGATGCGGAACTCGGCCACGGGCTCGGGGAAGATCCAGTCGCCGCTGGCCGCATCCTGCTCGGACTCGTGCAGGTCCAGCACGCGCACGTTGCCCAGGCCGTCGGGCAGGAACATCAGGTCGTACTCGTTGACCAGGAAGCTGGACAGGCCCGAGTAGAGGCTGGGCGGGTTGGCGTGGCGGTAGCGGCGGATGACCTCCAGGGTGTCGGGGTCGAGCAGGTACAGGCGCACGCCGGCGGGCCCGTTCTGGCCGGTGTAGAGAATGATGTTGCGCCCGGGCACGAAGTAGACGCCGTTGGCCAGGGAGCTGTTCTTCTCCAGGGCGCGGCCGGCCAGCACGTTGCGGTCCGCGTCGAACACCACCATGCGCGACTCGCTGCCGTGGCAGTCGACCACGTAGCTGCGGCCCTCGTCGGTGATCAGGACGTGGTCGGGGTTGGCGAGCTCGCTCCACGGGCGGTCGGCGGCGCAGGTGCTTTTCGCTTCGAAGTTGCCGCGGAAATCCTCGATGAAATACGGCAGCAGGGGCGCCTCGAAGCCGCCGCCGGGCGGGAACTGCTCGATGCGGAAGTCCAGCGGGTCGGCGTCCGGGTCATCGCCGCGCAGGATGATCTCCTGGGGGACGAAGGTGCGGGCGGTGGCGTTGCGCGACTGCGCGGTGGGCGCGTTGTTGGTGCCGGCCTGCTTGACGTTGATCAGCTGGAAGTCGGTGCCGAAGTTGCCGAAATCGTCGGTGGCGCGCCATTCCAGCAGGTTCTGGCCCAGCGGCAGTTCGAGGGTTTCCGGGGGCAGTTGGCCTTCGAGCTCGATGGTGGGGTCGGCGTCGCCGAAGTCGAACACGCGCGGCGGCTGCAGGCGCACCACGGCGCTGTCGCCGTCGGCCTCGACGACCAGCGAGGGCGCCGCCAGCACGGTGGGCGCCAGGGTGTCGACCACGGTGACGCGCTGGTCGATGACGGTGGTGTTGGCCCGGCGCTGTTCGTTGGGTCCTTCGTCGCGGGCCGTCCAGGAGACCGTGGTGGTCTCGCCGATGGGCCAGAAGGGCGGGAAGGGGCCGGTGAGTTCGACCTCCGGGTCACAGTCGTCCTGGACGGTGAAGCCCGAGCGCAGCAGGTCGAGGTTGCTGCCGCCCTGCGGCGTGATGCCCAGGATGGACGCGCCGCCCAGTTCCAGGGCCTCCATGGTGAAATCGCGCTGTGTGACCGTGGCGGTGGGCGCCACGGAGTCGAGCACGGCGATCTCGCGCAGCTGCTGGTTGATGCTGCCGGTGGGCGTGTCGGCGAAGGCGAAAGCGTCGATGGTCAGGCTGGCGGTGATCAGCCCGGCCGCGATGGCGACGTTGAGGGCGAATTCGACGATCCTGGCGCCGGTCTTGCCGAAGACCTTCTCGGCGCCCTTTGGAAACGGCAGGCTGGGAATGTAGAGGTAGTCCCAGAACGAGGCGTAGTTCTCGGCCGCGTAGACCTCCTCGTGCAGGCCGGTGGGGAAGCGGTAGACGCCATCGCCCAGGTTGCGCAGTTCGCCGGTGGCGGTGTCGGGCTGGAAGCGCGTGGTGACGACCACGTCGGTGTTCCAGGAGAACACGGAGGGCCGGCCGCTGGGGCCCCACTCGTTGCCCTCGGGGTTGACCGCCAGCTGGACGCCCAGCACGTTGGAGGCGCGGCCGCGCTTGGCCGGGCGCTCGACGTCGGCGAAGCACACGCCGGGCAAGGGCTGGTACTCGAGGTCCTTCGGCAGCGTCAGCGTCGGTGGGCAGGCCTTGAGGGAGAGGTTGAGCAGCCAGGTGGTGAGGTTCAGCGCCTCGCCGGTGAACGGGTCCGTCGGCACCAGGGCCGCCCCGAAGGCGAGGTTGTGCGCGGCCCCGAGCGCGTACTGGCAGACCTTCGCCAGCGTCTCGGCGGACTGTGTCGCCGCCGCCCGGGTGGTGAACACGTAGGGCTCGCCCGTGGCGGGATCGAGCGGGTCGGTGCGCTCCTTGCCGGTAACGACCGACGGGAGCAGCAGGGCGGCGACTAAAGCGGCTTTGGCGAACGTGCGAAACATGACTCCCTCCTCCAGGACAGTCCAGGCGCACGCAGGAATTGATGCGTGGCTCAGTCCTTAATGCAGAATTTGGGGGTGGGGAGGGTCAGGTGCGTGGTTTGGTGTGTGGCGGGCTAGACTTGGGGTCTGTTGGATTTCCTGGAATGGGAGTTGATCGATGAGGTTCGAGCGTTTCTTTCTTTCACGCCGTTCGGGTGCCGCGGGCTGCAGCCGCGGGTCGGCTAGTTCCCGGCGATCAGTGACCCGGTTGGCGCGCCAGGCGTTGTGCGCGTTCGCCCTGGCGGCGGGCCTCGCGTCCTGCACCACGACGCCGGATGATCCTCACCCCACCCCGACGCCCGCCGAGCGGGCCAGCCTGCAGAACGAGTGTGTGAAGATTGCTGATCGGAGTGAGCGGGAGGCGTGTTTGGACCGGGTGGCGTTTGGGCGGTAGTCACTCCTGTCACTGATCGGTTTGGGTAGGTGCATTACCTACCCTTCGAGTGCCCATGGCGCCATTGCCTGGCTTCTGATTGGAAGTTCAGACTGGGTCTCACAACCGCTCGATCCTAAGCGTTACGTTTGACGTACATAGTTACGCGAGACATAATGCTTTCCGAAGGGAGAATAACCAGGTGGCTATCAGAACCTGGGCTTGTAAGCGCACCAAAGCGATTTTTGATGGTGGAAGTCCTCGGCTACTTCCCCTGGCCCTCTTAAATAGGGCGCAACGCAAACTCTTGATGCTAGATGCTGCTACCGAGGTCAGGGATTTGCGGGCGCCACCCGGTAACCGGCTCGAGAAGCTGGTTGGTGATCGCCAGGGGCAGCACAGCATCCGCATCAATGATCAGTACAGAATCTGCTTTGTCTGGCGAAGTGGTGATGCTTACCAGGTAGAGATCGTCGACTACCACTGAGGAACGAAGATCGTCATGAAACGTGCCCCGATCCATCCCGGCGAAATCCTGAAAGCAGAGTTTCTCGACGAGTATGACCTGTCGGCCTACGCGCTGGCCAAGGCCCTGAAGATACCGACCAACCGGGTCACGTCCATCGTCAATGGCCAGCGGTCGGTCTCCACCGACACGGCGCTGCGCCTGGCTCGATTTTTCGGTACGACCCCTGAGTTCTGGCTCAACCTGCAGGTTCGTTACGACTTGCAAACCATCGCCACCCAGGCCATCGAGCGCGACATCGAGCCATTGGCAGTCAGCGGGTAACAGCCAAACAATCTGGTGCCTTTAAAGCTTCGCCCGCACCCGATCCCCCGTGATCTTCCGCAGCCGCGACTCGCGCCAGATGACCACGGCGTTGGAGCCGATGACGATGGCGGCGCCGACGATGACCACGGGCAGCGGCCACTCGTCCCAGATCAGCCAGCCGAACAGCGTGGCCCAGACGATGCCGGAGTAGTTGAACACGGTGACCACCGCGGCCTGGGCGCGCTTGAAGGCGTTGGACAGGAAGAACTGGGCCGCCGCGCCGGTCAGGCCGACGCCCAGCAGCAGGGGCAGCTCGTCCAGGGTGGGCATGCGCCCGACCCAGGGCATGGGCAGCGCCGAGACCACCGCGCCGATCAGGAAGAAATACAGCGTGACCGTCTCGGGCCGCTCGAAGCCGCCGAGGTAGCGCAGGATAATCTGCAAAGTTGCGTGCATCAACGAGGCGCCCAGGGCCACGGCCACGCCCAGCAGCGGCACCTGGCCCGAGGGCTGGGCCATGACCGCCACGCCCAGGAAGCCCACCAGGATGGCCCCCCAGCGCCACGGCCCCACCGACTCCTTCAGGATCAGGATGCCCAGGATGGGGATGAACAGGGACGAGGTGAACATCAGCACCGTGGTGTCCGCCATGGGCATCAGCGAGAAGGCCCAGAAGGTGACCGCCAGGCTGACCGTGCCCAGCACGGCGCGCAGCACGATGAAGCCGGGGCGCGAGCGCATCACCAGCAGCTCGCGCTTGCCCATGATGAACACCATCGCCAGGAACGGCAGCACGCCCACCGCGTTGCGCCAGAAGGCGATCTCGATGACGGAGTGGTTTTCCGAGAGCAGCTTGGCGAACACGTTCATCAGCGTGAAGAAGAAGAACGCCGCCATCGCCGCGGCCATGCCGAGGACGGGATTGTCGTGGTGGGAGTGGGGCTGGTGGGGGGGCTCGCTCACCGGTGGAGTTTAAACGGTGGGGTCGCCGGGGTCAGGGCCGATGGCGCCCGTGGCGTTGAGGTTCAGCCTTCTTCCAGTTCGCCCCATCGGGCGTAGGCCTTCTCTAGTTGGGCCCGCAGTTCGGCGTGCTGGTCGGTGGTGGCGCGCACGGCCTTGGGGTCGCTCTCGAAGAAGCCGGGCGCGGCCATCTTGCGCTCGATCTCGGCCTGTTGCTGTTCCAGCTTTTCGATGAGGGCCGGTAGTTGGTCCAGTTCGCGCTGGAGTTTGTAGGTGAGTTTTTGTTTGGTGGGTTTTGCCGGCTTACTGGGAGCCTTGGGGTCAGAGTCAGGGGACAGAGTGGGGGTGCTGGGTGACGGGCCGCTCTCGGGCTGGCTGACTCTGTCCCCTGACTCTGACCCCGGTGATCCCGATTGGGGTGTCAGCTTCGACAGGCGTCCGCCGCTGCGCTCCCAGTCCGAGTACGAGCCCACGCGCTCGTCCACGTTGCCGTGGCCGTCCAGCACCATCAGGCTGGTGACCACGTTGTCCATGAAGTCGCGGTCGTGGCTGACCAGCAGCACGGTACCGGCGAAGTCCAGCAGGATCTCCTCCAGCAGTTCGAGGGTCTCCATGTCGAGGTCGTTGGTGGGCTCGTCCAGCACCAGCAGGTTGGCCGGGCGGCTGAACAGGCGGGCCAGCACGGCGCGGTTCTGCTCGCCGCCGGACAGCGAGCCCACCGGTTGCCGGGCGCGGTCGGGGGCGAACAGGAAATCGCCCAGGTAGCTGATGGCGTGCTTGCGCCGGCCATTGATCTCGATGAAGTCGCTGCCGCCGCAGACGTTGTCCATCAGGGATTTGTCCGGGTCGAGGGCGCCGCGCAGCTGGTCGGAGTAGGCCACCTCCAGGCGGGTGCCCAGGCGGACGCTGCCGCTGTCGGGCTCCAGTTCGCCCAGCAGCAGCTTGACCAGGGTGGACTTGCCCGCGCCGTTGGCGCCGACAATGCCGATGCGATCGCCGCGTCGCACCAGGGTGGAGAAGTCACGGATGACGGTGCGGCGCGGGTCGCCCTCATTGGTGCCTGGGAAGGACTTCGTCACGTCGGTCAGCTCCGCGACGATCTTGCCCGAGGCGGCCGCGTCCTCCACGGCGAAGTCCGCCCGCCCCTGCCGCTCGCGGCGCTGGCTGCGTTCGTCGCGCATGGCTTTCAGCGCGCGCACCCGGCCCTCGTTGCGGGTGCGCCGGGCCTTGATGCCCTGGCGGATCCACTGCTCTTCCTGGGCCAGCTTCTTGTCGAACAAAGCATTCGCCTTCTCCTCGGCGGCGAGTTGCTCCTCGCGGTGGCGCAGGAAGCCGGCATAACCGCCCTTGCCGGACCAGACGGTCAGGTGGCCGCGGTCCAGCTCGGCCATGATGCCGGCCACGTTCTGCAGGAAGCGCCGGTCGTGGGTGATGAGCACGATGGCGCCCTGGAAGCGTTCCAACTGTTCCTCCAGCCACTCGATGGCCGGGATGTCCAGGTGGTTGGTGGGCTCGTCCAGCAGCAGGATGTCCGGCTCGCTGACCAGCGCATGGGCCAGCGCCACGCGACGTCGCCAGCCCCCGGACAGCGAGGCCATGCGCGCATCGCCATCGAGCTCCAGCTGGCTGAGCGTGGTCTCCACCCGGGTCTGCAGGGTCCAGCCGTCGACCGCCTCGAGCTGCTCCTGCACGTGGGCCAGGGCCTCGAGGTCGGGGCCCTCGCCGGTGGCGTCCCCGTCATGCAGTAGGTGATGGTAACGGGCCAGCAGCGCACCGGCTTCGGGCAATCCACCCGCCACCACGTCATACACCGTCTCGTCGTTGGCCTCCGGCAGCGCCTGCCGCAGCCAGGCCACGCGCGTGCCGGGGCGCAACCAGCGCTCACCGGTATCGGGCTGGATCTTGCCGGCCAGCACATTGAGCAGCGTGGTCTTGCCCGCGCCGTTGCGCCCCAGCAGGCCGATCTTCTCGCCGCGGCGGATGTCGAAGCTCACGCCATCGAGCAGCGTGAGGGTGCCGTAGTGGAGGGAGGCGTTGTCGAGGCGGAGGAGGGGCATGGGGGGTCAGGCGGGTGTGTGGGAGGGGTGGGGCATCGTATACAAGGTGGGGGGTGGGCGCCATCGCGAGTCGCTGTCAATCTCATTCTGGAGCGGCGAGCTGGGTTTGCAAGCAAAGAGATTCTCTGAACATGCTCTGTAAGCCGCTTTACAGCTTGACTGATCCAGGAAGCTCTACGATGGTTGCGAAACGTCCTTCGGTCCACGACAACAGCCCAAATGACCTCCGAAGCTCTCCAGACTTTCGAACACGCCATCCAGGACGCCATCGACCTGTGCAATCACTTTGATGCACTCAACACGCATCCGCCACCCCCGGAAATCGAGGTGCTCAAGCGCGCCAGCCTCGTGATGGCTTTCACCGCGCTGGAGACTTACTTCGAGGACCGACTCAGGGAGGCGGCAAAACAGGTCACACAAGGTTCGGCCGATGATTTGCCACTGGCGGCCTTTTACGAGGAATCCCTCGAGACCGACCTGAAAACCTTTCATACGCCGAGCACGCAGCGCGTGAGTTTCATGTTCAAGAAGTATGTTGGCGTGGATGTCACCGAGGGCTGGTCCTGGAATCAATGCGATCCCGAAACAGCACGCATGCGTCTGGCCCTGCTCGTCAAGAAGCGCGGTGAGATCACTCATCGTTCATCGCGACCCTTGCTAAACGGTGCGCCACCGACGCCCCATGCAATTACAAGGGATGAACTCCGCCGTGCCATCTTCTTCATACAGCAATTGGCCCAGACTACGGATGCCTATTTGAAGGACAACCTTGACCACTCGTGAATTGAAGCGCTGATGATCATGGCGGTACCAATCATCGTATTGGTGCTTGTCACTGTCCTGGTCCTGGCTTTTCTGGCCGCATTGGTGAGGTCGTCAGCCTTCAAGGGCGCCGTCGGCGAGCGCCAAGTGCGGCAGTTCCTGCGCTCCAAGCTCGACCCGCGGGATTTCCGTGTGCTCAACGATGTCACCCTGCAGGTCGCCAAAGGCACCACGCAGATCGATCATGTGGTGCTGTCGCGCTACGGCATCTTCGTGCTCGAGACAAAGCATCTCTCCGGTTGGCTGTTCGGCCAGGCGGGCGACCGGTTCTGGACCCGGACCCGGGGCCGAAGCAAGGTGCGGATGCCCAATCCGCTGCGACAGAATGAAGCGCACATCAGGGCACTGGAGGAAGTCACCCGTCTGCCGCGCGAGGTGTTGCAACCCGCGGTCGTCCTGACCGGCCTGGCCAAGTTCAAGACCTCCAAACCTGAGGGCGTCTTCTCACTGGTCGAGCTGTTGCGCTGGATCCGTTCGAGGCCTGCGGAGCTGCTGAGCCGTGAGCGACTGGCCCGGGCGGCGGAAGCCATCGAGGCGGCGCGACTGGCGCCGGGAGCTGCTACAGACCGAGCGCACCTGGCATCACTGGGGGTCCGTGGCGCTGGGGTCGTCGTGAGCCGGATGGCGAGGACGATGGCCTTCAGTGTGCTGGGGTCGCTCGCGCTGAAGGTGGTCGGACTGGGCCTGATGGTGGGGCTTGGCTTCCTGGCCTATTTGCTGATCCAGAATGCAATTGACGAAGTACGCTCGCTGGTCGATCCGGGGATGCGAACCGAGTCGGCGCAGCGCGTTGAAACGGCTCAGTCGTCCGCTGGGGTGAGGCGAGTGGCCGAACCCTCAATCCCGAGCCAAGCCCCTGCGCAATCGAATCCGGAAATGCCGGCCAAGGCCGAGGCTGATCCTCTCCCCGGCAATCTGCGCTGCGCTTACTCTGAAGACTCGGACCGGTGCGTGTGCCACGATGAACGGGCGTTGCGCGTGGATGTGCCGCATGAGGCATGCAAGCGACGAGCTGCGGGTCGGCAATAGATTCAAAATGGGCTCTTTGATCAGACAAGAAGTGCGCCGAATCAGGCTTTGACTCCCGCTTGATAGTCAATTTTTGCGGCTTCAAGCGATGCTCGAGTTTGGTCGTCCAGTTCCACCAGTACGAAATCCACACCAGATCGTTCTGCAAGATAGGCGTGATAGGTTCGGCGATACTTGTCCAGTGTTACTCCGCAAGTGAGCGCTACGATTAGTGTCCAGTCACCTTCAAGCAAGGGTTTTAACCAGGAAAGTTTGGCGGCATCTTCACTGATCTTTCGTTTTGCGCCCGGGGAAAGGGCGCCTCGAGATGTCAGTCGGTCAAGTCCGGTGTAAACCTCGACGGCCACCCTGTTCTCGAGATCGAGTCCATCAATTTGTGGCTGCCCCCGCGTCGGGAGCATCACAGGCAACTGCTGCTTTTGAGCCAGGTTCCACCCGCGCTCCTTGTTCAGTGCATTCAAAACGACAACTTCAGCGGCGCTACTGCGAAAGCTATCTGATTTGGCACGGACTTTTTTACTGGTCATCGGCTGCCTGATGATGGAAGACGGTTTATTGCCCAACCTGAAGTGAACTTTCGATCAGCGTCCAGTTGTCTTCAAAAGCCTCAAGGTCTTTTAGATGGTAACGATTATCGAAAGAGCGCGGACTGCGTGGACGTTTCCAGTCCCTTGGGTCCATAAAGCGGCGATATGACTCGATACACACTTGCTGAATGTCCTGCTTTTGGCAGATAAAGAATCAATCCGATTGTCGGTCCTGACCAAGCGCGACGCATACGAAGATCAGATCAGGGTTTTGTATTTCCTGAGGCCCAAGATTTACTTGCTGCCCAGTGGATTCATCGAACTCGATTGTCAGCCAGTAATTGGCGCGACTTGGCCAGGATTCGCTGCGGGTCGTTTTGACCTGGATCGGGATGGTGTGCAGGCGATCATCGCAGACGATCAGGTCGTATTCCGGTACATTTCCAGTGAAGGTCGTGGCCGCAAGACCTCGTCGGCCCAGTTCTGCGCAGGTGAGAAATTCACCGATCTGGCCCGCCAGTTTGTTTGAAAGCCCACTAGCCACGATTCAGGTTGTAATTGACGTTATTCAAGAAAGTAGTGTTTCCAGGTCACAGTTGCAGAAGGACTCAAGAATAAACCAGTGGACATCAAACACCTGCAAGCTGAACTGGAGTTCTTCGCACAAGAACGCGATTGGAACCAGTTCCACTCCCCCAAGAACCTCGCAACGGCCCTGAGCGTCGAAGCTTCAGAACTCCTTGAACACTTTCAGTGGCTGACATCAGAGCAGTCGGGAGAACTGAATGCGGAGACCAGGAGCGCCGTTGCCAAAGAAATTGCCGACGTTCAGATCTATCTCTTGCGCCTGGCGGACAAACTTGCCATCGACCTGGAGCGAGCGGTTAAGGAGAAGATGAACGAAAACCGTGAGAAGTATCCCTCCGACAAGGTTCGTGGCAGCGCAGCCAAGTACACAAGCTACGACTGAGATGTTCAGGCAATGATCATCTATTCCGGCACGCGTGCCGAATTCACTCAGGACGTATTCGCCAACGTCATCGAGGAAAAAGTCCTCGCGCAACTGCGATCCCGCGCCGGGCATTCAGTAGCCCAGGCAGAAGTTCGGTCCTGGCAGAACTCGCTGCAGTACATGAACAACGCTCTTCTGGGCGCCGGCATTCCCGAAGATGCCGGAGTCGCTATCGAATACAAGATCCCGCTCACCTCCAAGCGCGTCGATTTCATCGTCTCCGGCGAAGATGAATCACGCAATGAGACCGTAGTCATCGTGGAGCTCAAGCAGTGGGAGGCCGCTGAAGCAAGTTGCAAGGATGCGGTCGTCGAGACGTTCGTTGGCGGCGCAAAGCGAGAGCTTCTGCATCCCAGTTATCAGGCGTGGACATACGCTTCGCTGATCCGGGATTTCAACGCGACAGTACAGGAGGACCAGATTCAACTCCGGCCCTGCGCCTACCTGCACAACTGCATCAGCGACGACGTCATCAACTCAGAGCACTATCGACAGCATACGGATCTCGCACCGGCGTTCCTCAAAAGGGATGCAGGAAGGCTGCAGGATTTCCTTGCCCGCCACATTCGTCATGGCGACCGGTCCAGGATTCTGTATCGAATCGACAATGGCAAGTTGAAACCGTCGAAGAATCTTGCCGATCATCTTGCTTCGCTGTTGCAGGGAAACCGGGACTTCAAACTGGTTGATGATCAGAAGATCGTCTACGAGACAGCACTCGCTCTTTCTGCAAAAGCACAGATCGATAAGAAACAGGTCCTGATCGTGGAGGGCGGGCCTGGTACGGGCAAGTCAGTCGTGGCCATCAACCTGCTGGTGGAACTCACCCAACGACAACGCCTTGCGCACTATGTCACGCGCAATGCAGCGCCTCGCGCCGTTTACGAGAGCAAGCTCACAGGCAGCTTTACCAAGAGCCACATCACGAATCTATTCAAGGGTTCCGGTGCCTACACGGAGGCGCCACCCAACGGGATGGACGTGTTGATCGTGGATGAAGCGCATCGACTCAACGAGAAATCCGGGCTCTATCAGAACCTCGGAGAGAATCAGATCAAGGAGATCATCGAGGCAGCTCGTTGCAGCGTGTTCTTCATCGACGAAGATCAGCGTGTGACCTTGAAGGATATCGGTGAGAAGAAGGAGATTCGCAACTGGGCGGAGCGATGCGGTGCCGATGTGACCGAACTGGCTCTCGAATCTCAGTTCCGATGTAACGGATCTGATGGCTACCTGGCCTGGGTGGACCACGTTCTGCAGATTCGACAGACCGCCAATACAACACTCGAGGACATCGATTACGACTTTCGAGTCTGTGATTCACCCAACGAGCTACGCAGGCTTATTGCAGAGCGAAATTATGAGATCAACAAGGCACGCATCGTTGCCGGGTATTGCTGGGACTGGAAAGGCAAAAAGGATCCGAGCATCCATGACGTTGTCATCCCAGAGCATGAATTCGCGATGCGCTGGAACCTGGCCAGCGACAGTAGTCTTTGGGCCGTGGCGCCCAACTCGGTGAATGAGGTGGGGTGCATTCACACGTGCCAAGGGTTGGAGCTGGACTACGTGGGTGTGATCATCGGGGAGGATTTCGTGATTCGTGACGGGGTGGTGGTTACCGATGCCACGAGAAGGTCATCCCAGGATCGATCGATTCATGGCTATAAGAAGATGCTGAAGGAAAAGCCGGAACGTGCTCGCGAACTGGCAGATAGAGTGATCAAGAACACCTATCGGACACTTATGACGCGTGGGCAGAAGGGGTGCTATATCTATTGCGTGGACGAACAAACGAATGATTACATTCGTCAAGGCCTGGGGCCGAGCGTTGGTCAGAATTGATAAGGCATTGAACTCGAATACCAAAGGCGCTGTTCAGCGACGGAAGTTGCACTCATGAAACTATGGGTCGGTGTTACGGATTTCGACTGGTTCAAGTTTTTGAAGTCTCGAGATGCCGACGAAGTGAATTTCTGGCAACCAAGTGCCGCGCGAAAATTCCGTGTGCTTGAGCCTGGGGGCTTGTTCCTCTTCAAACTACACAGCCCTAGAAACTACGTTGTAGGAGGCGGATTTTTTGTTCGGCATAGTGTCCTGAGCTGTTCACTAGCCTGGGCAGCTTTCGGAGAGAAGAATGGCGTTGTCAGTATGGGCGAGTTTCGCGATCGCATCGCAAAGTACCGTCGGAGTGATCGGCTCGAAGCTGATCCGAGCATTGGCTGCAATATTCTGGCCGAGCCCTTCTTTCTAGATCAGCAGGACTGGATTCCAATTCCAGCAGATTGGGCGCCGAACATCGTTCAGGGAAAGAGTTACGACATGACCCAGGGTGTTGGCCTGGATCTTTGGAACGCCGTCCGTACCCGGCTTCCTTTACCCGCTGACGCAAGAGAAGTTCAGGACGAAACACCGCGTCACGGCCAGGAGTTCTTGAGTCGAGCCCGTCTCGGACAAGGGGCTTTCCGAGTTTTGGTGACCGAGGCATACGACAAGCGCTGTGCCATTACTGGGGAGCGAACACTTCCTGTACTGCAGGCATCACACATCAAACCCTTTGCACTGCAAGGGCCCAATCGCGTATCCAACGGGCTCTTGCTCCGGTCGGACCTGCACATTCTGTTCGATCGTGGCTATTTGACCGTGACTCCCGATTTGATGATCGAAGTAAGTTCCCGGATCAAGGAGGAGTTTGAGAATGGTCGAGAGTATTACGCTCATCATGGCAAACCGTTAACCGTTTCACCCGGTGCGGAGATCGACAGACCAAAGTCGGAATTCTTACGTTGGCACAATGAGCATGTTTTTGGGGGCAAGAAAGTGGGGTCGAATCTGCTTTGAGATCGTGATTCAAATATCCCAACTTAATAACTCACATTGTGAAAGAAAGGTTAATCTCCGATATTCGCTAGACGCTCTTCCGTTAGATACCGATACATCGACTCCTCAACTGGATCCCTGAGCCGAAATTCCAGTTTCACCACCGGAATCTCTTCTTCATTGTCGTTCAGCATTCTGGTTTGTTGAAAGCTGCCTTGTACTGGATCGACGTCGCCTATGTAGTAAAAGTCGTTGCCTTCGTCATCAGATTTCTTAACAAAAAGTGGGATCCGCATGCCCGATTTTGTTGATTGTTTTATGGCTTTGACATCGTTGCTCTGAAGGGTTCGGTTTGACTTAGACATCCAGGCGAACGTGTTTCGGTTAACCAAGTAGTCTTCGTATTTGATCGAGTTCGAGATGTCTTCGTCCTTGTGGTAAGTGACGAATATGGGGCAATTGCTGCCATCCTCACTCAAGATGTAGCCGCCGACGTTCTGCGCCACAGGGTTGGTTTTCCAGTTAAGTATTCGGAAAACATCTTTCCGGCTGTATTTTCTGTAGAGCTGGAAGCCGTCCCGATACAACTCCGGTCGGTAGGTGGCGTCGAAGCTACGAATCGAGTATTCAGCGGAATCTATCAAGTATTTTTCGAATGTCGAATTGGAAAGATGAGAACGAAAATCAGGATGTAGCGATACTTCCCTGACTCCTTCAAGGGTGACCTGCACATCAAAGATTTCGGCAAGCGGTTTCATCTCCCCGTTCTGCTTGGCGCGGACAAACCTCAGGTTCAACCCGTGTATCGCTGACTCAACCGTTTCTTGGCTTCCAAAGCCGTACCGCTCCTTCGTTTTGGCAATGACATGCGATGTGGTCACCGTTTCATTCTCAAAGAGGAGCTTAAGGATCAGGCTTTCCTCGATACGAACCGCGTTATTGATTTCCCTAGAAAAGGCCTCGAGCAGTACTCGCTGCTTAGTTGAAAGCTTGTCCTTAAGTGATTCCTCGTACCGCGCTGAAAAATTGAAGAACGATTTCTGATATTCGACATACAAGAATGGGTCTCGAGTGCCGTGTTCTAGAAAGTCCACCATCATAGGTGGATGGCCGAGTTCAAACTTGAGTAAGTCATAGTCCTTTTTAAGCTCGGCCAATCGCTTCATATTGGCGGCATCGATAGCTTTGTAAATCCGCTCTTTGGAAATCTTGTCGAAGTTGATGGTCGAGGTGCCAGGGATTGAACTGCTGCCCCCGTTAATCAGCTTTCTGAGGTGATCTTTGTTGTAGGTGCGGTCGCCGTAGAGCGCGACTGGAATCAGGAAATTGTTTTTGTAGTTGCCAATGAAGTCGATGATCGTGAGGTATTCCTTGCCTCTGACCTTCCGAAGTCCGCGTCCCATTTGCTGAACGAAGATGATGGCCGACTGCGTTGGGCGCAGCATGATGACCTGGTTGACTCTTGGGATATCGACGCCTTCATTGAAGATGTCGACCGTGAAAACATACTCGAGCCTTTCGTCGTGGTCGTTGCTTTCGAGCCTGCGGATCGCGTCATCGCGCTCAGGCTCGCTGCTTAAACCGGTCAGTGAAAGCGCGGGGATGTCTTTTCTATTGAACTGCCTGGCGAGTTCGTCGCATTCCTCGCGCCTCGAACAGAATACAAGCGCTCGAGTTTCACCGGAGTCGGTGCCATAGAACATAGATTTTTCGATGATGCGCTCAACGCGTTCAGTAGACGTCAGTCGATTGAAATCGGCCTCTTCATCAATCTCGACGTCGTCGACTGCGAGGTCAGTCACGCCGTAATAATGGAACGGGCTTAGCATTTCCTCTTCCAGCGCTTGATGCAGCCGGATTTCATATGCGATCTGGTGGTTGAACAGGCTGAATATGTCGAATCCGTCAGTTCGTTCTGGCGTGGCAGTCATTCCCAAAAGGAACCTGGGCTTGAAGTAGTCGATGACACGCTTGTAGCTATCAGCGCCGGCGCGATGCGATTCATCGATCACGATGTAGTCGAAATGGTCGCGCTTAAACCGCTCCAAGTGTTCCGGTTTGGAAAGCGTTTGAATGGTGCAGAACAGAAAGTCGGCTTCCGAACGTTCCGCGCCTGAGTAGATGCCAGTGGTCCGTGTCTCGCCAAAAACTGTTTCGAAGGAGGTCTTTGCGGCCTCGGCAATGTTTCTTCGATGCACAACAAACAGTGTGCGTCTGGCGCCGAACGCTTTGGTGTCGAAAGCGGCCAGGAAAGTTTTCCCCGTCCCTGTGGCGGAAACAATTAGGGCCCGGTTATGGCCATCCGACCGGATACGGTCCAGATTGGCCAGGGCCTCTTTCTGCATGGTGTTCGGGACAATGTGAGGGAAGGTGGGGCGACGTAACTCTCCAGAAATCAGCCCGGTCGGATCGGTATGTTGTGGGCTCCAGCTGGTGTCAGCAATGCGGTAGATGGGTGGAAGAGGCAAACTTCCGTTGTCGAGCCTCATTTGCTCTGCAGCCTTATAGATTCCCGCATATTGATCGATAAAGGACTGATCAACCGGAAGCGCGTGTTCGAATTCGAACTTGAACGCTTCGAGGGTTTGCTCCATTAGCGCGCTGTCATGCGCCGCGGAAACTTTTAGGTTCCATTCGGCGTTTTTTGAAAGCGCATTGGCTGTGAGATTGCTGCTGCCGATGATCAGGGAGTAACAGTCCGCCTTACGGAACAAATAACCCTTGGCGTGAAAATTGCGGTCAACAGAAATGCGCAGCTCGATATTTGAAAGCCGTGAAAGCCGACGCAGCGCTTCTGGGTGAGTAAAGTTTTGATACTGCGACGCGAGGATCTTGCCGTGAATTTTGTTATCCCGAAGTTGCTCGAGCACATTGATCAGAGAAGCGACGCCGCTGGTCGTGATAAACGCAACGGAAACCCAAAAGCTCTCGCACTGAAGTAGCTGTTCCTGGACAGTAGTAAGGACTTTCTCCTGCTTTTCTGGGTTGTTCGCCAGCAACGCAGGGTGATACTCCCTGCTGGATTGGATGCTCTGGTCTAGAAAACCACTGGTGAGGTTTCTGATGATCTCCCGCCTCGAAACCATCGTTTAGTTACCCCTGAAGTTCTCTCACAATCGGAATATCAGCTTCGGCCCAATCAAGTGAGTCAAGCTCGTCAATTGGCAACCACTTAAAGTCGACATGCTCCGTAAGCTCCAGCTTGTCTGGCTCAACACAGTCACACATGAAGGCACGCAAGGTGATCGAAAAATCGGGGTACCGATGGCTCACTGGCGTGAGCGCTAATCCTGCGCTCACCGAGAGCTTTAATTCCTCTCGAATCTCCCGCTCAATCGCCTCCTCAAAAGTCTCATGCGGCTCGACCTTCCCACCAGGGAATTCGAACTTATTAGAAATGTACGGAAACTTATGCGGGCCACGCTGAACGCAAAGTACATTGGAGTTGTGCGTGACGACGGCGGCTACGACTTCGATGGATTTCACTGGTTCTGTTCACCAGGGCTGGTTCGGGCTTGCTGCCAAAGTTCCTTTTGTGATTCGGCGTTCATTAATGATGCTTTTCCTTGGTTCAGAAATGCGGTGAATCTTTGGCGAAGCGATGCTGAATCAACAACCACTGAAGCGCGGGTCTGTAGCGTTGCTCCGAGATGCAGTGACTACCATTTCCATTCGCCAAAGCCTGTGGTTCGACCGAATACCACGCTTAGAGGCGAAGCGTTAGGTTTCTGGCCAGCTCTGCGACGTTGATCAGGAAATCGTTCCCACGTATTAGTCGAATTTCTGTCACTCACCATATCTTGGACATGCGCCTTTTGAAAAGTGCTAGAACCGGATCCCCATAAGCCGTTTCCCGGCACTCGTGAGCCGCTGGATAGTTCAGCTAAGTTCGTATGTGCTTTAGAGCCAGCGCCTTCTTTTTTGACATGCCGTCCCAGGCCACCCCCACCCGTTTCTGTCGTTCGTTTCGATGGACGATACTATCGCACAGGGATAGTATTTTGCGATGATTCGAAACTTTGCCGAGAGCGTGCAGCTGATGGACTTTCACTGAAATGAACCAAACTCGCATGAAAACTGGCAAACGCATTGCCCCGAGCCACCCGGGTGTCGACCTGCTGGAACTGATCGAAGATCACGGCATCACGCAGTACCGGGCCGCCCAGGCTCTTGGCGTGCCGCAGACACGCATCATGCAAATCATCAAGGGCCAGCGCTCCATCACTGCGGACACGGCACTGCGCCTCGGGCGGCTGTTCGGCATGTCGCCGGAATACTGGATGAATCGCCAGGCCGCCTACGACCTGGAATGTGCGGCATTGGCGAAGGGCGACGAGATCGATGCGCGGGTGCAGCCGTTGGTCTCCAACTGAGACCTACTGGCCTGTGGAAAGCGATCCTGAAACAGCTTGAGACAGATCTATAATCGGACCATGAAGTACGCAGTCATCATCGAAGAAGGCCCATCGAGTGTCGGTGCCTACGCGCCGGACATCCCCGGCTGCGTTGCAGTCGGTGATTCGGAAGAGGAAGCACTCAGGCTGCTGTCCGAGGCGCTGGTCTATCACATCGAGCTGATGAGGGAGCATGGCCAGGAAGTTCCAGAGCCAACGACGAGGTTCGTGGAGATCGAAGTGGAACCCTGCGCCTGAGTCGATTTGATCGGAGTGAAATCCGCCCAGGAATGACCCGAGCCCTGCGCAAAAATGGCTATAGCCCACCTGCCAAAATGTCTAACCCCCCCACACAAAATTGGCTATAGCCCAATCACCAATCTGGCTAAAGCCAACCTGCCCAACTGGCTAATTCCCTGAACATTTCTGGCTATAGCCCAATTGCCAGATTGGCTAACAGTCCAGGCAAACTTGGCTATAGCCCATTCGCCAAATTGGCTAACATCTCCAACATTTCTGGCTATAGCCCACCTGCCAAAATGGCTAAGGACCTAATGTGAAGGCCTTCATCGATTCCATGGAATACCGACACACTCGAATGACATTGATTGACGCCCAGCTCGTCAATAGGCCTATTGTCAGCTCAGTTAACTGGTGCTAAAAACAGGTCTCTACTTTGCACGAGGCATGACCATGGCCGTGAAATTCTCACAAGACCTCGTTCCATTGACCGATCTGAAGGCGAACCCCGGGCGCGTGGTCAAACACACGACCGAGGTCCACCGTCCGGTATTGCTGACCAGTCGCGGCCGGGGTGTCGCAGTCATGCAGTCACTGGTCGACTACGAAAAGTCCGAGGACGAACGGGCCTTCATGCGCGCGGTAGTCGCTGGACTGGCGGACCTCGAAGCGGGTCGGGAGTTGAGCGCGGAAGAGGCCAAGGCCCGGCTGGGTCTCGACTAGTCCGTGCCCAATTCGGCGCAGCGAGCGCCAACTCGAACCCATTTAAATCAAAACCCCCGCAATCCCTGCCGTCATCATCGTCACCAGCGTCCCCCCCAGCATCGCCTTCAACCCAATCCGCGCCAGATCATCCTTGCGTGACTCCACCAGCGACCCGATCCCCCCGATCTGGATCCCCACCGCCACGAAGTTCCCGAAGCCGCACAACGCAAACGTCGCAATCGCATACGATTTCTCCGAGATCACCCCCTTCATCTCCCCCAGCTGGATGTAGGCCAGGAACTCCCCGAGAAAAAGCTTCACCCCCAGCAGCTGGCCCACAGCCAGCGCATCGGTGCCGTTCGCCCCGATCAGCCAGGCCAGCGGCGCGAAGCACCAGCCCAGGATGCGCTCGACCGTCAGCGGGGCGCCGGCCACTGCGGGCAGCAGGCCAAACAGGAAGTTGATCAGCGCGGCCACAGAGATGAAGGCGATCAGCATCGCCAGAACGTTGATGGCCAGGCGGGCGCCGACGCCGGCGCCGTTGCACAGGGCGGCCAGGATGTTCACTTCCTCGCTGGCCATGGTCACGCGGCGGCCGGCCAGGGTTTCCGGGGTGGCGGTTTCGGGGCACAGGATCTTGGCCATCATCAGGCTGGCCGGTGCAGCCATCAGCGAGGCGGTCAGCAGGTAACCGGCATTCGCGCCGAAGCCCACGTACACGGCCATCATGCCGCCGGAGATGGTGGCGAAGCCGCTGAGCATCACCGTGGTGAGTTCCGACTCGGTCATCTTCTTGAGATACGGCCGGATCATCAGCGGCGACTCGGTGTTGCCGATGAACACGTTGGCGCAGGCCGCCAGCGCCTCGGCGCCGGAGACGGGCATCAGCCGCACGATCACCACAGACATCATGCGCACCACCCACTGCAGCACGCCCAGGTGGAACAGCACGCCGGTCAGCGCGCTGAAGAAGATGATGGTGCTGGGCACGGCGAAGGCCACCCAGTGCTCCGCGTAGCCCTCGCCGAACACGAAGGCGGCGCCCACGTTGGCCATCTCCACCAGGGTGGTGACCACGCGGTTGGCGTAGGCCATTACGGCCTGCCCGGGGCCGGTCTTGAGCACCAGCACCGCCAGCACGAACTGCAGCGCCAGCCCCCAGGCCACGGTGCGCCAGGGAATGGCGCGGCGGTTGCCCGACAGCGCCCAGCCCAGGCCGATCAGGACGGCCAGGGCGAGGAGCAGTCGGGCGATGTCAGTCAGCAGGACTGTCTGTGGAAGCGCTTACCGGGCCCGTCCGAGACGGGTCGCGCCCAGCAGCATGAACCCGAGCAGTGCGGCCAGCAGCGCCAGGGGCGACAGGGCGGGGACGGGCATGACGGGGCCACCGGGCGCCGGTGGCGCCGCAGGGGGCGGCGCAGCGCCGATGAATGCCAGGCCGACATTGCTGCCCAGGCCCGACAGCACCGTGGTGCGCGCGTAGCCCGCGGCGGGATCGTAGGTGTAGAGGTCGCCGTTGTAGTCGACGGCCCAGAACAGGTCTGCTTCCGAGTCGTAGGCCAGCCCGGCGTTGTTCACGAACGCACCGTCCAGCAGCAGCGTGGCGGCCGCGGTCGTGCGGTCGATTTCGTACAGGTCCCCGGCGCCGGCGACCAGCCCGATCAGTCGGTCCGTGGTCGAGTCGTAGGCCAGGCTGCCCGGGCCCACGGACG
>JAUHYP010000035.1 GCA_030426265.1 Gammaproteobacteria bacterium | reverse complement strand
TCACGTTGACCTGCCCGACTGCGACGGTCGACGGGGGGACCAATTCCGCGTCCAAAATGACCAGCGGCGGCGTGGCCAACTTCAGTATCACCGGCTACCCGATCGCGGGTGAGGACTGCACGGCCACACAAACCGTTCCGGCCGGTTACGCGGAACAGTCCAACAACTGCACGGCGCTGAATGTCGCCTTCGGCGTGAGTCCGGCTCCGAGCTGCACGATCACCAACCAGCCCACCGAGGCGGAGTTCGTCGTCGACCTGCAGTTCAGCGACGGCAACGAGGCGCTGGACGTGTCCGTCACACCCTTGTGCACCGACGCCGGCGGGGGCCCGGGGATCACCTACACGCCGTCCACCGCACAGGCGGGCGAACTCACCGACGCCCCGTTCACGGTGCGCTACTTCGATGGCGCCGCCAACTGCACCGCCACCGAGTCCGGCCCGGCGGGCTACACCCAGATCGCGGCGCCGGCCGGCATCGACTGCACCGACACGGGTGTCGGCATTGCCGATTCCGACACGACGCCGCCGGTGTGCGTCATCCACAACGACCAGGACCCGGTGGAGATCCAGGCGAGCAAGGTCTACCCGGCCGGTTTCGGTCCGGATTCGCAGTTCTCCGTGAGTTGTAGCGCGGGGACCGTGACGCCACCCACCGCCGTGGCCAGCCCGGGCAACCCGGCGGTGTTCACGGTGGAGGACTTTCCCTGGCAGGGCATGACCTGTTCCGTCACCGAACCGAACCCGCCCCTGGGCTTTCCCCAGGCGGTTTCGAGCTGCGACAGCCTGGATGTGGCGCCCGGTGCCGTGGCCGTCGTCTGCGCCATTGCCGTACCGGACGTGTACAAGGGAATTCCGACGCTCAGCCAGTATGGGCTGGCACTGCTGACGCTGCTGATGATGGGCGTGGGCATGGTGGGAATGCGGCGGGCGGCGTGAGCCGCCCCTGGGCGTACGCGATGCCTAAAGTCGCGTCCGGTGATGGCTGTGGCTCACCACGCCTGTCACCCGGCCGTCATCGTCGGTCTGGAACACGACCTGCTCACGTTCTTCACCGTCTTCAACGCGCACGAAGGTGTCACCTTCGACGTGCCTCAGCAGTTCGTATTCCCAGGGGCTCTCGGTTGGCAGGCGCAAGGCGGCGAGCTGGTCGCCCAGTTGCCGGATCAGCATTTCGCCGCCCCACACGTTACCGCCGTAGCGCCCCTCGTAGCGACTGAAGTCCGGCATTGTTTCTGTTGGCGCGCCCCCGTCCATGGCTTTTTCCAGGGCCAGACCCAGCAGGCGCAACATACCCATCGTCACCCGGAAGGCGGGGCCATCGCCCGCATTGGTGAGTGCGATGGCGGCCAACTTGTGCTTGGGCACCATGACGAACTGGGTGATGTAGCCGGGACAACCGCCGCCGTGCCCCACCATGATGTATCCCTCGGCCTCCCGGACCACGAAGCCAAGGCCCCAGGTCGTTTCCCAGTCCGGATCCACCCAGTGCACCCGCTGCATCTCCCGTAGCGTGTTCGCCGCCAGTACTTCATTCGGCTCACCGGCCAGGGTGCGGAAATTCCAGCTGGCGAACTTCGCAAGGTCGTTCACGTTACTTGTGAAGCCCGCCGCCGGCGTGAGGGCGCGTGTGTAGAAGGGCGGTACCGGCTTGCGCTGATGGGAGCGGTCGATTCCGGTGTAGCCGATGGCCATCCGGGTGCCATGCAACTCGTCCGGAAAGCGCGGCCGCGTATCGTCCAGGCCGATGGGCTCGAGAATTCGCCCGGTCACGTAGTCTGCGTACGATTCCCCGGCGATTTCCTGGACGATTTCACCGGCCAGGGCGAGGCCGAGGTTGGAGTACTGAAACCGGGTGTCCGCGGGGTACAGGGTCGTTTGCTCGCCGACCCGCTCGATCATGGCCTCCCGGTCGGGAAAGGGAAACTCCATGCCCGCCCAGTAGGGAAAATCGGATTCCCGCGGCAGGCCGGAGGAGTGGGTGAGCAGACCCTCGATGCGAACGGGCCCTGCCTCGGGGTAGTCCTCCCGGATGTCGAACCAGTCGAGATGATCCGCCACCGGATCCCGGAGGGTCAGCTCACCCTGGTCACGCATCTGCATGACGCCGATGGCGGTGAACAGCTTGCTGATGCTGCAGATGCTGTAGATCGTGTCCGCATCCGCCGGCACTTCGTCCGCCAAGTTGGCAAAGCCATAGCCCTCGGAGAAGATCAGTGACTGGTCGACCACGAACCCGGCCGAGATGCCCGGCACCCTATCGTAGTCACGCACCGAATCGATCCAGCCGTCGACGAGCGACAGCGCGCCCTTCACCTCGGGGTGTTGGGCGATCGCATCGCCGCTCGAAACCTCGTCGGCGATGGATGGCGCAGCGAGCACCGCCGCCATACAGAGTGCCAACGTCCCCTTCCATTCGGGCTTGCGCATGATGTTTTCCTCTTGTCGTTGTTGAACCATCGCGTAGCCCGCGGCGTTTGCTGACTCGACGTTCTGGATGGCTGGAAAGTTTCAGAACTGGATGTTGTACCGCCGGGTCCGCCGGAACTGCTCGACGATCGGATCGAGGTTGTGCCAGCCACAGGCGCCGATCTGGATGTAGTTCACGTTTCGGTGCTGAATCCGATTCCCCTGGGTGGCGCCGGTCACCACGTCGGTGGACGACTGGTATGCGATGATCCTGGAGTTCTGGAACGAGGCCGACTGATTCGCCGCCAGGTTGTCGATGACGCTGCTCAGCATCCCGATCATCCAGGGCGCGTTGAAAGAAACCACGCGGGTTGAGAAATGGAACGCCATTGAAATGGCAATGAATCCGCCCAGCGAGTGGCCGGTGACGATGGTGTTCCTCTCGCCATGCCGGGCCACGAAGGCGCGGGCCGCGTTGATGTAGGTGGAGTTTCGCGTCAGCGCGTGCTGCACATCGACGGCCAGGTCATCCACCCTGCCACCTGTCCCGCGGAATGCGATCACGCTGACCCCGGGCTTCTGGTACTTGGTGGCGAAGAACGACGCGCTGATTCCGTTGTGAATCCCCACGCCCCAACTGTCCGCATCCGGGATATCCACTCCGTAGGACATGGGCCGGACCTGTCCGTCCTCCCGATAGGCATGGTTGGCGAGAAAGGCGAGCTCGTAGGGTGAGATCATTGCGGGCACCCGCGTCGTGGGCCTGTCCCAAGTATGTACCAAGGACGACCATTGCGCTCAGCGCAGCCAGCCGGCTATTCCACCGCCGCAGCCACGGGCTCGAAGTCGCGGACCGCGGTGAAGAGATAGGCCACGGTTCCGAGCGGGTGGTGCTCGTCGACTCCGTACGCTTCAAACAGGTATTCGAAGGCCGGAATCAGGCCGGGCATCTCCGCGATCACCACGTCGATATCGTTGTACATGGCCTGGTGCGTCGCGTCGGAGAGCAGTCCGTTGATGGCGGCATTCTCGGCATCGATCCAGGTGTTGATCTGCTGGCGGGCGGTGTAAAGCGCCTGGACCCATTCGACATCGGTGAATTCGGGGTCCGGCCGCATCAGTTTCGCGATGATTTCCGGGTGCTCGATGCGCGTTGTGTTCATGTAGAGGAACTGCGAAGTGCGGTTGCTCTCCGCGGAATACACGGCGATGCGGTTGGACTGGTTCAGCTCGGCGACGAGGAAGAAAAGGCCGACGAGCACGCCGACGTTGGCCAGCAGTGTGAGCCATTGATTGAGCTTGTCCATACGAATGGTGTTCCCTCGCAGTGCATGCTGGCCAGGGGCCGGGCCTTTCGGATCGGCAGACAGAAAGTATAGTCCGCCACGCCGGACCTTCATTCCGCCACTGGGGCATCAGACCTTGCCCCAGTCGTTCCCGCATCCGCGTGCTAATCTCATCGGCTCGATATCGACGGGGTGCGACGGCTGATGAAAAGAATGCTTCGACCACTTGCAGTGCTGCTGCTGGGCCTGGGCGCCGGCGGATGCGCGACGACGCCCGAACCTGAACCCACGCCAGCACCAGCACCAGCACCAGCACACGATGGCCTGGACGCCGTCACCTGGCTGCAGACCTCGACCGAGTACGCCGCCGTCACCACCGGGATTTTTTCGGCGGCCACGGCGCTGCTGCAGGTCACCGCCTCGCGGGAAGGGGAACCCGCACGAGCGGGGGTGATCGTCATGGACATCGACGAGACGGTGCTCGACAACGCCCGCTACCAGGTCCAGATGCTGCGGGACGGGACGCGCTACGACAGCGAGAGCTGGGACCGCTGGGTCGCGCTGCGCGGCGCGGCCCCCGTGCCCGGGGTGGTCGATTTCATCGGAACCGGCCAGGCGCTGGGATTCCAGTTCGCCTTCGTCACCAACCGCAGCTGCCGGACCCGGCCGGGGTCGTCGGATGCCTGCCCGCAGCACGCGGACACGATGGCCAACCTGGAGTCCGTCGGTATCGACACGGCTTCCACCACCCTGATGCTGCGGGCCGACCGCCCGCCGGAGCGCTGCCGGCCCCTGCTGACCGAGGCCGAGCAGGCGGAGGGGCGCTGGTCATCGGACAAGACCTCGCGGCGCGCCTGCGCGGCGCTCGATCACGACATCGTGATGCTCTTCGGCGACCAGCTCGGGGATTTCACGGAAGTGGAGAACGTCGCACCCGGCGCGTCGAACCGGGCGCGCGCCGCCGACCATCGCCAGGACTGGGGAACCCGCTGGTTCATGCTGCCGAACCCGACCTACGGCGCCTGGCAGCCGCGTACGTCCGCTGAAAAGCGGGAACTGCTGAACGGTATCGAGTAACACCCTTTCGGACCCGGCCTGCAGGTCGCTGGCCGGCCACCCTCAGTGGTTTCCGTACTGCGCCAGCACCTTGGCCACGGCGCCGCTCTCCAGCAGTTCACCCACGCTGGAATCGATCCGCTCGAAGGTGTCCTGGTCGACGGCGGCCCGGCTGACCATGAAGCTGACCGTCGTGTTGGAAAAGCGCAAAGGATGCGTCGAGACCTCATCAAAGAGGTTCTTGTGCCGGATGATGGCCGCGCCGACGTACTTGTCCTCGATGATCCCCTCGACCTCGCCCTCGGTGAGCTTCGCGATGTTGGTTTCGGCCATGGCGGAGTAGACGAACTGGTCCGCATGGGCCGCATCGTCCTGGTAGGCGGCGAGCGACTCACCGTACAGGTAGTCCTCGATGACGCCGAGGCGCAGGCCATCGGCCATCAATTCCTCGAGCCCCTTGTCGGAGAGCGCCTCCAGGCGGTCCGCGCGCACGAACAGCAGGAATTCTTCATCGCGGTAGGGCCGGGTGAAGTGGGCGAAGGCCTCGCGGTCCGGGGTGCGGGTGGCGCCGGCGAGCAGGTCGATGTCGCCCGCCTCCAGCTGCTGCAGCAGGTCACGCCAGCTGCCCTTTTGGAAGCTGATCGTGCAGTCGGCGTTGTGGGCGACCGCGGTAGCGAGGTCCACGTCCAGGCCAAAGACCTGGCCACCGGCAATCTCGTACTGGTAGGGCTCCCAGGGGTCCCAGCCCATGACGAGTTCGCAAGCCGGGGGCGTCGGCGCCGGTTGCGGCGCGGGAGAGGTGTTGGCGCTTTCGGTCGGTGGCGGTGCTGAGTCACCGCAAGCCGCCAGGCCGAGGGCCAACCCGATGCTGAGCAAACGTGGGAGTGTTTGCATGAAGCCACTCCTCGATCTTTCAGATTGACACTTCCCAGTCTACACCCAAAAAATGCAGTCGGCGTTTCGAGCGCAGACCGGTGTTCGATTCGATGGCGGGTGAAGCGGGATGGAAGCGCCATCGGGTCGGGCATGACCGACGATTATGTAAAGGTCGCTTGACATACCTTCATGCCGGGGATAATGTAAAGCGTCCTTTACATGAAACCGGCGGAGGCGAAAGCCATGAGCAACGGAACCGGCAAGCTCGGGCGCGACCTGGAGATACTCGGAGAATCGCTTCGACCCAACGAGGATTCCCTGGTGCGGCAGCGCGACCTGGCGTTCCTGATCGGATACCTGATGTTCAGCGCAGCCTGCGCCGCACCACTGGTGCTTCCGGGAGTGTCGAAAACCCTCCAGGTCGTCATGGGGCTGCTGTTGCTGCTGGCATTCCTGTTCATCAGCCGTGCGACCGTGCGCCGGCTCCGCACCCTGGGCGAATTCGAACAATTGATCCTTTATCGCTCCATGGCGACTGGTGGATTGATCGCGGTGTGGTTCGTGCTCGCGGCCGGTGTGCTGGCCGTCGCCTTCGGTTTCGACAAGCTGTTTCTCATCATGGCGCTCGGCCCGCCGGAACTCTGGCTGTGCACCGCCCTGTTCGCGCGCGGCGCCGAGACCGCCTATCGGCGGCCGATGGCGGACAGCCGGTGAGGAACCGGCTGCGCGAGTTGCGTTCGGAGCGCGGCTGGAGCCAGGCCCGGCTCGCGGAAATTCTCGGCGTTTCACGCCAGAGCGTCATCGCCATCGAAACGGGCCGTTACGACCCCTCCCTACCACTGGCCTTCGCCATCGCCCGACAGTTCGGCCTGGCCATCGAGGAGGTGTTCCTCGACGAATCAGCGGACCCTGCCCGCTGAGTGAACCATCGGGTCCAACGGACCCCATCTGATTCGGACCCCCTTTTCACCACCCCAAGGTGGCCACGGCGCGAGTGGTCGGTCTACTGCTCCCGCGTCAAGGCATAGATCGCGAACGACCCCAGCCAGTGTGAACCGACGTAGTGATCGCCCGTGACATGGGGCAGCGAGGCGTCGAGGTGCTGCCGGGCCTTGTCCCGAAGCGCCTCGGCGCGCGCATCGTCGCCAACGCGGTTGGCGATGATGAACAGGTTCCAGGCGCGACTCAGGTTCAGACCATCGAGATGGACGATTTTCGGGTCGGTGCGGTCACTGACATCGGCCGGAGTGAATCCATCCAGGTCATCGAGTTGGGGCAGGAACCGGGCAAGCCACTCCGCGAACTCCTCCGCCGGCAGCACGCGGGACATCAATGCCGCCTCTTCGAGACAGGGGGACAGGAAATCCTCCCCGCTCGGTTCCCAGGCCATGGGGCAGCCCTCATCGCCACCGTAGTAGCGCCGCGCCGTCGACGCGATCAGCGCCGCAAACTCCTGGTCGTCGGCCGTCAGTGCGTAGTCGTAGGCAAACGACATGCCGAACGCGGTGTTGGGATGCACACCGGTGCGCACCGGGTAGACCTGGATCGGCAGGAACTCCATGTACCGATCGCGCAGGTAGTCCGCCAGCGGCTGCAAGGCCTGCGCCATTGCCTGGCCGTTGGGGTCTTCCCAGGAGAGCAGCTCGTTCTGCAACTGCAAGAGCCAGGCCCAGCCGTACATGCGCTCCCAGCTCTTCGAGTCCTGTTCGAAATAGGCGACCTCCGCGGCGATGTGCTCCGGCGTCAACGATGTCCCGAGGCGCGCAATGATGGCATCGCGTCCGGGCAACGGGTCGTAGGCCTTCAGCGCCTTGACCAGCATCCAGTGGCCGTGCACCGAGGAATGCCAGTCGTAGCAACCGTAAAACGCGGGATGCAGCACTTTGGGCGGCTGCAGCTGGCTGGCGTCCGCCAGCACCTGGTTCAGCTTGTTGGGATACTCCTGTGGAATGCAGTCCATCGCCAGCTGGGTGAAGCGGGCGATGTCCGTGCCCGACATTGAATCGAGGGTCTGCTGCGCTTCAGCCTGGGCGGGACGGCCGAGACCCAGGCTCAGCATCGTGAGGGCGATCATTGTCAGGTTGCGCATCGAGGTCCCCGGGCTCCTTGGTCTGCTTCCGGATTCCAGGCGGGTTCACGTCCCGCCTGCTCACGCCATGAGACTACAACAAGCCGCCAGGACCGTCTGGCTATAATCGGGGCATCACGACGACGGACCCGTTTCCATGTTCGAAATTGATCTCTACCTCGTCTGGCTGACGCACCTGGCGGCCGCCACGGTCCTGGCCCTGCCGGTCGCCTGGAATCGTGAAACCGATAGCCGAACGATCGGTCTGCGCACCTTTCCGCTGGTTTCGCTGGGTTCCTGCGCCTACGTGCTGGTGGGTCGCAACTTCATCGGTGACGCCGACCCGGATGCCATGGCCCGCATCATGCAGGGCCTGATGACCGGAATCGGCTTCGTCGGCGGCGGCGCCATTCTGAAGCATGACGAACATGTGTACGGCACGGCCAGCGCCGCGTCGATATGGATCACCGGCGCGCTCGGCGCGGCCGTCGGTTTCGGCCAGTGGTCACTAGCGCTGTTGCTCTCGATTCTCAATTTCCTGCTGATCCTCGTCCTGGACAGGCTGAAGCCCATCGCCAACGGAGATTCCTGAAGGATTTGCCGATCCCATGAAGCGGCTGCTCATCATCGCCCTGGTGCTCATCATCCTGCTCAGCCTGCCGCTGCTGGGCGGCTCGATGATCTGGGTGATGGGTGGCGCCGATTCGCTCGATATCGACGGCACGGCAAACGTCGTGGCGGAACCCGACCCGGAGACAGGCCGCGGCTGGAGCCACTACGGCGGCGATGCCCGGGGCCACCGCTACAGCGCGGCAGACGAGATCACGCCGGACAACGTCGACGGCCTGTCCGTCGCCTGGCGCTACAGCACGGGCGACCTGGCGTCGCGCGGCGGCCTGATGCACCGCACGGCAAGCGAAGGCACGCCCATCCTCGCCGGCGACCAGCTGGTCTTCTGCACGCCCTTCAACGAGGTGATCGCCATCGACCCGGGCACGGGGGCGGAGCGCTGGCGATTCGATCCGGAGATCGACCTCGAGCAGCGGCCCGCCAACCAGTATGTCTGCCGCGGCCTCGCCCAGTGGCGGGATCCGGACGGGCCCGGCGCCTGCGCGCATCGTCTGTTCATGGGCACCAATGACGCACGGCTGGTGGCGATCGATGCGGCAACAGGCGCCCCATGCGCCGGCTTCGGCGATGGCGGTGAGGTACGCATCGATCCCGGCATGCAATTGCTGTGGCCCGGAGAGTTCCAGGTCACGTCGCCGCCGGTCATCGTCGGCAACACCGTGATCGTGGGCTCGGCCATCAGCGACAACGCGCGCGTCGCGGCGCCTTCGGGTACGGTTCGCGCCTTCGACGTGCGAACCGGCGAACCCCGCTGGGACTTCGACCCGATTCCACGCAGCGCCGACGATCCGGCGGCGGGCAGCTGGGAAGGGTCCCAGTCGCCCGTCGAAGGGCACGCCAACGTCTGGGCGCCCCTGTCCGTGGACGAGGAACGCGGCTGGGTGTTCCTGCCGACCTCCAGCCCGAGTCCGGATTTCTTTGGTGGACTCCGTCCCGGGGACAACCGCCATGCCAATTCGGTGGTCACCCTCGATGCCGCGACCGGCGCCCTGGTGTGGGGTTTCCAGACCGTTCACCACGACGTATGGGACTATGACCTGGCCTCACAGCCCGGGCTCTACTCCGTGGTTCGGGACGGTCAACGGCACGACGTAGTGGCGCAGGTCACCAAGACGGGGATGGTCTTCGTGCTCGACCGGGACACGGGCGATCCCTTCCTGCCGGTGGAAGAGCGGCCCGTCCCCCAGGGCGGGGCGGCCGGCGAACGGCTCTCCCCCACCCAGCCCTACCCCGCGGCCACGCCCCAGGTCGTCCCCGACCGCTTCGATCCGGGCGATGCGTTCGGCATCACCTGGTTCGACAGGCGCGCCTGTCGCAAGCTCGTTGAGGGCGCCGTCGCCGAAGGACTGTTCACGCCCCCCACCGAGCAGGGCACCCTGCTCAACCCTTTCACCGGCGGCGGCGCGAACTGGGGCAGCGCGGCCTTCGACCCCTCGCGCAATCTGCTGGTCGTGAACATGAGCAGCCTGGTCCACCACATCCAGCTGATTCCCGAAGGCGAATTCGAGCGCGTCCGGGAAGTGTTCCACGACCAGGAAGTCTCGCCGCAGACCGGCGCCCCCTACGGCATGAAGCGAGAGACCCTGATGTCGCCCCTGGGGCTGCCCTGCAATCCCCCGCCCTGGGGCGTCATCGCGGGCATCGACCTGGCCAGCGGCGACATCGTTTGGCGCAAGACCCTCGGCACCACCGAAGACCTCGGCGGACCGGCCGTCAAACTCGGTACGCCGAACTTCGGCGGGCCCATCGTCACGGCCTCCGGCCTGATGTTCATCGGGGCGGCCATGGACGACTACCTGCGCGCCTTCGACGTGGCGACGGGCGAGGAATTGTGGCGCGGCCGCCTGCCGGCCGGCGGTCAGGCGACGCCGATGACCTATGAATGGGAGGGGCGCCAGTACGTCGTCATCTACGCAGGCGGACACGCCCGCGCAGGAACGCGGCTGGGGGATGAAATCGTGGCGTTTGCCTTGCCCGGGGGCTGAATCCCTGGCGCGGCCAGGCGCCTGACGCCGGCTCGCGCTACTCCGCGACGGTCGCGCGGAAGCTCAGCTCCGTGTCGGCGAGGAACCAGGTGAACATGGCCCATGCGGCGACGTTCTGGGCCATTTCCTCCGGCACGATCTTGTCGAAGGTGTCATTCGGCGTGTGGTGGTATTCGAAGTAGTCTTCGCCGTTCTGGTTGAGCCGGGCCACGGGCATGCCCTGAAGCTGCAGGGGCATCATGTCCGGCCCGCCGCCTCCCTCGTTGGGACCACGGGTGATCCCCAGGTGCTGCATCTGCACGTGCATCGCGTCGAAATATGGGAGCGCGTGCTCGGCGACGTTCGAACCGAGTTGCCAGACTTCGCGGGCGCCGAAGTCGCTCTCCGAACCGATCACGTGATTGGCCAGTGTGCCGTCGTCGACGCGCGCCTGGGCGTAGGCGCGGGCGCCGATGAGGCCCACCTCTTCGGCGCCGAACAACACGACGCGGATGGTGCGCCGCGGGCGGCGGCCTTCGTCCATGATTAGTTTGGCTGCGGCGGTCACGATGCCAACCCCTGCACCGTCATCCAGCGCGCCGGTACCGTTGTCCCAGCTGTCGAGGTGCGCGCCGATGATGACGATCTCTTCGGGCGCCTCGGAGCCGACGACTTCGGCGATGACGTTGCCGCTGTCGACCGGACCACGCCAGCCCGCCGAGGTCTGCAGGCGAATGCGCACGGTCTCACCGCTCGCCACGATGCGCTCTACCTGGTCGGCGTCCGGCGCCGATACCGCCAGCGCAGGAATGATCGCCTTGCGCTCCTCGAGCCGGCTCATCATGCCCGTGTGCGCGAATCGGTGTGAGCTGGTGCCCACGGAGCGGATCAGGACCCCCACCGCCCCGCGGTCCTCGGCGTGGATCCAGGCCCGCGAGCGCTTGCGGTTGGCCCAGCCGTAGCCTTCTCCGGTGCGCGAGGCCACCATCCGGTCGTTGATGAACACCAGCTTGCCCTCGAGGGCGTCGTCGGCGTCATCGAAGGCCAGCAGTTCGTCGAAGCTGGAGAAGAACACCACCTCGGCCTCGATGCCTTCGCCGGGTGTCGCCGCGGCGCCGCCCAGGGACGATGCGTACAGCGGCTGGGGAAAGGGCGCCACGATGGCCACTTCCTCGAACACCGACGGTCCGCGGGTCCACAGGTCGACGTCGAAGGACTCGACCCGCACGTTCTCGAAGCCGAGGTCCGTCAGCTTGGCCACGGCCCACTCGCGCGCGCGCGCCTCCTGGGCGGTGCCCGCGAGGCGCGGGCCGACCTCGGTGGTCAGGCTGCGCGTGATCTCGTAGGCCAGGTCGCTCTCGAGGGCCTTTTCGGACAGGCCGCGAACCGTTTCCAGCGTTCGCTCATCGAATCGGTGCGGACCCTCGGCCGCTACGGGACCGGTGAGCAGGAGGGCAGCGGCCGAGAGGAGCAGGCCGGGAAAGGAGATCTGGAACGACATGGGCAACAGGACCGGGACAAGGCAAAGCCCGGCAGTCTAACGGCTTGGCGCGGACGGGTGAAGTCTGGCGCGCGTCGCGGCCCTGGTGCGCTACAGGGCCTTCAGGCGCTCGGGAAACGGGATTCCGGCTGCCAGGTTCGGCGCATCCAGCGGCGCACCGGCCTCGACACTCAGGGGAATGACGCCGGCCCAGACCGGGTCGTCGACGTCGGCGCTGGGTTCATCCGGCGGGCCCGTCCGCATCTTGGTGGTGAACACCTCGATGGGCAGGGCCAGCAAGGTGGTCGCGTTCAGTTCCTTGCGCGTGCTGGGGCGCACTTCGGCCGTCCGCCCCGGCAGGAGATGATCGACGAGGGCGTCGAGCCCGCGGGCCTTCTCCGAGGCGTCCGTGACCAGCCGTGCCGTGCCGAACACCATGACGGAGCGGTAGTTCATGGACGAATGGAAGGCCGAGCGCGCCAGCACGAGCCCGTCGAGGTGCGTCACGGTGGCGCAGATCGGCAGCCCCTGGCTTGCCTCCTTCATCAGGCGCGAGACCACGGAACCGTGCAGCAGCAGTTCCTGCTCCAGTCGCGCGCAGGCCATGGGGATCACGTAGGGCTGCGCGTCCAGGGTGAAACCCACGTGGCAAACGTGCGCCGCATCGATGATGGCGCAGGCGGTTTCGAAGTCCTGCCCGCCCCGCTCCGGGTGGCGGCCCAGGCGGGTATTGGCTTGCGAAGTCATGGCGCGAATTTCCGGTGAGGCTGAAGGCCACATGCTACCGAATTCATCGGCGCCTGGAAGCCCGCCGGAAGGCACGGTGAGGCTGGCCTATACTGTTCAGACGGCAGCGAATCGACCGACCATGGCCCTCTACCTGGACGTACCCTACCAATCGCAGGACTCTCCCATGAGTTGCTGGTGGGCTGCGATCCGGATGACGCTCCGCTATGCCGGCGGCTCGGCACCAGGCAACCCCAGTTCCTACTCTCCGGCATTCGGGGATCGACGGCCCAGCAGCGTCCTCACGGACCGCGCCCGCCGGACCCTCACCCTGCCGCGCCCCGGCGAGTGGTACCAGACCGGGGTGCCGCCGCTGTCCATCATGATCGACAGCTCACAACTGGAAAGCCTGTTCGACCCCACCCGGGGGGTGCTTCGGGGGGTGGGGAGGCCCAACGACTCCAGGCTGTTGTCGCGCATCGACCAGCGCATCGTCGGCAGCGGCTTCCAGCACACCATCAGCCCGTCGCTGAGGGAGATCACCCGGTACTCGTCAGTGGTCGCCCCCAGGCGGTGGACCGTTTCGAGCCTCGAGTCCATGCTGCGGGCCCATGGCCCGATCGTGCAGTTCTCAACCCTCCGGAGCGAAAACGGGAGCTACGGCCACGCCTTCGTGATCGTGGGGGTCGGTGGCAACGAGGCCTACATCCACGACCCGGCCGCAATGAGCTGGCTTCCGGTCAGCATCGAATGGCTCAACGGCGTGATCACGAGCCTCCAGGCGGATCTGATCGGTCCGTCCTTCGCCCTGCCCGTGCTGGCCCACCCCCGGGGCGGATCGATCAACCGCGTACTCCAGGCCCCGAAACAGCAAGGGAGCTGAATGAAACTCCAACTCGCCACCTGGCCCGACATCCGCGACTACCTCGAGCGTTGCGACGCGGTGCTGATTCCGATCGGTTCGACCGAGCAGCACGGCCCGACGGGCCTGATCGGGACGGATGCGATCTGCCCGGAACACATTGCCGGCGGCATGGCCGAACAGGGGGTGCTGGTGGCCCCGACGCTGAGCATCGGCATGGCGCAGCATCACCTGCGCTTCCCGGGATCCATCACGCTGCGGCCGACCACGCTGATGGCCGTGATCCGCGATGTCGTGACTTCGCTGGCCAGCCAGGGATTCCGGCGCTTCCTGTTTCTCAATGGCCACGGCGGAAACATCGCCACGGTGCAGGCGGCCTTCGCCGACCTCTATGCCGACGTCAGCCTCGGGGGCGGTGAATCCAGCGTGGTCCTGGAACTGTTCAACTGGTTCATGGGGCCCCGGGTGGGCGCCCTGTCGAAAGAACTCTACGGCGACGCCGAAGGCTCGCACGCGACGCCTTCGGAGATTTCCCTCACCTGGGATGCCTACCCGGAAGCGGCGCGCCAGGCGCCCATGACGCCTGAGCGGGCGCCCCGGGGGCCGATCCGTGACGCCGATGACTATCGGAAGCGCTTCGCCGACGGGCGCATCGGTTCAGAACCGCAACTGGCGTCAGCGGAACACGGGGCGCGCCTGTACCAGGCCGGACTGGAGGACGCGATGGAGGTCTGGGGGCGTTTCCAGGCCCCCCGATGATTCCTGCTATAGTCAAAATCCCTGTCCTGGAGCCGAATCCATGGCCCTGAGAAACCGCGTTCCCCTGACCGCTTTCATGCTGTTCCTCGCCCTGTCGCTGTACGCCGGCATGGCTTCCGCGCACCACGGCTGGTCGGGCAACACGGCCGGCGACATCGAGGTGACCGGCGTCGTGGAGACGGGCGTCAAGCTGTCCGGCGCGCACGGCACCCTGCAGCTGCGTGATGACGAGGGCAACCTGTGGGACATCACGCTGGCCCCCGGACCGCGGACGCACCGGGCGGGTCTGCGCGAAGACATCATTCCCGTGGGCGCGACGGTCACGGTCTACGGTGAGCGGAACGACGACCCGGACGTGTTCGAAGCCAAGGTGCGACGCGTGGTCTGGGGTGACAAGGTGTTCGACGTCTACCCGCCCGAATAGGCACGCGCCATGTACGAGTTCATGGCCTGGCTGGAGGGCTCGGCCTTTGCCGACACCCTCCGCGGCCTGGGCATCTGGACCTACGGCCTGCTCAACCTCGGGCACATTCTCGGGATCGCCACGCTGTACGGCGCCGTTCTCGTGCTGGACCTGCGCCTGCTCGGCCTGTGGTCATCCATCCCGGCCCGTGTCCTCGCCCGGCCCACGGTGCCCCTGGCGGCCGGCGGCTTCGTACTGGCCGCCCTCAGCGGCGTCATGATGCTGTCCTTCAACACCACCGAGTACCACGGCAACCCGTTCATCTACGCCAAGTTCCCCATCATCGTGTTCGGCCTGCTCAACGTGGCGGTGGTCCAGCGCCTGGGCGCGTGGCGGCGGATGACGGGGGGCGAGTCTCCGGAACCCGGAGACCCGGCGGTGCTGCGGGTGTGCGGCGGCCTGTCGCTGCTGATCTGGACCGCAGTGGTCACCTGCGGCCGCATGATCGGGTACTGGTAGGCGGGACCCGGGCCAAAGGCCGCCGGTAACCGAACGGGGTTACGGGCCCTGGTCCGCGTCACGGACGCAGAGGGCGCGCCCGTCATCGAAAATGTGCACGGCGTAGTACGGCAGCTTGCCATCGAACATCAGGCCCCAGTGGTACATGCGCGGTTCGCCGCCGATTTCATCGCCATCCTCCGCCGGGCGATCCACCAGTGACTCGCCACTCCAGAGGCAGCAGCCACCGATCGTGAAGGGAGCGCGGATGCCCTCCCCGCCCGGCGCGTCCGCCTCGTGCAGGCCTTCCAGTTCCGCCAGCATCGGCAAGCGCCAGTCATCGTGGCCGGCCAGCTCCAGCGTGTCGCAATACTCCACCGCGGCCGGCCAGGGAATGTCCGCGCCATTCGTGCCGGCAGCCCATTCCAGGCCGTCGATGACCAGTGTGGGTTTTGAAGGCGACGACGGAGCGCCGGGGCCGTCATCCGCCGCTGCAGGGACCGTGATCGTGGCGAGAAAACCGGCTGCCGCGAGCAGCGGGAGAACACCATGGAAATTGGCACTGGGCATCATGCGCGTTCCGGAATCGGGGTCGTTGGCTCAGTCTAGCGCAAGGCGGCGACAACACCCTCGGGCTGGACCACGGCAAGCCAGGAACGCGTGGGGCAGCGATGCTGCTATCATCGTCCGCTTTTGCGGGATTCGCCCATGAGCATCGACGCACTCTTCGCGCCCTTCCATTGCGGCAGCCTGAGCCTGCCGAACCGCACGGTGATGGCGCCGATGACCCGGGGCTTCAGTCCCAACGGAATCCCCGGCCAGAACGTGGCGGACTACTACCGCAAACGCGCCGAAGGCGGAGTGGGCCTGATCATTTCCGAAGGCACGATCATCGACCACCCGGCCGGCAGCGATAACAGCAACTACCCGTCATTCTTCGGCGAGGAGGCCCTGGCGGGCTGGAAGAACGTCGTCGACGCCGTCCATGCCGCCGGCGGCAAGATGATGCCGCAACTGTGGCACCTGGGCGCCATCCGGCCGCCCGGCAAGGGCCCCCACCCCGATCTTCCGTCCATCTCTCCATCGGGCCTGGGCGCCCGCGACGGCAGCGTCCTGGACCCGATGTCGCTGGAGGAGATCGACGAGGTCGTGGGCATCTACGCGCAGGGCGCCTTCGATGCCCAGCGGCTGGGCTTCGACGGGGTGGAACTGCACGGCGCCCACAGCTACCTCATCGACCAGTTCTTCTGGAAAGAGACCAACCACCGGGACGACCAATACGCCGGCAGCATCGCCGCGCGCACCGAGTTCTGCGTGGAGATCGTCAGGGCCATTCGCCAGCGCTGCGGCGAGGATTTCCCGCTGGTCCTGCGCTGGTCGCAGTGGAAGCAACAGGACTACCACGCCAGGCTGGTCGACAACCCGGACGAGATGGCCGAGTTCCTGCAGCCCCTGAGCGACGCGGGCGTGGACATCTTCCATTGCAGCCAGCGCCGGTTCTGGGAACCGGAGTTCGAGGGTTCCTCGCTGAACCTCGCCGGCTGGACCCGGGAAATCACCGGCAAGCCCACCATCAGCGTCGGCAGCGTCGGACTCGACGCGGAGTTCATCTCATCAATGAAGGGCGCGGACGCGGGCGTCGCGAACATCGACGACCTGCTGGAACGCATGGAAAACGACGAATTCGACCTGATCGCCATCGGCCGGGCACTGCTGGCCAATCCGGACTGGGTCAACAAGGTGCGGGCCGGCGAGTTCGAGCAACTGAAGCCGTTCACCCAGGCGGACAAGGACGAGCTTCGCTAGGGCCTGACCCCACGGCCTGAACACCCACCGCCATCGGCCAGGCCGGCATTCAATTCCGGAAGCCAACCCTCCGAAGTCAGGTCATCGACCTCTCCCAAACCCTGCCTTGACCGGAAATGGTCACGCGATCGCGCTGAGTCGCCGCCGGGGCGCTACAGCCAGACCATCCTTCATCCCACTGAAATATAAAGAAAATAATTTGGTCATGAACGGGTCACCCGTGGGTCAAGCACTACGGACCTTGTTCCACGAGGATGTCCTCCCATGGCGGCATCGCAAACCCGCCAATCATCAGCAAACGAACAGGAGGAATACCATGAACGAAGCCATCCAAACGATCGACAACGGTGTCAATGTCGAAGCCCTGCTGGGCGCCCGCGAGGCCCTGGGCCAGGCCCCCGAAGCTGCCCTGTTCAAGTGGCGCGCCACCAGCGAATGGGTGAACGGCACCCACACCCGGTCCGAAGTGAAAGAGTTCTTCGGTCTCGGGGAAGGCCAGTCCCACAAGCAGGCCTTCGCCTTCGACACGGACCACCCGGAGATCTTCGCTTCCGAAGACAAGGGTGTGACGCCGGGTGAACTGCTGCTCGTCGGCCTGGCCGGCTGCCTGACCGCCGGTATCGCCTCCGTCGCGACCCACCGCGGCATCAAGCTCAACTCCGTGCGGGCGACGGTCGAGGCCGGCATGGACATCCAGGGCGTCCTGGGGATGGACGCAGACGTGCGCAACGGTTTCAGCGGCATCGTGGTGGACTACACCATCGACGCCGATGCCACCGAAGCGGAGATCGCCGCGTTGGTCGCCCAGTCCCAGAAGCGCTCGTTGGTGTTCGATGCTCTGACCAACCCCACGGACGTGCACGTCCGGGTCAACGCGTGAGCCGCGAGCGCGACCACAACGGCCGGCTGGTCGGCGTCCATGATGCCCTCATCATCGGCGCCGGCCACGCCGGGCTCGCCGCCAGCCGGCTGCTCGCCGAGCAGGGCGTCGACCACGTGGTGCTCGAGCGTGGCGAAATCGCCAATGCCTGGCGCACCGAGCGCTGGGATTCGCTGCGGCTGCTGACGCCGAACTGGCAGACCCGCCTGCCCGGCCAGGCCTACGAGGGCGACGACCCCGACGGGTTCATGACCGTGGCCGAGTTGGTCGAATTGCTGGAGAACTACGCCCGTTCCAACCGGGCCCAGTTGTTCACGGGAACGACGGTCCGCTCCCTGTCCCTCGACGGCGACCACTACGAGGTCCGCACCCAGCGGGGCCGCTGGCGGGCCCGGTCGGTAATCCTGGCGACTGGGGCCTGCAACAAGCCGTCGATTCCAGCCGTCGCCGCCGAGCTGCCGGGCTCCATCCGGCAGTGCTCGACCCTGGACTACCGCTCACCGGCGCAGATGGCGGCCGGTGGCGTGCTGGTGGTCGGCGCCTCGGCGACGGGCCTGCAACTGGCCGATGAATTGCTCGAAGCCGGTCATGACGTGACCCTGTCCGTCGGGGAGCACGTCCGCATGCCGCGTCGCTACCGGGGCAAGGACATCTTCCACTGGCTGGAACGCACCGGCATCCACGCGGAGCGATTCGACGAGGTGGAGGACCTGACGCGTGGCCGCCGACTGCCCTCACCGCAGCTGGTGGGCCGTGGCGACCTGCCCATGCTCGACCTGAACTACCTACAGGACCGGGGCGCCCGCCTCGTCGGCCGCCTGATGACGATTCGCGAGGGCCGCGCCCTGTGTTCCGGATCCCTGCGCAACGTCTGCGCGCTGGCGGACCTGAAACTGGACCGCCTGCTGGACCGGATCGATGACACCGCGGATGCCGAAGGCGCCAAACCCGGCGAACGCTACGCGCCGACCCGGCTCCCCGGAAACACCGCCCTGGGTATCGATTTCGCAGCCGAGGGCATCACCAACGTGATCTGGGCCACCGGCTTCAAACCCGACTATCACTGGCTCGACGTGCCGGTGCTGGATCGCAAGGGTCAGCTCGTGCACGAGGGCGGCGTGGTCGCCTCCCCCGGTCTCTACACCCTGGGGCTGCCGCTGATGCGGCGTCGCAGTTCCAGCTTCATTTTCGGCATCGAAGACGATGCCCGTGACATCACCCGACACCTGGCCGGCTTTCTCGGCCATCAGCACAGGAGGCGTTCCCATGGCGTTCATCGAAACGATGCCCGTGGACCAGGCATGCAACAGTGTGCGTGAACTCTACGCGCGGCAGCAGGAACACTGGGGGTACGTGCCCAACTACGCGAAGCTGTTCAGCCATCGCCCCGAAGCCCTCGCCCGCTGGGGCCGCCTGCTGGCGGAGTTGCGCCGGCCGGTCAGCGACCGCCGCTTCGAACTGGTGACCCTGGCCGCGGCCCTGGCGCTGCGCAGCACACCATGCTCGCTGGCCCACGGACAGGCCCTGGCGAAGCTCTGCGATGACGAAACGGTCATGGCCATTGCCCATTGCAACGAGGCGGAAGTTCTCGAACCGGCCGAGGTCGTGATGGTGCGCTACGCCCGGGCGGTCGCCATCGATGCGACTGCGGTGTCGGCCACGCACATCGACGACCTCAAGGCCTACGGGCTCAGCGACGCCGAGATCTTCGACATCGCGGCCATCGCCGCCGCCCGGAGCTTCCTGACCAAGCTGATGGACGCGCTCGGCTGCCTGGCCGACAGTGCGCTGCCGTTCGCCAGCGCCGAACTCAGCAGCGCACTGACCGTTGGCCGTCCCGTGGATGTGGCCCCGGTGGAGCGGTTGTAGAAGCGCAGCGTCGCCGCTTGAAACACCCTACAACCCTGGATACCGCGTCCATTCTGCTTCTATTGCCTGGCACGGCGCTGCGAAGTGCCTTCCCGGCTTCCGCCACGCTGGGCACCGCTGTGCTGCCTGGGTGCCGAGCGTTGGTTCGTCGACGCCTTGCCGCCCCCGATTGGACGTTCCGCACGCGCGTGACCCTTGCGCGACGTCGGTTGATCGGCGCGGACCGCACCGGCCCGTGAAACACTCGGCGAGGGGCCTTGCGACCGGGGCTCCGGCTTGGAGCGTACCGGTTGCGTGCGCTGTTCGAGACTCCGTCCCTTGTTGGAGCGAGTGACGGACGCCGAGCGAACGGGTTGGGTGCGCTGCTCGGAGCGCGTGACCGGCTTGGCACGTACCGGCTGCGAGCGCTGCTCGGAGCGCGTGACCGGCTTGGCGCGTACCGGCTCGGTGCGCTGGCCAAGGCTCGAGACCGACCTGGAGCGTACCGGCTGGGTGCGCTGCTCCAGGCTCCGGCCCTTGTCGGAGCGAGCGACGGATGCCGAGCGAACGGGTTGCGTGCGATGGTCGAGGCTCCGGCCCTTGTCGGAGCGGTTGTTGGAGGCCGAGCGCACCGGCTGGCCCTCCTGGGCGCGACGTTCCGTGCTCCGGGTCACGCCGCCGGGCCGGGAGAAACTCGCGGCCACGGCCCGCTGGTCCGTCCTGCGATCGTCACGGACCGGCATGGTTCGGTGCCGGGGTTCCTTGGAGCTGGCCACGAAGCGATCCTCCGCGACCGTGTGACGGTAGTCCACACCCCTGCGGTGGCCGGGGTCGTGGTGCCAGCGACGCGGCCCGTGACCTCCGCGATGACGCGGCGGTCCATGAAATGCGTGGTAAGGCCGCTGGAAATAGCCGCCACGGTAGTGATGGTGGTTGACGACCACGACCTGGCGCACGGGCCAGTGAAAGGCGCTGAAATAGAAGGACGGCGCGATGGAAAACCTGGAGCCCCAGTAAAAGCTCACACCGATGGACAGTCCTGGGGGACGCGGCCAGTACACGGGCGGGTAGGCGGCATAGCGCCAGCTTCCGTAGACCACGTACGGGTCGTAATAGGGAATGTACACATACTGTGGGCGGGCGGGCTCGATGTAGATGTACCGCGTCTCCCGGACGACCCGTACCTGCTCCGTGGTCTCGAGGTGACCGGACTCGTAGGCGTCATTGCGCAGGTACTGGACCGTGTCCGCGACGTCGCCTTCCTGCACGAGAAAGGCTTCTCCCAGGTTTCTCGTCCAGTCCAGGTCCTCGCTCATGCGCTGCAGGAGATCGGGAAAGGCCACGAGCGCCTTGACGCTCGCGTCCCAATCCTCGTTCTCCACGCGTGTGACGGCTTCCTCGCCGCGCAGGTCGGGGTTCGCGATGGACCAGCGCGCCGCCTCGATGACTTCCAGCGGGTAGGTGGCCGCGATGAGCACGTGGGACAGCACCGTGTCCGGATAGAGCGCAATGGGCGCCAGCATCTGGTCCAGTTCAGCCTGGGTGTACGCCGGCGTCGTTTCCGCACGGGACTGGGCCGTTACGAGCAATCCAAACAGGATCAGGGTGAAGAACAACAATGACCTGGCGCCATGCATGACACACCTCCCGCCGTGCAAACGGCTATTGACGGTTCCCTTTATACGGGGGGTATGCTGACTGCAGCCTGAACGACCATTGGGGGACACTTCTGGAAAGACCGGATCCTGGGGCTGTCAGCAGACCTCCGTGTCGGCGGTGGTCGGCCGAGCGCCCGTTCAATGACATGAATGGGGCTGCCTGATATTGTGACGAGGCGGGGTCATCCCGTCACCGTGTCTGGAAGGGGCCATGTCACGCATCGATCAGCAGATCGCAGACCTCGTCACTGCCACCGATGCGGAGCCGCGCTCGCGGCTGGTGTTCGAGATCAGCGTGGTGACGCTGGTCGTGCTGTTCCTGATCTCCTTCGTCATCGCCCAGAAAGCGCCGATTTCCGCGCGCTTCCAGTCGATGGAAGCCTTCATGATCTGGATGCCTGCCAGGGCGGACCTGGTGGCCTGGCGCGCCGAGCGCGGGCAATGGCCGACGTCTTCCGAGCAGATCGACACCGAGTCACTCTTTCCTGCTCACGCGAGCGGCATCACGCGCAGCGTCGAACTGGGCGAAGGCGGTACCCTGACGGTCGTGTTCGGGGATGAGGCGCCGGTGGAAGGTTTGCGCGGACGGCGGCTCTCGTTCCGACCGGCCGTGCCGACCGCGGACCCCGGCCTACCCCTGTTCTGGTTCTGTGGTTCGCGCCGCCTGCCGGAAGGCTTTGCGCCCAGCGGCCAGGACCTGAGCGACGTGCGTCCAGAATACCTTTCATCTTCCTGCAAGGACTTCCCCAGACCGTGATGTTCACCAGGCGCAGCCCGACGGACAAGCTGGACTTCATCGCCCGCCAACTCGCGGGCCTGATGGAATCCCATTCAACAGAAGAATCCCTGGCAAAGGTAGCCGAGGCATGCCCCCCGGACCATGCCGCGGCGGTGGAAACCTTCAGGGCGCTGCTCGAAGACCCCGGGCAGGACAGCAAGGCACTGGATACGAGTTCCTTCCAGACCCTGAAGGCCCTCTTGCCAGCGGCGCCGGGGGCCGGTGGCGCGCTGTTTCGGGAATTCAACGACTACCTTCAGCGCAGCCAGTTGATCTTTGCGACCTATTGGGCCGGCATCGTGGGGCTGGTCTGGTACCTGGGCATCCTTTCGATCCTTGCGCTTTGGCTGGGCGGCATGTTCGTCCTGTTCGTCATGCCAATCATGGAGGCGATGTTCGAGAGCAGTGGCGCGACCTTGCCGGCGCTGACGCAGGCGCTGTTCAGTGTCGGAATGCCCGGCCTTCCGATGTTCGCGCTCCTGCTGGTCGCATCCGTGGGCATCCTGACCTGGCTGGCCTTTCGCTTCCGTCAACGCATCCGGAAGCTGGCGCCCCTGCCCCGGTGGCCGTCCTGGGTCCCCCTCTTCGGGTCCATCGCCAGGACCTACAATCTTGGCCTGTTTTTAAACTGCACCCGGATGCTCAGAGCCTGCGGCGTGGACGCTAATGAGGCCATCACCGCAGCCGCCGGGGTTTCAAACCAGGATGATGATCTGTCGCTGAACGGGCTGATCCAGGGCGCCAGCGATCCCGCGACCGGAAACGAACTGAGCGAACTCGGCATCGCCGCCCGGCTGGGGAATTTCGACGCCGAACTGAACCACCAGTGTGAGCAGCACGTGGGCACGCTGACCCGCGCGCTGGTGTCCGGCCGGGACCGGCTGGCGCTGTTGCTCAAGATCGTGGTCTACGCGGTGATCGCGGCGCTGGTCATCGCCATCTACCTGCCCATTTTCCAAATGGCCGTCATTATCTAGGTGAACCCATGAAACAGAACGGATTTACCCTCATCGAACTGATGGTCGTCATCGCCGTCATCAGCATCCTCGTGACGCTGGCGATTCCGGCCTACCAGGACTACACGATTCGCGCGCAGGTCGCCGAATCCTTCACCATCGTGAATGAGCTGAAACCCTCGATCCGCGACTACTACACCGATCGGGGGAAATTTCCGGAGAACAACCTCGAAGCCGGCGTGCCGGCGCCGGAGCACCTGCTCGGCAACTACATCAGCCAGGTGGAGGTCGTCGACGGGGCGATTCACGTCCAGCTTGGCAACTACATCAACATGCATGTCGCGGGGCAGACGCTTTCCATCCGGCCGATCTTCGTGACGGCGAATCCGACCAGTCCCATTTCGTGGGTGTGTGGCGGGAGAGAAGCGCCGGATGGGATGACGGCTGCTGGGGAGAACCGGACGGACATCGTGGCGCGGCATCTTCCTTCGACCTGTCGGTGAGTGATCAGTTCAGGGGCCGGTGAGGCAGCCGGGGATCACCGTACAGCCTCGTCCCAGTCTTCTTCGAAGAAAGCCCTCAGCCATTCGTTGCCACGAAACGGCCAGACATGGCCGGCCCGGTAGACGCCGATCGCCAGGGGCGCCCCACCCGGGCCCGGCTCCTGGAGCCGGCAGCAGGAGAGGTAGTCCGTCGCCGCACCCTGCGTGCGGTTGTGACGCACCAGCGCCGCCACGGTGCCCTCCCAGCTGTCGCGGTGGGCCGGGTCTTCCCCGGATCCGAAGAGATACATCACGGGCCGGGGCGGCGCCTCGCTGGCGAAGTCGGGGCGGACCGAACCGATGACGGCGAACCGGTCGAAGGCCGCGGGGCGCTGATCCATGAGCAGAAAGGTGAAATGGCCGCCATTGGAGAAGCCGGCGGCAAAGGTCTGCTCCGGACGCGTTCCGAAGCGCGCCTGCAGGTCCGCCAGGAGCCGGTCGACCAGTCGGAGGTCGCGGTCGCCCTCCCCGCCCGCGCGGTACTGCCAGCCTCGCTGGTCCGAATCCGGGCGGAATTCGCCCTGCGGATAGGCGACGATCGCTTCCGGCCACTCGCGGTGAAACTTCACGGCCTCGGCGAAGTTCGTCGCTTCGTCGCCACGGCCGTGAAAAACCACCACGAGGGGAGCCGGTGCGTCACGAACCTTCCGGGGCGTGTACAGCAGCACGCTGCGCTCCTGTCCGTCGATCTCGAACGCCAGCATTTCGCGCGAGGCCCCGGCCTCGGTCACGCCTGACAGCAACAGCATCATCATGGCCCATCGGGCCCAGCGGTCGAGCCTGGAGCGGGCTGGTCTGCCGCATGCTCGGGGCACCGAGATGGCAGGTTGTTTGCGGCTGACCCTCATCCTTGCTTCGCCAGGCGTCGCCGCATCAATCGAAAGTAGGTTTCCGGCGCCCAGCGCTTCAGGCGCCAGAGCCAGCGCGTTTGTTTGTGCGTGAGCACCAGGAAGCGGTTGGTCGATACGGCCTCGAAAGCCGCACGCGCAACATCCTCGGCCGTGACGCCTGAGCGGGTCATCCAACGCTTCACCTGTTCCTGCCTGCCGGGTTCGGTCGCCCGCATGGTTTCGGTGAGACGGGTTTCGACGAAGGCGGGGCACACCACGGAGACGCCCACGCCCGAATGGCTCAATTCGATGCGCAGGGCCTCGGACAGGGCCACCACCCCCGCCTTGGCGACGCCGTAGCTGCTGATACCCGGTGCGCCGGCCAGGCCGGCAAAGGACGAGATGTTGACCAGGTGCCCGCGGCCCTGGCGCTGCATGAGCGCCCCGAATCGCCGACAGCCACGCACCACGCCGAGCAGGTCGATGCCGAGCACCCAGTCCCAGTCGTCCGGGGGCGTATCGACCACCCGCCCCGCGGTGGCGACGCCCGCGTTGTTGACCAGCACCTCGAGACCGCCCCAACGCTCCTGGACCGCTGACTCCAGTGCTGCCCAGTCTTCCTCGGAGGTGACATCCTGGGCCAGGGCGAATCCCTCGCCGCCGGCGGCCTCGATGCGTTGCAGGGTTTCCCCGGCACGGGCGCCGTCGACATCGGTGACGGCGACGCGCCACCCGTGGCCAGCGAACCGCTCGGCCATGGCGGCGCCCAGCCCACTGCCGGCACCGGTGATTGCGACCGTCCTGTTCCACTTCGCCGCTTCGTTCATGGGCGCATGGTACACGGGGCAGCACGAGGCCATGATGGGAGCTGTAAGGTGCCGACGGTGGACGGCCGCCCCGAAAAGCCCAAGCTGCGACAGGTCTGGATAGGTCGGGGTCAGGAGGGGAGCTTCGGTATCAGCAACTCGCGCAGTTGGTCCTGGTAGGCGCCAACGTTGACGTCGTCGCGGTTGCAGAAGCCAAAAAAGGACGTCCGCGTGCGCGGATGCCTTTCATAGAACGCCACGAAGCCCACCCATCTCCCTGCGTGGGAATAGAACCGAGAGTACTCACCATCGATGACCGCCTGGCCGAAAGCGTAGCGCTGGATCCATCCATCCGGGGTGTATTTCGTCGTCGGTAGTGTCGCCAGAGGCTCCTGCAGCAGCTCAACGAATGCCTGCGGGTCATTACCCAGTACCGGTTGGTAAAACGACCGATCCCAGCGGATGAAATCATTGAGCGTGGTGTAGATGCCGCCGTCGCCGACGAAATCGAGATTGGTCTCAAAGCGCTCTACGGGCCCGCCATCGCGGGGCACGTGGTAGCCATCGGCCCGGTGCCGGATGAGCTGGTTGACGTTGTCGTTGAAACGCGTGTTTTGCATACCCAGCGGGGTGAACAGCTCCGCCCGGGCAAAGTCCGCCAGGCTCTGGCCCGTCACCCGCCCTACCACTTGGCTGAGCAGGAAATAGCCCAGATTGCTGTAGCGCCATGGCTGGTCTTCGGGTTGCGGATCCAGTGGTATCCGACGTACCACCTGGTAAAACTCTTCGATGCTCAGATAGTCCTGGTTACCCCAGCGGATGCTGTTTCCGGCGATGTTTTTGGCCAACGGATCAAACGCCTGGGGCGTGTAGTCCTGCATATCGGCTGTATGGGCGATCATCTGGCGCAGACTGACGGGCCGACTGTAGGGTATCAAGTCATCCAGGTAGGTGTGGATATCGACATCCAGGTCGAGCTTGCCCTGGTCGGCCAGCAGTGCAACGGCCGCGGCCGTGAACTGCTTCGACACCGAACCCACCCTGAACACGGTGTCTGCGATGATCGGAACCTCATGCTCCAGGTTGGCCATGCCGTAGCCGCGCTTGTGAATGAACGCGCCATCCCGGACCACACCCACGGCGCAGCCCGGCGTGTCGTTGTTGGAAACGTCCGCGAAAATCTGGTCGATGTGCTCCGAAAGCTGCTTGTCTGCCTGGGCGACCGAAATCCAGAAAACCAGGCCAGTCGCAACCAACCGTTTTAGCTGCCTCATCGTTGTTCTCGCTTTATTGCTGAAGGAATTGTTGCGAACCAGGGCAAATCGGTAGGACCGAACCACAGGCTACCAGTAGCCGTGGCGAATCACGAAGGACAGCGATGCGTTCCACCCTGAAGGCCGCCCCGTTCGGTATGGCGATTTGGGTACACTGCTCGCCGCGGAATGGGAGGACCGATGCCCCAACACACGCTGAAAAAAGTGGTTTTGGCTTTTGCGTTCTGGGGCGTTTTCGAGCTCGGGTTGCTGGGGCTTTCGTTCCTGCCGGCCGGGCTGCCCAACTATCTGATCGGTCTGGTGTTCGGAGCGCTGGTGACGGTGTTCGCCTACGTGCTGACCCTGGCCTTTATCCGCAAGGATCACCTCACCCTGGAAAGCCTGGGGTTGAAGCTTACCGCTGGGAGTGTGCCCAGGTTCTTCATTGGACTGCTCGCGGGCATGGTGGTGATGGGCCTCATGATGCTGGTTATCCTGCGGGCGGCGGGCATGTCCTTCGACATCGACCCGGACCACTCGCTGTTTCGTGCCGTGTTCCTGTCCCTGGTCACCTTCACCCTGCTCTCCTCCATGGAGGAGATCGCGTTTCGCGGGTATTTCCTGGTCAAGCTGAAGGAAGCGGTGGGTGTGCGGACCGCGATCTACGTGACTTCACTGTGTTTCGGCATCTACCACGGTCTGTCCATCGACCACATCCTGGGTCCCGCCAGCTGGGGTCTGACCTATGGTGTGCTGGCGCTGTGGACGCGCGGCCTGGCCATACCGATCGGCTTCCACGCCGGGCTGAACTTCGTGCCCGCACTGTTCAATGACAAGCCCCGCTACGCGGAAGGGCTCTGGCAGGTTTCAGTTTCTACGGATGCGGCGCTCGCATCGGCCCAGACCACGGCAATGGCACTTCAAATCGTGGTGATTGTCGTCGGGATCGTACTGGTCGAGGTCTATATCAGGCGCCGGCCTTCATCCTGAACAGCACATCGAACGCACCGGTCTCGAACAGGCGCTGGCCGAAGAACTGCGCGCCATCGAGCGTCCAGTGGGCGTGGTCGAAGAGATAGGGTTCGCCATCGGCGTTGATCACGAAGCACTTCGTTTCGTTGCAGACGGCCTTCGATTTGGCAATGACAGGAACGGGTGGATCGAGCCGGTTCAGCGCGGAGGCAAGCCGCCGGTTGCGGTTGGCGGGCCGCTTGCCACGGAACGCTCCGATCCAGTCAGCGGGATCGCCGGCCCTGTAGCGCCGCAACAGCAGGCTCGGGACATCGATGAATTCCACCGTGTTATCCGTGACGACGACCCTCGCCGTCCCTTCCCTGCGGATCTTCGCGATCACATCAGGCAACGCGGCAATCTCCCCACGGGCCCAGGACTGCGAAAACACGATCGTCTTCGCGGTGCGATGCAAGCCGAGGTCGAACAGGCCGGGGTATTCGGTCGAACAGGCCTTGTCCCTCGGCTCCCCGCGCGTTCTGCATTCGAGGTTCGTCGTGAAGGCGCGGATATCGAGCGGGCCGTAGGCCCCCTCCAGCAGGTCCCGGTTCAGAACCATCGCGTTGAAGAAATCCTTGGCATGGCTGTCGCCCACGACGAGGACGTCGAACGGCTTCCCGTCATAGGCCGACCAGTCGGTCGCGTTGACCCCGGCCCAGGTTTCCATTCGCCTGGCGTCGAGGTCGAAAGCCGCCACCGCCTGCATCGACTCGGGATAACGCCACAGCCAGCCGTCGCGGATGACCAACGGCGAGGCCAGCAGAAATAGAACGGCGCCCGCCGCCAGACCCGCGGGCAGGCCGTACCGGTTGATCCAACGCTCGTGCGTCTTGCGCAGGGCGAGGAACGGCCGCTCGACAGCGACATGGAGCGCATATCCCAACACAATGGATGCCGCCCCGAGCCCCAGCTTCCAGGACAGCGAGGGCTCCCGCACCAGCGCGAAGCCAACGAGAACGACCAGCGGCCAGTGCACCAGGTAGACCGAGTACGAGATTCGGCCGAGCCAGACCGGCACGGGCGTCGCCAGCAGGCGGCCGAGAAGGATGGACCGGTCACCGTAGGCAAGGAACGCGGCCGTTGCCAGGCAGGGGACGAGCGACGCGATGCCGACGGGGTGGGCCCGGCCGCCGAAGGTCGCATAGCTGTAGACAATCGCGGCGGCGGCGGCGGCGAGCACCAGCTCGGTCGCAACCCGACCGGGCGCCGCCACCCGTTGCCGCCAGACGACGAGGGCGCCGATGGCGAACTCGAAGAACCGGAACGGCGTCAGGTAGAAGGTCATCGCAGTATCCCGCGCGCCGAAGACCACGGCGGCAACGAGCGAGGCGACAAGCACGACACAGATCGCCATGAAAGGCCGGCCCCGCCCGCCCCAGGTGACCGCTGCCAGCAGGAATGCCGGCCAGACCAGGTAGAACTGCTCCTCGACCGACAGCGACCAGGTGTGGAGCAAGGGCTTGAACGCCGCGGCCGTATCGAAATAGCCCGACTGCAGCCAGAAGAAGAGGTTCGAGTACCAGAACACTGACGCCTGGGCGCTGTGGCCCAGCTCCACGAGGAGCTGCGGCGTTAGGACGAAGGCGCCGGCCACAAGGGTCAGGAAGATCGCGGCGAACAACGCGGGAAACAGCCTGAGCACCCGGCGCGAGTAGAACCGCAGGAAGCCCCATTCACCGCTCTCGATGTCGCGCAGGATGTTTCCGGTGATCAGGTAACCGGAAATGACAAAGAAGACATCGACCCCGAGATAGCCGCCGGGCGCCCAGCGGGGATCGAGATGGAAAACGAGCACGCCGAGGATCGCGACCGTTCGCAAGCCATCGATATCGAATCGATGTTTTTTATGAAAATCGAGCCGCGCCCCAGCGGCATCGGAATGAACCATACCCGGTACGTCCACACTACTCTGACTGAACAACGGTCACGAGTGTCGAGAGCGAGGAGAGTTCTGTCAATTGGCAGGCACCGTGCAGGTGCCGGCGATCTCCATCGCATTCGCACCTGGCGCCGCCGCGACGTTCATGGGCGCCTGGTTCAGGGAAGCTCTCGCGCGACCCGGAACCCGCCGACATCGTGGCGTGAATCGCGGGGGAAGCTGTAGCGGGAGGCCGCACGAAGCCAAAACCCCCAGTCGTGCCAGGCGCCCCCGCGGACCGTGCCGCGATTGCAGTCACCGCGCATCCAGGCCGAGCCGTCGCCCGGTGCGCCCTGGTAGTTGGCATTGGCGCAGTCCTGCACCCACTCCCAGACGTTGCCGTGCATGTCATGCAACCCGAAGGGATTGGCCGGAAAGCTGCTCACCGGCAAGGTCCGCTGACGAAACTCGCCCTTCGGGCAGCCCTGCGCCGGCCAACGCGCATTGAAGTTGGCATCCTCGCTATCGAAGCAGTCGCCCAGGTAGTGACGACCCTCGGTGCCTGCCCGGGCGGCGTACTCCCACTCCGCCTCGCTCGGCAGGCGGTATCGCTCCCCGGTACGGGCTGACAGCCACGCCAGGTAGTCCTGCGCGTCATTCCAACTGACGTCGATCACCGGCTGCTCGCCACCGCCCCAACCGCCGTCATCCGGCCGATGGCGACAGCCGCCTTCGGACTGACAGAGGTCCCATTCCGCGAAGCGTGTCTCGAAGCGCGCCAGGGCGAAGCGTCCGATCTCGACCTCGCGCTGCGGTCCCTCTGTTGCCTGGCGCTGGGGTTCATCCGCCGGGCTGCCCATCACGAAACGTCCCGCGGGAATCACGATCATTTCGGGACATTCCGGACAATCGCGAAAACGTGTGCCCGCCGGAAGGTCCGTCTCGGTCTCCTCGGTCGGCTCGACTTCGCGGCGTGCTTCCTCGGGTGGTGGTTCTGCGACTGGCTCGCCCTCGAGACGATCTTCCTCGGGCGCTTCTACTGAGGCTAGCTCGTCTTCGAGGTAATCTTCCTCGGGCATTGCTTCTGCGACCGGCTTGGCGGGCACCGGCGTCAGCGGCTCGGATTGTGCGTCGTCCAACAGTGCTTTCGGGGTGTCCGGTACCTGCGCCTGGACCGGCTGCAGATCATTTTCGGGAGGCACATCCGGTCCTGATTCGCCCGTGACTTGAAGTAGCGGATCCGGATCATCCGCTTCCATGGGAGCATCTGGGCTGCCTGACGGCTCTGCCCCGACTAGATCGCTGGTGATCGGTGCTCGATCCGTGCCAGCGAACGACGGCGCTCCAGCGTCACCTGCATCACTCTCCGCGTCCGACATCGGCAGCAAATCACGTTCCGCATCCGCCACCGACAGCGATTCACTGTCCGAGCCTCGCGGCATCCAGTACCAGCCTCCCGCCAGGATCATCCCCAGCACCAGGAGTGCAGGCACGACCCGGCGCCACGGGCGCGCCCGTCCCACGCCGAAATCCGATGGCCCGGCGTGCCGTGTCGAATCCCTCAGTTCGACAGGACGCTCCTGGACGACCGTCGGCAGGGTGTCCGATTGCAGCGCCGGCGCCAGCGCCTGGATCATGGCCTGCGCGGAGTTTCCGCGCTCTTCGGGCTGCTTGGCCAGGCCGCTGAGAAGGACGTTCTGGACCGCTTCGGGCAACCCCTGCATCGGCTCCACCGGCACCGGTTCCCGGGCATGCTTCATCATGACCGCCAGCGGCGTGTCGGCATCGAAGGGAACCTGCCCGCACAACCATCGATACAGCATCACGGCCAGGGGGTAGTAGTCGCAGGCCGGCGTCAGATCCTGCGCCAGGGCCTGCTCCGGGGCCATGTACGACGGGGTGCCGAGCATCATGCCGGTACCGGTCAGGTCGGAGCGCCCGGACAGCATGCCGGCAATGCCGAAGTCGGCCAGACAGGCGGAAACATCGGTGCCGAGCAGCACATTCTGCGGTTTCAGGTCCCGGTGCAGCACGCCCCTGGCGTGGGCGTAATCCAGCGCGCGCGCCACCTGGCCAAACAGCGCCAGGCCTTCCTCGATCCCGAGGTCTCCGGCTTGGAGACGGTCCTGGAGGGTTCCGTGGGTCATCAGGCGCAGCGCCATCCACGGAATACCGTCGTCGATGCCACTGGCATAGAGCGGCACGATGTTGGGGTGCTCCAGTCGAGCGATGAGCTGCGCCTCGCGTTCGAAGCGCTCGAGAAAACCCGGCTCCTCCATCAGTTCGGCTGGCAGCACCTTCAGCGCCACTTCGCGCCCCAGGGAGGTTTCCTCGGCCCGGAACACGGCGGCCATGCCACCCCGCCCGAGCGGTGCGATCACCCGGTAGCGGCCCAGACGCTGGCCGATCCTTATTGACCCGGCAACCATTCAAACTCCATCAGACCAAAGTCATGGGGTCAGAGTAAAGGGACAGAGTAAAAGGGTCGAATGCGTCAGGTTCGGAGTTTCCGGACCTGTTCCCTGAAGGATTCCGTTCCCAGCGCCAGTCCGGTGTTGGTGCAGTGCCGAATTTTGGCCAGGGCATCGATGTCCAGGGTTTCACTGACTCGTTCTCTCCAGACGGATTGCCGCTGACTGCCGTCAGCCCCCAGGTTCGTGAACAATGCGTGCGGTGACCACATGCGGGCGCTCACACCAAATGCGTGCGCTCTGTAGCTGGACCATTTGTAGTCAGCCGGATCCTTGACCAACCCGGCCCTGACAGGGTTCAGCTCGATGTAGCGCAGACAAGTCAGGAAGTATTGCTCCCCCTGCACGATGCAGCTCCTGAACCGT
>JAUHYP010000034.1 GCA_030426265.1 Gammaproteobacteria bacterium | reverse complement strand
CAGGTCAATCTCGTGGTCCAGCGCGACGGCACCGTCTTCGAAACCTACGCCACCCTCATCCAGCAGCCGCCATTGGAATAGTGGGTTCAGGCCTTGGGTAACGTCACGCCTCTTTGGCCCTGATATTTGCCCGCGCGGTCCTTGTAGGAGGTTTCGCAGGTTTCGTCGGATTCGAAGAAAAGGAACTGGGCCACGCCCTCGTTGGCGTAGATGCGGGCCGGGAGGGGTGTGGTGTTGGAGAACTCCAGGGTCACGTGGCCTTCCCACTCCGGTTCCAGCGGGGTGACATTGACGATGATGCCGCAGCGGGCGTAGGTGGATTTGCCCAGGCAGATGGTGAGCACCTTTCGCGGAATCCGGAAGTACTCGACGGTGTGGGCCAGGGCGAAGGAGTTCGGCGGGATGATGCAGGAGTCGCCCTCGAAATCCACGAAGCTGTTCTCGTCGAAGGCCTTGGGGTCGACCACCGCGGAGTTGATGTTGGTGAAGATCTTGAAGTGGTTGGCGCAGCGGCCATCGTAGCCGTAGCTCGAGGTCCCGTAGGACACGAGCCGGCGGCCGTCTTCGGCGCGGCGCACCTGCCCCGGCTCGAAGGGTTCGATCATGCCGTGTTCCTCGGCCATGCGACGGATCCAGCGGTCGGACTTGATGCTCATGCGGTGTTCTCGTTGTTGTTCTGACGTGTGGAAGGGATGCCCGGCCGCGTTCAGCGGTTCTGGACGTTGATCTGGGGAAGGTCCAGCTTGAGGTTTCGCTCGCGTTGCGACAGCAGGGCCGCCGTGCGCCGCGCAAACGTCCGGAATGCGCCGGCGACCTCGCTGTCGGGCGCATCGGCCACCGTGGGTCGACCCGCATCCAGGGCCTCGCGAACCGCGATGTCCAGGGGCAATTGGCCCAGCAAGGGGACGTCGTATTGCCCGGCCATGCGGGCTCCGCCCCCGGCGCCGAAAATCGGTTCCTCGTGTCCGCACTGGCTGCAGACGTGGGTGCTCATGTTTTCCACCACGCCGAGCACCGCCACGTCCAGCTTGCGGAACATCTGCAGCGCCTTGCGCGCGTCCAGCAACGCGATGTCCTGCGGCGTGGTGACGATCACCGCACCCGCCACGGGAATCTTCTGAACCAGCGTGAGCTGGATGTCGCCGGTCCCCGGCGGCAGGTCGATGACCAGGTAGTCCAGTTCGCCCCAGTCGGTCTCGCCCAGCATCTGCTGCAGGGCCGAGGTGACCATGGGACCCCGCCAGATGGTCGGCGTGTCCTCGTCCTTGATGAGAAAGCCCATGGACATGACCTTCACGCCATGCGCCTCGTGGGGCAGAAGCCGCTTGCCGTCGTTGCCCGGCATGCCCTCCACGCCCAGCATCCGCGGCATGCTCGGGCCGTAGATGTCGGCGTCGAGCACACCCACCCGGGCGCCGTCGGCCGCCAGGGCGAGGGCCAGGTTCACGGCCGTGGTGGACTTGCCCACGCCGCCCTTGCCGGACGCCACGGCGATGATGTTGCGGATGCCGGGATGGGGTGGCAGTTCTCCCTGCACCCGGTGCGGCAAGACCTTCCAGTCGACATTGACGGTCACCGTTTCGGCCAGGCCTGCCTGCAGCAGCCGGCGTTCCACGTCGCGGGCCAGGTCCTGGCCGAATCCCCCGGCGGGATAGCCCAGGCGCAGGTCCACGGCGACGCGATGGCCGTCGACACCGACGCCGCGCACCAGGCCGGCGGACACGAGGCCGAGATCCAGTCCGGGGGCGGTCAGGGTGTCGAGTTCGCTGCGGATGTCCGCTTCGTTCGCGGGAGGCATGAAATGGCGGATCCTTTGCCGGTTGACGCAGCCCCCTATTCTACCGGTTTCACCCCGGTCGGTTTCACCAGGGCGGGCGAGGCGCGAAGGGCTTCGCCGGCCTGTGTCCACGGTCCCCGCCATGCGATAATCGGCCTTTCGCCCATCCGCCGAAACCGGGCATCCCGGCCCTGATCCTCAGTCAACGACCTGCCATGAACGACACGAAAAGAAAAATCCTCGTCACCGCCGCCCTGCCCTACGCCAACGGCTCGATTCACCTGGGTCACATGCTGGAATACGTGCAGACGGACATCTGGGCCCGCTTCCAGCGCGCCCAGGGCCACGAGACCTGGTTCGCCTGGGCGGACGACGCCCACGGCACGCCCATCATGCTGAGCGCGCAGCGCCAGGGCATCACCCCGGAACAGCTGATCGAGCGCATGAACGCGGAGCACCAGGCGGATTTCCGGGACTTCGGCCTGAGCTACGACAACTTCTCCTCCACCCACTCCGACGCCAACCGTGAGCTGGTGGGCATGATCTTCGAGCGCCTGCGCGATGGCGGGCACGTGGTGGAGAAGACCATCTCCCAGTTCTACGACGAGCGCGAGGGCATGTTCCTGCCGGACCGCTTCATCAAGGGCACCTGTCCCAAGTGCAAGACCCCCGACCAGTACGGTGACAGTTGCGAGGCCTGTGGCAGCACCTACGCGCCCACCGACCTGATCGACCCGCGTTCCGCCGTGAGTGGTACGTCGCCGGTAATGCGCGACTCAGAGCACCATTTCGTGCGACTGGAACGCTTCGGCGACGCGCTGAAGGCGTGGACCGCCTCCGGCGCCCTGCAGAGCGAAGTGCGCAACAAGCTGCAGGAGTGGTTCACCGACGGATTGCGGGACTGGGACGTCACCCGCGACGCGCCCTATTTCGGATTTCGCATCCCCGGGACCGAGGACAAGTATTTCTACGTCTGGGTGGACGCACCGGTCGGCTACATGGCGAGCTTCCGCGAACTGAGCGAGCGCGAGGGCCTGGACTTCGACGCCTGGTGGACGCCCGGCACCGACACCGAACTGCACCATTTCATCGGCAAGGACATCGTCTACTTCCACACCCTGTTCTGGCCCGCCATGCTGATGGGCGCCGGCCTGCGCACTCCGACGGGCGTGCACGCGCACGGCTTCCTGACCGTGGACGGCACCAAGATGTCCAAGTCACGCGGCACCTTCATCATGGCGCGCACCTACCTGGACCACCTGGACCCGGACTGCCTGCGCTACTACTTCTGCGCCAAGCTCGGTCCCGGCCTGGGCGACATCGACCTGAACCTCGAGGACTTCGTGGCCCGGGTCAATGCCGACCTGGTGGGCAAGGTGGTGAACATCGCCAGCCGTTGCGCGGGCTTCATCCACCGCGGCTTCGACGGCGAACTGGCCGCCGAACTGCCCGAGCCGGCGCTCTACGCCGAGTTCCTGGCCGAGCGCCCGGCCATCGCCGCCGATTTCGAAGGCCGCAACTACCAGTCGGCCATCCGCCGCATCATGGCCCTGGCCGACCGCGCCAACCGCTACATCGACGAGCACAAGCCCTGGCTGATGGCCAAGGAGAAGGGGCGGGAAGCCGAAGTCCAGGCCGTGTGCACCCAGGGCATCAACCTGTTCCGGGTGCTCATCACGCTGCTGGCGCCGGCCATCCCGTTCACCGCGGAGAAGTCCGCCACCTTCCTGGGCCGCGAAGTCAGGCTCTGGAGCGACCTCGACCAACCCCTGGTGGGCGCGCGACTGGCGCCGTTCCAGCCACTGCTGCATCGCATCGATCCCCTCAAGGTGGACGCCATCCTGGAGGCCTCGAAGGCCTCTCTCCAGGCCACCGAAAGCCCCGCCGCGACCGACACGCCGGCCCGTGACCTGGACCTGGCGGAGGAAATCGGCATCGACGACTTCACGAAGGTCGACCTGCGCGTCGCGCGCATCGTCGCCGCCGAGGCCGTGCCCGAGGCGGACAAACTGCTGCGCCTGACCCTGGACCTCGGCGGGCAGACCCGCAACGTCTTCGCCGGCATCAAGTCCGCCTACGACCCGGAAGACCTGGTGGGCCGGCTGACGGTGATGGTCGCCAACCTCAAGCCGCGCAAGATGCGCTTCGGGGTGTCCGAGGGCATGGTGCTCGCGGCCGGAGGCGGCCAGGGGCTGTTCATCCTGTCCCCGGACGAGGGGGCCGAGCCGGGCGACCGGGTGAGCTGAGGTCGCCGGGCCCGGATGAAGGAACACCTGCTCATCCTGGTCAGTACGGTCCTGGCCAACAATTTCGTGCTGGTCCGGTTCCTCGGCCTGTGCCCCTTCATGGGGGTGTCGACCAAGCTGGAGGGCGCCGTCGGCATGTCGGTGGCGACCGCCTTCGTGCTCACGCTGTCCTCGGTGGCCGGTTACCTGATGCACCGCTACCTGCTGGCGCCGCTGGGCCTGGAATACCTTTCGACCCTGGGATTCATCCTGGCCATTGCCGTCACCGTGCAGCTCACCGAGATGGTGATGCGACGGACCAGTCCCCTGCTCTACCGTGTCCTGGGTATTTTCCTGCCCCTGATCACCAGCAACTGCGCCGTGCTGGGCGTAGCCCTGCTCAACGTGCAGGAACGCCATGACCTGTTGCAGTCGGCGCTGTACGGCTTCGGCGCGGCCTTGGGCTTCGGCCTCGTCCTGGTGATGTTTTCGGCGATGCGCGAGCGCCTGGCCTTCGCCGACGTTCCACTGCCCTTCCGCGGGCCCGCCATCGGCCTGGTGACCGCCGGGCTCATGGCCCTGGCCTTCATGGGCTTCACCGGCCTGGCGCGGTTGTGAAGGCGCCGGCGCCATGCTGACGCCGCTGGTCGTCTTCGCCCTGCTCTGCCTGGCCCTCGGGGCCGGCCTGGGCTGGGCCGCGCGGCGCTTCAGGGTGGAGGCGGACCCGGTGGTGGAACAGATCGACGCGATCCTGCCCCAGACCCAGTGTGGACAGTGCGGTTACCCCGGTTGCCGTCCCTATGCCGAAGCCATCGCCAGCGGCGCCGCGGACATCAACCAGTGTCCCCCCGGCGGCGAGGCGGGCGTGCGCGCCCTGGCGGACCTGCTGGGCCGCGAGGCCAAACCCCTCAACCCGGACAACGGGGAAGAAGCGCCGCGCACCGTCGCCGTGATCGACGAAGCGCGCTGCATCGGCTGCACGCTCTGCATCCAGGCCTGCCCCGTGGACGCCATCATCGGCGCGCCGAAACTCATGCACACCGTGATCGAGGCCGAATGCACCGGCTGTGACCTGTGCCTGCCACCCTGCCCCGTGGACTGTATCGACATGGTGGTCCCGGCCCCGCGATTCGAAGACTGGCGCCGCCCCATCCCGATCCGCCTGACGGGTACCGGCGCATGAAACCGGTGGTGGCCACGAGTGAACCGGCGCCGAAGACCCCCCCCGTGGCGGACCGCATCGGCGAGCGCTTGTATCGCTTCGACGGCGGATTGCGCCTGCGCCACAACAAGAAGATCGCCTGCCGCGACCCGGTGGCGCGCCCCGCGCTGCCCGCGGAACTGGTGGTGCCCATGCGCCAGCACAGCGGCCCGCCGGCCCGCCCCTGCGTGGCGGAAGGCCAGTTCGTGCTCAAGGGCGAGCGCATCGGCGAAGGCCCGGAACGGGGCGCCCACATCCACGCCCCCACATCCGGCCGGGTCACGTCGGTACAGGACCGGCCCATGGCGCATGCGACGGGCCAGCCTGGAACCTGTGTCGTCATCCGCCCGGACGGGGAAGACCGCTGGGGTGAGAGGACCCCATTCCCTGCCTGGGAAACGAGCGACCCGGCCGCCTTGCGGGCCCACATCCGCCACCACGGCATCGTGGGGCTCGGTGGCGCGGTCTTTCCCACGGACCTGAAGGCGGGGGCCGCGACCGTCACCCCCATCCACACGCTGGTCCTGAACGGCGTGGAGTGCGAGCCCTGGATCGCCTGTGACGAGATGCTGATGCGCGAACAACCGCGCCACCTCGTCGAGGGCGCCCTCATCCTGGCGCACGCGGCCGGGGTGGAGCGCGTGGTGATCGCCATCGAAGACCAGATGGGGGCCGTGGAGCGCGCCCTCGCCGAAGCGGCGGCGGAACTGGGTGGCGGCCGCTGCCGGGTGGTGAAGGTGCCGACCGTGTACCCCGAAGGCGGTGAGCGCCAGCTGGTGCAGACCCTCACCGGGCTGGAGGTGCCCGCCGGCGGGTATCCGCACGACCTGGGCCTGCTGGTGCAGAACGTGGCCACGGCCGCGGCCGTGCGCCAGGCGGTGATCGCGGGTGAGCCCCTGGTCGAGCGCATCGTCACCGTCACGGGGCATGGCGTTCGTCACCCCCGCAACCTGCTCGCCCTGCTGGGGACGCCGGCAGCGCACCTGGTCGAAGCTGCAGGCGGCTATACCGACGATGCGGCGCGCCTGGTCGTGGGCGGGCCGATGATGGGCTATCCCCTGGGCAGCGACGCGGAGCCCGTGGTGAAGGCCACCAACTGCCTGCTGGTGCTGACGACCGGGGACATGCGCCCGCCACAGGGAGAGCTGCCCTGCATCCGTTGCGGCGATTGCGCCAGTGCGTGCCCGGCGCGCCTGCAGCCCCAGGAGCTCCAGTTCATGGCCCGCGCCGCCCAGTGGGACGCGGTGGCGGCGCTGGGTGTGGACGCCTGCATCGAGTGCGCCTGCTGCGACCTGGTATGCCCCAGCCAGATCCCCCTGGCGGACTGGTTTCGTTATGCAAAGGGCGAAGTCCGCCGCGTGTCTTCGGAAAGGGTTGCCGCCGAGCGGGCGCGGGAGCGGTTCGAGGCGCGGGAAGCGCGCCTCGAACGGGCCCGCCAGGAAAAGGCCGAACGGCTGGCGCGGCGCAAGGACAAGCTCCGCGACGAGGCCGGGCGCAAGCGCCAGATCGAGGCCGCGCTGGCGCGGGCGAAAGGGACGAAAGACCCATCCGCCGAGGACGAGGCCTGATGCGGACATTCCACGCCGCCGCGGCCCCGCACCTGCCCTCGAAACGCACGGTTCGTGGCGTCATGTCCCAGGTGCTGCTGGCGCTGGTCCCGGGCATCGCGGTCCACGCCTGGCTGTTCGGCCCCGGCATCTTTGTGCAGATCGTGATCGCCTCCGGCTTCGCCCTGGCCTTCGAGGCGGCCCTCTTGCGGCTGCGCGGCCGGCCGCTGGCGCCCTTCCTCACCGACGGCAGCGCCGTCGTGGCCGCGAGCCTGTTCGCCCTGTGCATCCCCCCGCTGGCGCCGTGGTGGATCGCCGCGGTGGCCATGTTCTTCGCCATCGTGATCGCTAAGCACTGTTTCGGCGGCCTGGGTCACAACGTATTCAATCCGGCCATGGTGGGTTACGTGGTCGTGCTCATCAGCTTTCCGCTCCAATTGACCCGGTGGCCGCTGCCCCGTGAATTGTCATCCGGGACCCCGGGCCTGGACGCCACCCTGCAGGCCATCCTCGGCGGTCGAGTCATTGCGCCCGACGGCATCGACGCCCTGACGGGCGCGACACCGCTGGATGCGATCCGGACCGGCCTGGCCGAGGGCCGGCCGCTGGACACCGTGCTCCAGTCGCCGGTGTTCGGCGCGGTGGGCGGAACGGGCTGGGAATGGCTGGCTGCCGCCTTCGGCATCGGCGGCCTCTACCTGTTGTGGCGCGGCATCATCCGTTGGCAGGTGCCGGTGGCGACGCTGGGCAGCGTGTTGGTGATGGCGCTCGTCGCCTGGGTACTGAACCCTGAAACCTACCCTTCGGCGGTACTGCACTGCCTGTCGGGCGGTCTGGTGCTCGGGGCCTTCTTCATCGCCACGGACCCGGTCAGCGGCTGCGCGAGCGGACGGGGTCGACTGGTCTTCGGCGCCGGCGTCGGCGTGCTCACCCTCGTGATCCGGTACTGGGGCGGCTACCCGGACGGCGTCGCCTTCGCCGTGCTGCTCATGAACATGGCCGCGCCCCTGGTCGACCGGGTCACGCGGCCCCGGGTGTACGGGACGTGAGTGAACCACGAGCCGTGACGACCACCACGACGCCGCCCTGGCGGGCCGGGCTGCTGCTGGCCACCCTGGCCGTCATCGGCGTGGGCCTGCTTGCGGGCGTCCACGAACTCACGGCCGAGCGCATCGCCGCGCAGGAGCGGGCCACCCTTCTGCAGCGGCTGGACGAGGTCTTGCCAGCGGACTGGTACGACAACGACCTGCTCGCGGATGTGGTGATCGTGGAGGCGCCGGAGGCCCTGGGCCACGACCGGCCGATTCATGTCTACCGGGCCCGGCGAGGCGGTCACCCGGTGGCCGCCATCCTCGAAGTGATCGCGCCGGACGGCTACAACGGCGACATCGCGCTCCTGATGGGCGTCACCCTCGAGGGAACGGTGACCGGCGTCCGGGTCGTCCGTCACCGCGAAACACCGGGTTTGGGCGACCCCATCGAGACCGCGCGCAGCGACTGGACGCTCGGCTTCGACGGACGGTCCCTCGGCGACCCGCCGGCGGAGCGGTGGACGGTGCGCAAGGACGGCGGCGCCTTCGATCAATTCACGGGTGCTACCATCACGCCGCGCGCGGTCACCCGGGCGCTGGCCCGGGCCCTGGCCTGGTTCGCGGCACAGGACGCGACGCTCTTTGACAGGAAGGCGAACGATGACGGAATCGACTGACCCGGGCGCGCCGAACACCCCCCGCACGGGCGAGGTCTTCCGCGACGCCTTCTGGCGCCAGAATACGGGGCTGGTCGTGCTCCTGGGCCTGTGCCCGCTGCTGGCGGTCTCCGGTTCGGTGACGAACGCCCTGGGACTGGGCCTGGCGACCACCCTGACCCTGGCGGTTTCGAACCTCTGCGTGTCCCTGGCCCGGGGCCTGCTGCGGCCGGAAATCCGCATTCCCGCTTTCGTGCTGATCATCGCCTCGACCGTGACGGTGATCGAACTCCTGATGCAGGCCTGGTTCCAGGGCCTGTACCTGGCGCTGGGCATCTTCATTCCGCTGATCGTCACCAACTGCGCCATCATCGGGCGGGCGGAGGCGTTCGCCTCGCGCCACGCGCCCTGGCCCGCGCTGGTGGACGGCTTCGCCACCGGACTGGGCTTCTGCCTGACCCTCGTGCTGCTCGGCGCCGTGCGGGAACTGGTGGGCCACGGCACACTGCTCGCGGACGCCCATCTGCTGGTGGGCGAGTGGGGCCGGAGCCTCGAATTCGAAGTCATTCCCGGCCACCCGGGATTCCTGCTGGCCATGCTGCCCCCGGGCGCGTTCATCGCCCTCGGCATGCTGGTCGCGGCGCGCAATGCCTGGCAGCAGCGCCGGGACGCAAAACCGAGCGGGGCCACCGCCCGCGAGGCCCTGGCGCAATGATCAAGGCGGACCGCGTCGAATTCTTCCGGCGCCTGCGCGAGCACGACCCGAACCCCACCACGGAGCTGGAGTACGACAGCGCCTTCGAATTGCTGGTGGCGGTGATTCTTTCCGCCCAGGCCACGGACGTCGGCGTGAACAAGGCCACCCGCCGCCTGTTTCCGGTGGCCAACACCCCTCGCGCCATTCTCGACCTGGGGCTGGAGGGGCTCAAATCGCACATCCGCACCATCGGGCTGTTCAATGCCAAGGCCGCGAACATCATCGAGACCTGCCGGATCCTGCTGGAACGCCACAATGGCCAGGTACCGGACGAGCGGGCCGCCCTCGAGGCCCTGCCGGGGGTCGGGCGCAAGACCGCCAACGTGGTCCTGAACACCGCGTTCGGCCAGCCCACGATGGCCGTGGACACCCACATCTTCCGCGTGGCGAACCGCACCGGGCTGGCCATCGGCAAGACGCCGCTGGAGGTCGAGCGCAAGCTGCTCCGTAGCGTTCCGGAAGAATTCCTGCAGGACGCCCACCACTGGCTGATCCTGCACGGGCGCTACACCTGTACGGCCCGCAAGCCGCGTTGCGCCGAGTGCCTGGTCGCCGATCTCTGCCGCGAGGGCCGCAAAGGCACCTGGCGCTGAGGGCAACGGCGCCGGGGAACGCTCCGCGACCGGGGCAGCGACCCGTATCGCATGCCGCACCATGGGACGGCGACGGTTCCGCGGGCGGGCGCTTCGTCCCGTCGCCGTCTCCGTTCATCGTCCCCCTGTAAGTTTTTTCCCTGCAGTTCGGTCCCATGGCCCGAACGTGTCAATTGCGCCCCGGACGACCAGCTACTAGGCTCAGGGACGAACACGTTCGACGGAAAACGGCCGGCCTCGAACGGCGGCCGCGGACCGGGCAAGGCAAAACGTGAGGTGTTCCGGCGCGCCGCAAGGCGGCTCCGGCGCCATCACGCTGTACTCAGAGCGGGCCCCAGGGCCCAGTCCAAAAACTGTTGGAGGTTCCCATCAATGGCTGACAAGACCGTACTGATCAAACCCGTTGCCGCCATCTGCGGTGTCGCGCTCGTTTCATCCCTGGCCGCCGGCACCGTGCTGGCCGACGACCCCTTCGAACTCACCGATCTCGACGCCGGCTACATGCTCGCAGGTGACGACAAGGGCGAAGAAGGCAAGTGCGGCGAAGGCAAGTGCGGTGAGGAAGGCGAAGAGGGAGAAGAAGGCGAGGAAGGTGAAGACGAGGACAAGGGTGAGGAAGGCAAGTGCGGCGAGGGCAAATGCGGCTCCTGAGGCACAGAGCAACACCCTGACCATGGCCCTTTCGCCATGAGCCAACGACCTTTTCCCGTACAGGGAACGGGTCTCGGACTGAGGCGGGCCCTGCTGGGCCCGCTTCAGGATGCGGACCCCGACCGGTTGGAAGCCAGCGTCGACTTCATGGAGGTCGCGCCGGAAAACTGGATCGGCGTGGGTGGCCGCCTGGGCCATGCCCTGCGCGCCTTCACCGAACGCTTTCCCTTCGTCTGTCACGGCCTGTCGCTCTCGCTGGGCGGGCCGGCCCCGCTGGACGAAACGCTGCTGCGCCGCACACGCGCGTTCCTGGACGCGCACGACATCCGCTGCTTCACCGAGCACCTGAGCTACTGTTCCGACGCGGGGCACCTGTACGACCTCATGCCCATTCCGTTCACCCGCGAGGCGGTGGACTACGTGGCCGAGCGAATCCGCCGGACCCAGGACCTGCTCGGCCGCCGGATCGGCATCGAGAACGTGTCCTACTACGCGGCGCCCGGCGCCGAACTCAGCGAAATCGAATTCATCAACGCGGTGGTCTCCGAGGCCGACTGCGACCTGTTGCTGGACGTGAACAACATCTGGGTCAACGCCATCAACCACGGATACGACCCGGTGGAATTCCTGCGGGACCTGCCGGGCGATCGCGTGGTCTACGGCCACGTCGCCGGCCATCACGAAGAGGCGCCCGACCTGCGGGTGGACACCCACGGCGCCGCGGTGATCGATGGTGTCTGGGACCTGCTGGACGTCGCCTACGGCACCTTCGGCGCCTACCCCACCCTGCTGGAACGCGACTTCAACTTCCCGTCCGTCGATGAACTGCTGGCCGAGGTGGACCGCATCCGCCTGGCCCAGGACCGGCACGCCGCGGACTCCGCGCTGGACGCCCGGCGCCATGGCTGAGCGCCTGCGAACGCTGCAGGAGCGCTTCGCCGCCCACCTCCGCGACCCGGCCGCCAACCCTGCCCCGGAGGACGTGGAAGACCGGCGCATGGCCATCTACCGGCGCCTGTTCTTCAACAACGTGTCCAACCTCGTGGCCCGGAGTTTCCCGGTGCTGCGCCGTCTGCACGATGACGATGCCTGGCGGGCCCTGATCCGCGACTTCTACGCGCACCACGTTTCGCGCACGCCCCTGTTCCCGGAACTGCCGCGCGAGTTCCTGCGCTACCTGCAGGACGAACGCGGCGAGCGACCGGAGGATCCGCCCTACATGGCGGAACTCGCCCACTGGGAATGGGTGGAACTGGCACTGGACCTGGACGAACGGGACCTGGACGCCATTCCCGCCGACCGGGACGGTGACCTGCTGGCGGGCGCGCCCGTACTTTCTCCCCTCGCCTGGCCCCTGGCCTTTCGCTGGCCCGTGCACCGCATCGGGCCCCGCAACCGCCCCACCGAGCCGCCGCAAACCCCGACGCACCTGCTGGTCTACCGCAACCGCGAACACGCGGTGAAGTTCATCCAGCTCAACGGGGTCAGCGCGCGGGTGATCACCCTGCTCCAGGAAGGCGGCGGACGCAGTGGCCAGGAGGTGCTGCAGGCGGTGGCGGACGAACTGGCGCATCCACGGCCGGAGCGCCTGGCGGCCTCGGGGGCGAAGCTGCTGCGGGACCTCGCACAGCGCGACATCATCCTGGGCGTGACGCCCGGCCACTGAACCACACCACGAATTCAAATGCACCGGGGCCCGGAGCGGGCCTGCGCCTGGAGGGGCAAGACATGCTGGACTTCTATGACGGGCTGACCGCCCGGCTACGTACGATCGGCGAATGGATCTGGCCACTGGGGCTGCGACTGATCCTGTTCTGGGAGTTCTGGGAGGCCGGCATCGCCAAGTACCGGGGCGAGAACTGGTTTGCGAACGTACCCTACGCCGACTGGCAGCAGGGCTTTCCGGTCCCGTTTTCCCTGCTGGGCCCGGAACTGAACTGGGCCGCCGCCACCTGGGGCGAGCTGGGTTTTGCCGCGCTGCTGCTGCTGGGGCTGTTCACGCGCCTGGCCGCCGTGTCACTGGTCGTGATCACCGGCGTGGCCACCGCTGCGGTGCACTGGCCGGCGGACTGGTCCAGCCTGCAGGAACTCTGGGAAGGCTACGTGATCACGGCCAACGGCGGTGGAAATTTCAAGATCCCCCTGCTGTTCGTGCTCATGCTCCTGCCACTGGTGTTCCATGGCGGCGGCAAGCTGAGCCTGGACCACCTGCTCATCAGCCTCACGCACCGCAATGACCGTCTCGACGACCGCACCGGCGGCCTCCAGTGCCTGGGGCTGGGCCTCGCGGTGCTGTCACTGGCCGTGATCTGGGCGGAACCCGCCTGGGGTGGCGCCCTGCTGGGCGTCGGCCTGCTGATGCTCCTCATGCCCCAGTTCATGGGCAACCCCCTGCGACCGGATTTCTGAGCAGCGCAGGGCGGAATCAGGAATCCACGCCGACCGCTTCGACGAAGGGTGACGGCAGGGGCCGGACCTGGAAACCAGCCTCGCGCAACAGGGTCAGCAGGCCGGTCTCGCCGGGCAGGTGCAGGGCGCCGACGGCGATGAAGGCGCAGCCCCGGTCCAGCAAGGGCAGCGCGCTGGCGGCCATGCGCCGGTTTCGCGCGTCGATGCCTTCGGCCTGGAACCAGGTGCGGGTATCCGCTTCCAGGTCGTCCATCTGCTCTTCCGCGACGGCATTGAGCGCACCGAGGTCGCCCTCGAGGTAGGTATCCACCATGAGGTCGTGGACCTCCTGCACGCGGGCATGCTCGGCCAGGGCCTGGTCCAGCAGGTCGAGCTGCTCCTCCAGGGGCATGGATTCCAGGAAGGAGAGCTGCTCTTCCAGGGTTTCCAGGCCCACCACGTCGAGTCCCGAACCGGCGGCGCGCAGGGACAGCGAGAAATCCAGGAACAGGCCGGTTCGGGCCGGCGGCAGACTCAGCGTCATCATTGCCGCCCAGGGCTTCATGCGCTCCAGGCGTTCCGGCGGCACCCCGTAGGCCACCAGCGCCCGCGCCACCGCGCCGTACCGGTCGGCGCCCAGCTGGTCCGCCAGGCGCTCGCCCTCCGGCAACTGCATGTAGTCCATCAACCGCCGCATCGTCGGCAGGTCGGGCACCAGTTCCATGGCGAAGGTGTCGCAGGCGCCGAGTCGCTCCAGAAACTCCTCGGTGAACTCCAGCACCCGTGGATCCTCGCTGTGGACCGTTCCGAGCAGGTAGCCCGCGGGCCCTTCGGCCGTGCTCAGGGACCAGAACAGGCCCTGGGGCTCCACTTCGGGATCGGCATCGGCCACGGCCGGCACCGTCGCGACGGCCAGCCACAGGATGAACAGCAGCGTGCGCGGACGTGCCGGGACTTTCGGGACGGGTTCGGGGCGCGGGTGTTTTCGCATCGTTCGCATGGCACACTAGGCGGCCTGCGCCGCTGCTCTTCCTTCCATTCGGGACCAACATTATGCCGCTCATCAAGGACCGTTTCAGGGGTTTCCTGCCCGTCGTCGTGGACGTGGAAACCGGCGGCTTCAATGCCGCCTCCGACGCCCTTCTGGAGGTGTCGGCCTGCATCCTGAAAATGGACTCCTTCGGACGCCTCAAGATCGGCGAGATCGTCACCGTGGACGTGGCGCCTTTTCGCGGCGCCAACATCGATCCCCGGGCGCTGGAGTTCACCGGCATCGATCTCGACGACGAGAAACGCAACCCGGTCCCCGAAAAGGAAGCCCTGCGCCTGGTGTGCACACCCGTGCGCAAGGAAATGAAGGCCGCCGGCTGCCAGCGTGCGATCCTGGTGGGGCACAACCCGTCGTTCGACCTGGGTTTCCTGAATGCGGCCTCGGAACGGGTGAGCTTCAAGCGAAACCCCTTTCATCCGTTCAGCAGTTTCGACACGGCGACCCTGGGCGGCCTGGCGTTCGGCCAGACGGTGCTGTCGCGGGCCGTGGAGGCTGCCGGCCTCGAATGGGACGCCTCGAGAGCGCATTCGGCCGAGTACGACGCCGTGAAAACCGCGGAGCTGTTCTGCGCCGTGGTCAATCGCTGGAAGATTCTCACCGGCTTCGAAGGTACGTGACCTTCGGAACATTCCGCGGCCCCAGCGCGCCGCTATAGTGGCATCCGTCAGACGAGGGAGAAAGACAAATGTCAGGCAATAACTACAGCGTTATCAACGCGATGGTGGACATTATCGCGTCCCCCACCCGCGCCCTGGACGAAATCCGCGGACACACGGCCTGGCTGTGGGTTCCGCTGATCATCAGCATGGTCGTGTCCTGCGCGGCCTTCGCCTTCTACTACAGCTGGGTGGATTTCGACTGGTTGGTGGAAGAAACCATCGCCGGACTGCCGCCGGAAAGCCGGGCCGAGGCCGCACCGGGCGTGCGCAGCTTCATGAGCCCGACCAGCAGCATCGCGATCACCATCGCCTCGATCGTGTTCGTGACCTTCGTGCTGTACGCCCTCTTCGCGGCCTACTACCACCTGGTCGCCAAGATCGCCACGAGCGCCGAACTGAAGTACGGCCAGTGGTTCTCGCTGAACGTCTGGGCCGGCTTCCCGCAGATCTTCGGGGCCATCGCCATGTTCGTGGTGATCCTGATGGCGGACTCGAACCAGCTGGCGCAGCACAAACTGAGCCCGCTGTCGTTCAACGAGATCTTCATTCACGCCGAGCCCGGCGACAAATGGTTCAACTGGGGCAATGCCGTCCATCTCCTGCAGCTGTGGTCGTTGTACCTGGTCGCGCTGGGCTTCTCGCGCTGGACGGGCTCTTCCCTGGTGAAAGGCCTGGTGGTGGCCGCCATTCCCCTGGTGCTGATCTACGGCATCTGGGCGGCCCTGGTCTGAGCCGGCCATGAAGAAGCTCCTGGTTTTCGCCGTCATCGGCGCGGCGCTGGTCGCGCTGGTGATGTGGTCCAAGTTCAACCGCGGCGGCGACGTCGACGCGGTGGACGTGGAAGTCGCCGCGAAAAAGCAGATCCGCAGTTCGGTGCTGGCCTCCGGCACCCTCGCTTACCGTGAACAGGTACAGCTGGGTTCGGAGGTCATCGCCCGCGTGACCGGCGTGCACGTCGAGGAAGGCGACCCGGTCACCAAAGGCCAGGAGCTGATCTCCCTGGAGACCGAGAACCTGTCCGCCCAGCTGGAACAGGCCGACGCCCGCGTGCGCATGCAGCAGATCGCCATCGACCGGCAGAAACTGCTGGTGCGCAACCTCGAACGCCGCCTCAACAACCAGCGCGAACTGCTCAAGCGCAATCTCGTCGACGAGGACACCGTCGAAAACCTGCAGATCGAGACGGACATGGCCCGCGTGGACCTGGCGTCCCACCAGGAAGCCCTGGCCCAGTCGCGGGCGGCGCGCGCGCAATCGGCCGACCTGCTGTCCAAGACCTCCATCCTTTCGCCCATCGACGGCATCGTCATCCAGGTGGACGTGAAAGTGGGCGAAACGGTCATCGCCGGCACGACCAATCTACCCGGTTCCACCCTGATGGTGGTGGCCGACACCTCTGAAATGCTGGTGGAGGTCCGTGTCGACGAGGCGGACATCGCGCAGGTCCGCGAGGGCCAGCGGGCGGACCTCTACGCCGCGGCCTGGCCGGACACCCCGCTGGGCGGAACGGTGGAATCCATCGCCACCACGGCGCGCACGACCACGGGGCACCAGAGCCTGTCCTTCCTGGTGAAGATCGTTCTCGACAAGCAGGACGAACTCGCGGTGCGCTCCGGCATGAGCGCCCGCACCGACATCTACACCCAGAGCGCCGAAGAGACGCTCGCCGTGCCCATCCAGGCGGTGCGCTACGACGAGGACATCGCCGACGAGGCCGGCGCGGTGGACGACCAGGCCTTCGTCATGCTGTTCCAGGACGGCACGGCGGTCCGCCGAGACGTGGAAGTCGGCCTCTCCAGCGACAGCGACCAGGAGGTGCTGTCCGGACTGGAAGAAGGCGACCGGGTGATCGTCGGTCCCTACCGGGTGCTGCGCACGCTCGACGACGGCGACCCCGTGCGGGAAACCACCGACGAGGATCGGGAAGCGGACGACGATGACGCGGATTCCGAAGACGCCAGTGACGCCGGCTAGACGAATGCAGGCAGGGTTTCGGCAATGAGCGATCCCCAGGGCGACACCGCGGTCATCCGCTTCCGCGACGTGGCGCGCCGTTACGTCATGGGCGACCAGACGGTCAACGCCCTGGACGGCGTGGACATCGAAATCGCGCGCAACGAATACGTCGCCATCATCGGCGCTTCCGGTTCGGGCAAGTCGACCATGATGAACATCATCGGCTGCCTGGACCGCCCCACGGAGGGTGAATACTGGCTGGGCGGCGCCAGCGTGGGCGACATGAACGAACTCGAGCTGGCCCGCGTACGCAACCGGGAAATCGGCTTCGTCTTCCAGAGTTTCAACCTGTTGCCGCGGGCCTCCGCCCTGAAGAATGTGCAGCAGCCCCTGGTCTATCGCGGCATCGGCCGCGGAGAACGCCACCGCCGCGCGGCCGACGCCCTGGGCCGTGTGGGCATGGGTGACCGCATGGACCACCTGCCCAACCAGCTGTCCGGTGGCCAGCGCCAGCGCGTCGCGATATCGCGCGCCCTGGTCGGCGACCCGGCCATCCTGCTGGCCGACGAGCCCACCGGCAACCTCGACAGCAAGACCACCCGCGAGATCATGAAACTGTTCGATGAACTGCACGAGGAAGGGCAGACCATCATCATGGTCACCCACGAACCGGACGTGGCCGCGCACTGCGAACGCGTGATCCGCCTCGAGGACGGCCGCATCGCCGAGGACACGCGCCAGGCCAAGCGCCGCGCGACGGCGGAGGACGCGACGGCATGAGGCGCGCCGGCTGATGTTCATGCTCTGGGAAAGCCTGCGCTCCGCGCTGGAATCCATCCGAGCCCACGGCTTCCGGTCCGTGCTCACGTCATTGGGCATCATCATCGGTGTCATGTCCGTGATCGCGGTCGTGTCCATCGTGCAGGGCCTGAGCCACACCGTGAATGCGCAGTTCGAGGGCCTGGGTTCCAACACGCTCACGGTGCGTTCCTACACCCCGTTCAAGAAGGCGATGCAGGGCCAGTTCGCCAAGCTCACCCACGAGGACATGGAGCGCATCGCCCGCCGCGTCGAGGGCATCTCCCACATCACGCCCATCCTGTTTTCGCAGTCCGGGACGCAGGGACAAGTCGCCTACCGCGCCCAGCAGTCCTTCTCGCAGGTGTACGGCGTGGGTTCGGACTGGATGGAAGTCAACGGCGCCTACCCGGAAACCGGGCGCGCCCTCACCCGTGAAGACGATCAGCGTCGACGCCTGGTCTGCCTGATCGGCCGCGACGTGATCGAGAACCTGGAGCTGCCTGACGACCCCATCGGCGAGTATTTCCGCGTCAACAACGAGTGGTGCAAGATCATCGGGGTGATGGAGGAGCGGGGCGAACTGTTCGGCTTCTCCCAGGACGACTACGTGATGATGCCCTACGGCACGGCGCGCCGGATGCAGGGCACCTCGCGCGACCTCGACATCCAGGTCCAGTTGCTGATCGAGGACATGGAGCGCCAGGACGAGGTCAAGGCGCGCATCCGCCGCCTGCTGCGCCAGGAACACGGCCTGAAGGCGGGCGAAGCCGATGATTTCCGCCTCCAGACCTCGGAACAGCTCACCGAATCCTTCAACGCCATCATCTCCACCATCACGGCCGCCGTGGGTGGCATCGTGGGCGTGTCGCTGCTGGTGGGCGGTATCGGCATCATGAACATCATGCTGGTCTCGGTCACCGAACGCACCCGCGAGATCGGCATTCTCAAGGCGCTGGGCGCCACGCAGCGGGACATCCTGCTGCAGTTCCTGATCGAGGCGGTGATGTTGTGCCTGGTGGGCGGGCTGATCGGCGTGGCCCTGGGCTATGGCATCGGCGCCCTGGCGGCGACGATGCTGCCGGGCTTCCCACCGGCCTTCGTGCCCACCTGGGCCATCCTGCTCAGCTTCGGCTTCAGCGCCGGGGTGGGCATCGTTTTCGGCATCATTCCCGCAGCCAAGGCCGCTCGGCTGGACCCCATCGACGCCCTGCGTTACGAATGATCCGAGGCCGTCTCACCGGTCGCGTCGCCGTCCCCGACACCGGAGCCGGTCCCGGCCAGGCCCCGACGGCCCGGTAGCGGCGCGCCAAATCCGCCCCCGCCCGGCGTTTCCACGGTCAACACCTGGCCGGACGCGACTTCCCGCTGGCATTTCGGCGGCAGTTCCACGCCATCGAGCGCATGTCGTCCCAGCCGCCCCGGGCCACCCCCGGCCAGGCCCCATGGCGCATTGCGGCGGCGCTCGGCGATGACCGACAGGGACGCCGGCTCGAGAAAGCGGTATTCGCGAACGACCCCGTCGCCGCCACGCCAGCGCCCCTCCCCTCCTGAACCCCGCCGCAGGGCATAGCGCTCCACGCGCAGCGGGTAGTGGCGCTCCAGCACTTCCACGGGTGTGTTGAGGGTGTTCGTCATGTGGCTGTGGCGCGCATGGGCGCCGGGCGCCGCGGGGCCGCCGCCCATGCCGCCGGCGATGGTCTCGTAGTAGTCCCAGCCGCCGGGCCCGAGCCGCCCGAGCGCCAGGTTGTTCATGCTGCCCTGGCTGGCGGCGGGAATGCGCTCCGGCAGGGCCTGCGCCAGGGCCCCGCAGACCGCGTCCACGATACGCATGCTGGTCTCCACGTTGCCGGCGGCGACGGCGGCCGGTGGCCTGGCATTGACCAGGCATCCTTCCGGCGCGATGACCGCGAAGGCGCCCAGCGCCCCCGCGCAGGCGGGTACCTGGGGCGGCATCAGGCAGCGGAACACGTAGGTCACCGCGGCCACCGTGACCGGCAACGGGCAATTGAGGTTGCCCGCCACCTGGGGCGCCGTCCCGGTGAAGTCCACGCGGATGGCGTCCTCACCGAGATCCAGGGTGACCGTGATCGGAATGTCCTGCGTGCCCGCGCCGTCGTCGTCCAGGTGATCGGTGAACGTGAACCGCCCGCGGGGCAGGTCCACGAATGCCGCGCGGGCGAGCCGGCCGGCGTAGGCCTGCAGGGCCGCGCATCGATCGTGGAAACGGTCCGGGCCCAGGCCCGCGGCCAGCGTTTCCATCCGCTCCACGCCCAGTCGGTTGGCCGCGGCCTGGGCGCTGAAGTCACCCCGCGCCGCCTCGCCGTCCCTGAGCTGCCCGAGCAGCCCTTCCAGCACCGGTGCCACCCAGGCGCCCCCCTCGCGCACCAGTGTCGGCGGGATCAGCAGGCCCTCCTGCTCCAGGCGCGTGCTCACGGGCATCGAGCCCGGGGCCTCGGCGCCGATGTCGGCGTGGTGCGCCCGGTTGGCGCAGAATCCGATCAACTCGCCGTCCACGAAGGCCGGCGCGATCAGCGTGATGTCCGGAAGATGCGTCCCGCCCTGGAAGGGATCGTTGAGCACGAGCATGTCGCCCTGCGCCCAGTCGCGCGAGGCGGCCAGGCCGCCCATGGCGTGGGCCATGCTGCCCAGGTGCACCGGGATATGGGTGGCCTGTCCCAGCAGCGCGCCGTCGCGATCGAAGGCGGCGCAGGAGTAGTCCAGGCGGTCACGGATATTGGGCGAAAAGGCCACGCGACCGAGCACGGCGCCCATTTCCTCGCACAGGGCCGCCATGCGGCTGGCGAACAGGCCGAGTTCGATGCGGTCCGCGGCGGTTTCATTGTCGGAATTCATGCCGCCATTATGTGGCCGAATCGATGTGATTGCGCAGGGCGGCGTTCCGGCTTCGCCCGACCTGCCGACGGCGAATCCCGGGTTCCGCCCTACCCGGCGAACCGGATTGCGTACAATGGCGGCCGGTCAACGTTCGAGTACCCGCCATGCCCGTCGACGGCAAACTGCTGGAAATCCTTTGCTGCCCCGTGTCCCGCACGCCGCTCACCCGGCTCGAAGCCTCGCGACTGGAACGGCTGAACCACGAAATCGGCGCCGGCGCAGCACGCTACATCGGCGGCGAACCCGTGGAGGTTCAGCTCGAGGAGGCCCTCGTGACGGAAGATGGCAAGGTCATCTACGAAGTCAGCGACGGCATCCCCGTCCTGCTCGAGGAACGCGGCATCGGCACCACCCAGTTCCAGGATTTCTGATGCGCCCCGCCGCGCCGGCGGAGGAAGCGGTCGCCGACGACGTGGCGCGCGCGCTGGCCGAGGACGTCGGCCCGGGCGACCTGACCGCCGGCCTGCTCCCCCCGGGCGCCATGCTCGAAACGCGGGTCATCTGCCGCGAGGACGCGGTGTTCTGCGGACGTCCCTGGTTCGACGCCACGTTCGCGCAACTCGACCCCGCCTTCACGGTTGAATGGTCCGTGCAGGACGGCGACGCCCTCATGCCCGGCGGGGAAGTCTGCCGCGTCACCGGCCCGGCGGCCCCACTGCTGTCCGGGGAGCGCGCCGCGCTGAATTTCATCCAGACCCTGTCCGGCACGGCCACCGTGACCCGGGAGTACGTGCGCGCCCTTTCCGGGAGCCGTACGCGACTGCTGGACACCCGCAAGACCCTGCCCGGCCTGCGCCTGGCCCAGAAATACGCCGTCCGCTGCGGCGGTGGGGAAAACCATCGCGTCGGTCTCTACGACGCTGTCCTGATCAAGGAAAACCACATCGCCGCCGCGGGGAGCATCACCGCCGCCGTCCAGCAGGCGCTGGAGCGGCACCCCGGGATCATGGTGGAAGTGGAAGTCGAAACCCTCGAGCAATTGCGCGAGGCCATCGCGGCCGGCGCCCGGCGGGCGCTGCTGGACAATTTCTCCCTGGACAGACTGCGCCGCGCCGTGGACGAGACGGCCGGGCGCGTGGAACTCGAAGCTTCCGGCAACGTCACCCTGGACACCCTGGCGGAAATCGCCGCCACCGGCGTGGACTTCATCAGCACCGGCGCCATCACCAAGCATCTGCGCGCCATCGATTTTTCGATGCGTTATCTCGACTGATCCCCACCGGGCTCTTCCGGCCATGACGGCGTGCCCGGCCCGCCGAATCCACGCAGCGCGCCGCCTATAATGAAGGTTCGCCCCCGGGGAGCCCTCGCCATGCGCCACACCGCCATTCCGCTGATCCTGGTCCTGCTCGCCGCGACACCCGCGGGTGCGCAGGATACGGGTGACAAGGCGCCGAAACCGGACAAGATCTTTACCGGCGACACGGTGATCACCGCCCGCGCGGAAGGTCCCTGGAACGCCATCACCCGCAAGAAGGACGGCGGCGAAACCTGGCAGGGGCTGTTCCGCTACACGGCGGATGACGGCGCGGAGGTCGCCATCCCCATCGGGATCGCGACGCGGGGCCTGACGCGCAAGCGCGTCTGCGACTTCCCGCCCTTGCGGTTCGATTTCGACAAGGAGGCGGCCAAGGGCACGGCCTTTCGCGGCGCCGGCAACCTGAAGCTGGTCACCCACTGCCTGCCCAGGGGGAACTATCAGCAGTACTACGTGAAGGAATACCTGGCCTACCGAATCTACAACCTGATCACGGAAAAGAGCTTTCGCGTGCAGGGACTGGACATCGCCTATGCCTCGGACGCGGACGACAAACGCCCCATCGAACGCTTCGCCTTTCTCATCGAGGATCCGGACGACGTCGCCAAGCGCAGCGACCTGGTCAAGCTGGACATCAACGACATCGAGCCGAACCGCCTGGATCCGATGGAGTCCAGCCGCTACATGATGTTCCAGTACCTGATCGGGAACCTGGACTGGGCCGCGCTGGGCGGACCGGAAGACCACTGCTGTCACAACGGGCGGCTGATCGGCGAGGGGCCCGATGCGCCCGTGGTCTACACGATTCCCTACGACCTGGACTCCTCGGGCCTGGTCAACGCCCATTACGCCGCACCACCCGACAACCTGCCGGTGCGCACCGTCCGCCAGCGCCTGTGGCGGGGTTTCTGCGCCCACAACGATGCCGTCATGCCGGTGCTGGAAGAGTTTCGCGCCAAACGCGGCGCCATCGAGGCGCTGTTCCAGAACGAGGAACGGCTCGACAAGGGGAACCGACGCGTGGCGCTGAACTACATCGAGGACTTCTACGAGTCGCTGGAAACCGAGGCGGACGTCAGGGAAGAACTGCTCGACAATTGTCGGGGTTGATCGCGGCGGCGCGTTCCAGGGCCTCGGCCTGTGCTTCCGCGTCCAGGGATTCCGGGTCCGCGGCCTCGTCCGGGGCGCCGTCCCGGCCCTCGGCCTGTCGCAGCCGCTCCAGGCGCGAACGCAGGTGCGCATTGGCGGGGTTGATCGCCACGACCTGCTCCAGGTAGGCGATGCGGCCGGTGTTGTCAGCCGGCAGGGGCAGGCTGGCGCCCTTGGCGTAATGGGCCGTCACCTCGCCACCCCTGATTTCCAGGAAGCCGAAATTCGCGCCGTAATAGTCGGCCAGCCCGACGTCGTTCAGCACAACCTTGCCGTCGAATCGCGGCCATACCACGCCCTGGGTGGGCGTGTGGCCGATCACGATGCGCTTCGCCCCATATCGTTCCAGGATGGCGTCGACCATGTCGCCCAGTTCCGCCTCGTTGCCCGTCGCCAGGCCCCGGTACCACAGCGGCCCCCAGGGGTCGGCGATCAGCCCCGGATCCGCCGCATCGAACGCGCGCAGCTCGGCGTGGGCCCGCTCGGTGATGGCCTCCAGGGTCAGGTCGCAGTATTTCGCGCTCAGCCCGCCATGGAGGAACAGCGTGTCGTCGATCTTCAGCACCACGGGGTTGGCGAGCACTTCGCCGCCGTAGTCTCCGTCCGGCTGCCAGGCCATGCGGTGTTCCACCCAGCCCATGGGATGCTGCTGCTCCCACTGGGCCCGGAAGGCGGCCTGGTCCAGCTGGGCGAATCCCTCGGGGTCCCGCGCCTCCAGGGTCGCCAGGTGGTGCTGCCACTGGGCTTCACGGTAGCGCGGTGAGTTGCGGTCGACGAAGGCCTCGTACTCGCCGGGGCTGACGTAGCGCAGGTCACCGTAGACATTCATGGCGTCGTGGTTGCCGATCAGCGTGTGCACACGGCCGCCGTCCTTGACGGCCTGTTCCTGAAGTTGCTCCAGGTGGTCCAGGATCTTGCGCGTGTCCGGGCCGCGATCCGGGACATCGCCGGTCTGGACGAGATGGGTATCGCCACCGTCCCATCGACCGCGCCGGTCCACCAGGCCCGCCGCCTGCAGCACCTTCATGTATTGGTCGTAGTCGCCGTGAACATCGCCCACGGCGACGATGCGATCCACGTCCTCCCAGCTGACCGCGTCCACCTGGCGGGCCGGGCCGGCCATGGCCGCGCTGCACAGTGCCAGAAACGAGGCGAGACCCGCCTGTACCAGGGGCTTGCCGATGATTGAAGCAGCACCGCTGCGGCGCCGGATGGCTGAATTCTGATTCATGGATGGTTTCTCATTCGAACACGCCCGGATCCTGTTTCCGCTCTTCGCTGCGCGACCGGCGCATGTAGACCTTGGCCTCCTCGTAGCCGCCGTAATTCAGCGCCCAGAGTGTCAGGAACACGTAGTTGAACACCAGGGTCATGATGCCGGCGATCATCAGCATGCCGATGCCCGCCGCCAGCCCGACGCCCACCGCCAGGAAGATGAAAACCGAGTCGGCCGTGTGCTTGAGCGCGTTGCGGAACCGGACCCCCGCCACGACGCCCGCCAGGCTGAACGCCAGGGCCAGGGAGTTGTGCACGATGAGCACGATACCGGTGACCGCGACGGGCAGGACGATCATGGTCTCGAGCAGCGACTGGTCGAGCTGGGTGCGCTCCCGGATTTCCATGTACACCCAGGACACCGGCACCATCACCGCCACGGCGCCGAGAATGGCCACGATCAGCCAAAGCACGCCGCCGAACTCCGTATTGACGTTGGAGGCATGAATCTGAACGCCGATGAAGCCGGTGGGATCGTCCTCCTGGCTGATGAGGTTTTCGATGACACCCAGGGGCAGATGGCGGTGAAGATCGGGAACGAGTTCGTAGCCCAGCCAGAGCACGGCCGCCCAGAACAGGTAATAGGCCGTCAGGCGGAGGAAGAGCTTGAGATCGCGCAGTTCACGCATAGTGACTCCCCATGGCGCCCTGAGCATAACCCATCGGGGCGTGAAAACGCCCGTATCGCAAGGAGGAGAAACAGTACTAATGCTTTCGTAGCTTTCGCATTCGTTGCGCTATACTCGAACGCACAACCCAACGGTTCCCTGCAAGGAGTCCCCACCGTGAAACAGCGTCTCGCACCGGCCCTGGCCGCCTTCGCTCTCGTGACCACGTTCTGCCTGCCGGCGTTTGCCTCGACGGACCCGCCCAAGTTCACCGAGGACGGGCTGGAGCTCATCGACCAGAGCGAATGGGGACTCGTCTACGTCGAACCCGGCGCTTCCCTGGAGAGCTACTCGCAGGTCAAGCTCGTCGATACCTACGTGGCCTTCAAGAAGAACTGGCGGCGTGACCAGAACCGGAACTCCGGCGAGATCAGGGTCACCGAAAACGACATGGAGCGCATCAAGGAGCGCCTTGCGAACGAATTCAAGGAAGTCTTCACCGAGGTGCTGACGGAGTCCGGCTACCCCGTCGTCGAGGACAGCGGTGAAGACGTGCTGATCCTGCGCCCGGCCATCATCAACCTCGATGTCACCGCGCCGGACACGATGCGCGGCGCCGGTTCCAAGACCTACGCCGAAAGCGCCGGGGAGATGACCATCTACCTGGAAATGTACGATTCGGTGACCGGCGACCTGCTCGCGAAGGGCATGGACCGCAGGGCCGATCGCGACCGTGGGTACATGATGTGGCAGAGCCGCGTCCAGAACACGGCCGCCGCCAAGCAGATCCTCAAGGCCTGGGCCGAGGACATCGTCAAGGCGCTGGACAAGGCGCACGGCAAGAGCTGAGCGCCGCCCTCGGTACGCGCTGAAACCGACCCGCCGGTCGAATCCCGGAATTCCCCGTCGGGTCGCCCGGCGGGTTCCAGGACCCGCTCCGCGCCTTAGCCCTGGTCCCCCAACAGTCCCACGAAATTGCACGGCTTGTGCCGTGCATCCAGCTGCTCCTCGAGGATGCCGTCCCAGCCGGTGCGGCAGGCGCCGGTGGAACCGGGCAGGCAGAACACCATCGTTCGGTTGGCCAGGCCGGCAATGGCCCTGGACTGGAGGGTCGACGTGCCAACGTCCGCCAGGGACAGGTGCCGGAACAGCTCCCCGAATCCCTCGACGACCCGGTCGAACAGGGGCGCCAGCGCCTCCGGCGTCGAATCGCGTGCCGTCATGCCCGTGCCGCCGGTGGTGATCACCACCTGCACCACCGGATCGGCGATCCAGGCCGAGACGATGGCGCGCATCGCGTAGATATCGTCCCGGCACAGCCGGCGATCCGCGAGCCGGTGCCCTGCCCCCTCCAGCCGTTCCACAAGGGTGTCTCCGGAGGTGTCGTTGTCGGCCGTGCGCGTGTCCGAAACCGTCAGCACAGCGATGTTGAGGGCTTGGAACTCCAGGGTCTGGTGGGGCATGGACAGGCTCCGGGGCGGTTCAGGGCGATCGGGGGAATGGACCATCTTCCCGTCCCCGCACCACACGGGTCAAGGTGACCTGTTCCACATCGCCCGCGCGTCCGAATTGGGTACACTTGCGCCTTTGTCTTTTGGGGACCACTGAATGACCGCGATCACGCTGGCCTGCCTGGCGGGGGGGCTGTTGCTCCTTTTGCTGGGTGGGGAAGCCGTCGTCAAGGGCGCTGCGGGCCTCGGCCTCCGCCTGGGCCTGTCGCCGCTGGCCACGGGGCTGACCATCGTCGCCTTCGGCACCAGCGCGCCGGAACTGGTGGTCAACCTGCGGGCCGCGTCCCTCGGCGCCACCGACATGGCGGTCGGCAACGTGATGGGGTCGAACATCGCCAACATCGGCCTGGTGCTCGGCGTCTCGGCCCTGGTCAAGCCCGTGCGCCTGGACGTGGGCGTGATCCGCAACGACATCATCATCATGGTGGGCGCCGCCCTGCTCGCCGCGGTGTTCCTGGCCAAGAGCGCCATGACACGCTGGGAGGGCGCGGTGCTGGTGCTGCTGATCGCGGCGTATGCCTGGTACAACTTCCAGGCCGCCCGGCAGGCGAAACCGGCGTCCCAGGCCGCGTTCGGCGAGGCGCTGGCGCAGTCTGAGCACGGCCTGTGGCTGGACCTGCTCCGCGTGATCGGGGGGCTCGCCGCCCTGGTCGGCGGCGGCCAGTTGTTCGTGACCGGCGCGGTGGACCTCGCCCTGGCGTTCGGCCTCTCGACGGCGGTCGTGGGCCTGACGGTGGTGGCGGTGGGAACCAGCCTGCCGGAGCTGTTCACCACCGCCGTGGCCGCCTGGCGCGGCTATGGCGCCATGGCCATCGGAAACGTGGTGGGTTCCAACATCTTCAACATCCTGAGCGTGCTGGGCCTCACCGCCGTGATCTTCCCGATTCGGCGCGGCGACATCGGCAATGGCGACTTCATCATGTTCCTGGCCTCGACCCTGGTGCTGCTGCGATTCATCAGCACCGGCTCGCGCATGGACCGCTGGGAAGGGGGCGTGCTGCTGGTGGGTTACCTGGCGTACGTCGCCTGGCGGTTCACCTAGCGCCTGGGCGGACAGGCTGACCAGGGAGCCCCCCAGGACCGCGGAAGGGGGCTCCTGCCCCCTTCGACCCGCCAGGCTCAGCGATAGGCCGCCCAGGAGCAGAAATCCAGTGCATCACCGGCGCGCACGTCGCGGTCGGGAGGCTGCACCGCGAGACCGTCGCCCCAGCTCGAGGACAGCAGCACCCCGCTGGACTGGTTGGGATGCAGTTCCAGGCCCCGCGGGCGGATCCGCACCCTGAGGTACTCCTGGCGCGAACCACCGGGCCGGTCGAAAGCGGCCGGCATGGGAACGCTCGCCGGCAGGGTGTCGGCGCGACCCTGGCAGGCGAACAGGAAGGGACGGGCGATCACCAGCGCGGTGACCAGTGCCGAAGCCGGGTTGCCTGGCAGGCCCAGGAAGGGCGTGTCGCCGACGCGGCCGAAGGCCAGCGGCTTGCCGGGCTTCATGGCGATTTTCCAAAGGTCCAGGCCGCCCAGGGACTCGACAACGGCCTTCACGTGGTCCTCCTCTCCCACCGACACCCCGCCCGAGGACAGGATGACGTCCGCCAGGGACGCGGCGCCGGACAGCGCCTCCGCGATCGCCTTCGGTTCGTCACGGGCGATGCCCAGGTCCATGGGCTCGAACCCCCAGTCCCGCAGGAGTCCGGTCAGCAGATAACGGTTGGAGTTGTAGATCTGGCCCCGCGCCAGCGGGTGGCCCGGCTCCACCAGTTCGTCGCCGTTGGAGACCACGGCCACGCGGAGCCGGCGGCGTACCGTGACCTCGCCCAGCCCCACCGAGGCCAGCAGTCCCAGTTCCTGGGCGCGCAGCCTTGGACCGGCGGACAGCAGTTCCTGGTCCCGCCGGATGTCCTGACCGCGGGGGCGGATATGGGCGCCCCGGGGCGGCAGTGTTTCGATGAACACCGCGCCGTCTTCCGAACGGCAGTGCTCCTGCATGACCACGGTGTCGGCGCCGGCCGGGATTTCGGCGCCGGTGAAGATTCGCACCGCAGACCCGGGCGCGAGATCACCCGGCGCCTGCCCGGCGGGAATACGGCCGCTGACCGGCAGGCGGCCTCCGGATGGGGGGAGGTCCCCATGGCGAAAGGCGTAACCGTCCATGGCGCTGTTGTCCGCCGGAGGAACGTCCACCCCTGAGATGACCGGCCCAGCCAGGATTCTGCCCAGGGCGTCCTTCAAGGGCACCGATTCGGTCGACTCGACGGGGCGGGCGTGGTCGACCAGGAGGCGGATGGCGTCGTCGGGACGCATCATGATCGCGGCTCCAGCCACCGGGCGGCACGCTCCAGGTCATCGGGGGCATTCACGTTGAGGAATGGCGGCGGCTCGATGTCGGACCAGCGGACACGCCCGTGCGGCAGGTCATCGAGCAGGCCCATCAGGCCGGGGGCCCTGGGGTCCGCCAGAGCCGCCCTCACGGCGGGCAGAGCCTGGACGCGCCAGGCGGAACAGGTGGGGTGGACCCGGGACGCGTCCTCCGCCACGACGGCCAGGGTGTCTTGATCTGCGCCTGCGAGCAGCCGGTCGACGAGGTCACGGGGCAGGAAGGGCGTGTCGCAGGGTGCGAGGACCAGCCACTGGCCACCCGTCGCCTCGAGCCGGGCCAGCGCGGCGCCCAGCCCCGCCAGCGGGCCACGTCCTGGCGAACCTTCGTCACTCAGGAAGTCCACCCCGTCGATCTTCGGTGCTTCAGCATCGGGCGCGAGCACCAGCCAGAGACGGTCGACCTGCGGTGCGAGTCGATCGATGACGTGCTGCACCAGCTCACGGTCACCGAGTGTCGCAAAGGCCTTGGAGGCCTGCGCCGGACCCGAGAGGCGGCGCGATGCGCCACCGGCCAGGATGGCGCCGGGTGGACGGGGTTCCGGCATGGCGATCTCCCGTGAGGCAGAGCGGGGAGTCTAGCGTAACCGCGGGGGCAATCCGATCCGCCGGACCGGCGCGCCGGGTGAATTCAGGCCTCCGCCAGGCTGTCCGCCCAGGCGAGGAAGCCGGAGAGGTGCCTGTGAAGACGCTTGCGCGTGTCCTCGTCGACGAGCCTGCCGTCGTCGTCGAAGGCCTTGTGCGCGGTGCCCAGGAGGAATTCCGGCGCGGGATAGACCGGCGTCAGGGTGCCGCCGAGGACGTTCTTGAGGTGCGCCTGCATGCGCGCACCGCCGATGATGGACATGGAAGCACTCATGATCACGGTCGGCTTGCCCGCCAGCACGGATTGGTAACCGGGGCGCGATGCCCAGTCCAGGGCGTTCTTCAACACGCCGGGAATGCCGTAGTTGTACTCCGGGGAAACGATCACCAGGCCATCCGCGTCGCCGATGGCCGCCTTGAGCGCCTTGACCTGCGCGGGCGGGTCATCCCCGTCGAGATCGCCGTTGTAGAGCGGAAGGTCGCCGATGGCCTGGCGCTGGAGGCTGGCGCCCTCGTCCTGGGCGACCCGGGCGGCCGCCTGGAGCAGCAGCGTATTGAGGGATTGTTTGCGCAGGCTGCCGCTGATGCCGAGCAGGTTCATATCGTGTCTCCGGTGCGGGGGTTTTCGTGCCGATCGTCAATGACCCGGTCAAGACTAGAGCCTGGGGGTCAAAACGGTGTCAAGCAAGGCCGCCGGCCTCGCCGTCCGGCGGCTCACTTCAATCGATCGAGCCGGCCCTTGCGGCGAATGAGGTTCCTGTAATCCCACTGGATGTCCCGGGCTTTTCCCAGCCAGCGGGCCAGGGCCTCGCCATCCACCTGCTCCGCTTCGGTATAACGCGCCTCCGCGGCCTTGAAACTGCCTTCCGGGGCCAGGCCCTCCTCGTCGAAGGATTGCCCGCTCCAGAACAGCAGGCGCACGCAGGGCTTGAGCTTGCTGTACCCCACGATGGGGTTGTCGTCCAGGAACCACACGGGATGGGCGTGCCAGATCTTGTTGACCGCTTCCGGCAGATGTCGGTCGATGGCCCCGGCGAGGCGGTCGGCGATGGCCTGGTCGGCAGGCGCGAGGGTCTGGTTGTAGCTTTCCGTGTCTGCGTGAATCATGAATGTCATTGCTCAATGGGCATGCGGATGGGTTGTCGTTCCATCGGTATACCCCCGCAAGTGGTCGTACATCATGACCTGGTGGTGGGACAGGACCTTTTTCGTCTCCAGGTGCGCCTTCAGGTGAACCCCACGCAGTTTCGCCCGGGTCTCTCCTGATTTGAGCAACAGGGCGTCGAGCGCCGAAGCGGTCACCTCACCCGTCGCGAAAAGCGCGTCGAGCGCCCTTTCGTCATCGACAAGCCGGGCTCCGAGCTCAACGGCCCCATCCCGCATCGTTTCGAAGATCTGTCGGGTTTGTTCAATCTGTTCTTCGGAAAGGTCCAGGGCATCCGCGAGCTCGAGAACGTGTCGGGGCCCGGGAAAATGATTGAGCTCGGCGGCCCTCGCGAATCCCATGCCCTTGCCATCCATCAAGCCATTGATCTCGTCGGCGCTGAGCGATTGGATCGGATTGGATGCTTCTCCGGCGTAGGGAGACGGTTCAGAGGCCAGTACGACACTGGCGCCAAGCAGGAACAGGGCGGCAACGGCAGGATTCATCTCGTTTCTTCCAGGCGCGAGGTGCAGTCGTCGCTCGACTGAACGGGCTTTGAAGAATGGTGCCGGCAAGGTGATTCGAACACCTGACCTACGCATTACGAATTAGTTGGACCGGGTTCCCATACCGGACCATATCGATCCAACACCCTTTTAGTATCAATAACTTCTATACTCCACCCTTCCCATGCCGTACCATACTAGGCACACTGTAATCACGGTATTTATGAGCCTAAAACGTGCCTAAAGCAAGATTGACAGACTTGGTAGTGCAACGTCTCAAGTGGGACGGTAGGCAAACTATTACTTGGGATTCTACCCTACCCGGCTTTGGTGTCCGTGTCGGCAAGAACAAGAAAACCTTCCTGGTCATGGTGGGGAAAGAGCGGAAGAAGATCACTGTAGGTCACTACCCCAATGACAAGCTCAAGGATGCACGGAACGTGGCGAAGGGTGTGTTGATGCAATCGCACCATCCCACCACGGACACAGCCACTCTCAGGGAAGAATACCTGGAAGAAGTTAAAAGCAGGCTTGCTGACAAGACATACCAGGGCTACAAGACAAATTTAGAGAACTTTGAATTTGAAGTGGCCTCTCTAACGCTCAAGGAGGCGAGATCGTACCTTGAGCAATATGCTGATGCCCCTCAGAACCAGAACAACGCCTTCCGCGCTCTCAGGGCGTTTCTGAACTGGTGCATCCGAGAAGGCCATATTGAGCACCATCCTTTGGTCAGGATTCCTGAACCAAATCCGAAGCCGAGCCGTGATCGTGTTTTATCTGATGATGAACTGAAAGCGATCTGGCAACACACTGACTTCCACCCCTACGGGCATATCGTCCGGTGCCTCATGCTCAGTGGTCAGAGGCTTTCTCAGATTTGGAAAGCTGATCCTAAATGGATCGAGGATGATGTGATCCACTTCCCCAAAGAAATCATGAAGGGGAAAGAGTCACACACGATTCCGCTCACCCTCCTTCTCGCGGAACACCTACAACCACCCTTCCAGTGCAACAGTTGGAGTAAGTCAAAGGTGCGCCTGGACAAAGCATGTGGTGTTACTGGTTGGAAGCTCCACGATCTTCGGCGCACGTTCGCAACGAACTGTGCGAAGCTCGGGCAACCGATCCACATTGTTGAGCAAATCCTGCATCACAGGTCCGGCACTGTTTCCGGCATTGTGAAGGTGTACAACCGCTACTCATATCTGGATGAGATGAAAATTGCGCTAGAAGCGCACGAAAACCACCTACACGGTATCTTTACCGCAAGAGCCTCTTAACGCCTCAGAGCGGCTAGAAATGCCTTGCTGAGCAGGTGTTTTTTGATAATCTCCCTGTGTGTTTGCTAAAAAACCAAAAACAATCCTCAAAGTAGTTGGAATCATCCTTGCCATTGGATTCGTCTTATTCATCTGGCTGCCTAGTTCAGACCTCGCAGAAAATAACCAAACCAAACCCATTCCCCTGAATGGGAATATCCGGGAAATCATCCACCTTGTTGTTTCGCCAGAGCATTGGTCAGAACCAATTTATTTCCGCTCACACGCTTGCACCTATTTTGAGTGGGAGGGAAATGACCTTTCCCCCTCCAGCCTGACACACCCCATGCGAGTTTTCCCTCTAGACTTTACTGGAAAGGAGAACACGACATGGCCAAGCCAAAACGCTATTCCCCCGAGAAGATCGCCAGCATCCTGGCCC
>JAUHYP010000084.1 GCA_030426265.1 Gammaproteobacteria bacterium | reverse complement strand
AAGAGCGCGATGCAGGCCCAGCCGGCGATGGCGGCGAGCCCGACCGCCAGGAGAAACCCGCCCCAGGCCGTGGACCCGGGCTGCATGGAGAGTTCCCAGAAGCCGCGCACGCCGGCGGCGGCGATCACGGGCACCGAGAGCAGGAAGGAAAACCGCGCCGCCGACTCGGCCGTGAATCCCAGCAGACGCCCCATGGTGAGGGTGGCGCCGGAACGCGACGTGCCGGGCACCAGCGCCAGGGCCTGCGCCAGGCCGATCCAAAGGCCGTGGGACAGCCGCAGCTCGCGCAACTCGCGGTGCCGCGGGCTGTAGCGGTCGACCAGCAACAGGGCCACGCCGAACACCAGCGTGGCGATGGCGATGACGCGCACGTCGCGGAAGGCCGCGGAAATGAGGTCGTACAGCAGGGCGCCGGCGATCACGGTGGGAATGGTGCCGATCACCAGCGCAGCGCCGATGCGCCGCCGCTGCACGGTCACCGGGTCATCGGGAGGCTCCAGCCAGGCGCGGACCAGGCCCTTCAGCTCGTGCCGGAAATACACCAGGACAGCCAGCAGGGTACCCACGTGCACGGCCACGTCGAGTTCCAGGCCCTGATCGGGCCAGTCAAAGAGGCGGCTCACCAGGATGAGGTGCGCCGAGCTGGATACCGGCAGAAACTCGGTCAATCCCTGGATGATCGCCAGGACCGCGACCTGGAGCAGGGTCAAGGGATGGGTCCGTCAGCCGCCGCCATGGGTGATGCGGTAGATCACGTCGGCCTCGTCATCCGAGACCAGCAGGGAACCGTCGGGCAGCACCAGCACATCGTTGGGCCGGCCCCAGGCGCTGTCGCCCTGCAGCCAGCCTTCGGCGAAGACTTCCTGGCCGCTGACCGCGCCCTCGTCGAAGAACACGCGCTTGAGGCGATAGCCGATCTTTTCGCTGCGGTTCCAGCTGCCGTGCTCGGCGATGATGAGGTCGCCCCGGTAATCCGCCGGGAACATCGTGCCGGTGTAGAAGGCCAGGCCCAGGGGCGCCACGTGGGGACCGAGCAACAGCTCCGGCGCGACGTAATCGGCGCAGTTCATGCCTTCGCCGAACTCAGGGTCCAGGATGTCGCCCTGGTGGCAGTAGGGGTAGCCGAAGTGCATGCCCTGTTCCGGTGCATGGTTCAGTTCGCAGTCGGGCATATCGTCGCCCATCCAGTCCCGGCCGTTGTCGGTGAACCAGAGCTCACCCGTGTCGGGGTGGAAGGCGAGACCCACGGAGTTGCGCACACCCATTGCCCAGGTCTCCACCGCGCCGGTGGCGGGATCCCATCGACGGATCTCGGCGAAGTCTTCCTCGTCGCAGATGTTGCAGGGCGCGCCGACGGGGATGAACAGGCTGCCGTCCGGGGCGAAGCGCAGGTATTTCCAGCCGTGATGGTCCTCGTCGGGCAGGCTGTCGAGCACGACTTCCGGTTCGGGCGGGTTGTCGAGCCGGGACTCGATGTCGGCGTAGCGGAGGATGCGCTCACGCGCACCGACGTAGAGCGCCCCGTCGCGGAAGGCGATGCCGGAGGGCATTTTCAGGCCGGAGTCGATCAGCAGCACCTGGTCGGCCTGCTGGTCCCCGTCACTGTCGATGACTGCGTGCACCTTGCCGGCACGACGCGACCCGACGAACAGCGTGCCCTCGTCGCCCAGGGCCATCTGTCGCGCGTTGTCCACGCCCTCGGCGTACAGCGCGATGCTGAAGCCTTCCGGCAGGCTCAGTGATTCGAGGTCGAGATCGGGATCCGCGCAAGCCACCAGGGGCAGGCACAGCGCGAGCATGGCGGTCAGTCTGTGGGGCAGGTTCATGGCGCGCATCTTAACCCATCCCCATGGCGCCACTGCCCGCCGACGTCACGCATCGCCGGCCGGCCGGGAGCCCCCCACATTTATTATTTTCTAATCAACCATTTGCGTGCCCAACGGTCTTTGGGTCAGGTATGATGGAAACTCGTGTTGTCCTGAGACACCGCGATACAAGGAAGAAAGGCAGACAGACAATAAAATTCGGCCCGGTTTTTTCCATGGGATTCAATGGTTTTCGCCGGAGCCTGTCGTTTACCGCGGGGGTAATGACGACTTGTCGCTCTTCCAGGAGCTGAGACGCCGGAACGTATTCAAGGTGGGCATCGCCTATGCGGTGACCACGTGGGTTCTATTGCAACTCACCGACGTCGCCGCGGAAATCCTCGAACTGCCCGCCTGGGCGCCCAAGCTGATCCTTCTCCTGCTCGCCGTGGGCTTCGTGCCGGCGCTGATCATCGCCTGGGCCTTCGAACTCACGCCCGAAGGCATCAAGCTGGAGAGCGAAGTCGACCGGTCCAAATCCATCACGAGGTCGACCGGCCGGCGGCTCGATTACGCCATCATGATCCTGCTGGGCCTGTCACTGGGCTATTTCATCTGGGAATCGCGCTACAAGGACGACATCGAAGCGGCCACGGCGCGCGCGCCGGCCGGGAGCGACGTCGTCACGACCACGGGGCGCAGCGAGGCGACGGAAGCCGAGGCGAGCGAGGCGCCCCGCCGCAACGCCATCGCCGTGCTGCCTTTCGCCAACCGCAGCGACCAGGCCTCCGACCAGTACTTCACCGACGGCATCCACGACGACCTGCTGACCCAGCTGTCCAAGGTCGGCGCCTTCAGCGTGATCTCCCGCACGTCCGTGATGGAATACCGGGACACGTCCAAGAACCTGAAGGAGATCGCCGGCGAACTCGACGTGGCCCACATCATGGAAGGCGCGGTGCAGCGGGCGGGCAACCGGGTGCGCATCAACGTCCAGCTCATCGACGCGGCCACCGACGAACACCTCTGGGCCGAGATCTACGACCGCGAGCTGACCACCGAGAACCTGTTCGACATCCAGTCGGAAATCGCCCAGGCCATCGCCGGGGCCCTGGAGGCCACGCTGTCGGAGCAGGAACTGGCGGACGTGGGCGATGCCCCCACCGACAACGTGGCGGCCTACGATCTCTACCTGCAGGCCCGCCAGTTCACCATCGGCGAATCCAAGCTGGGCAACCAGCAGGCCCTGGAGATGTACCAGGAGGCCCTGCGCCTCGACCCGGGATTCAAGCTGGCCCTGGTCGGCATGGCCGACGCCCACATCACCACCTACTGGCACTACGGCGGCGATACCGCCGAACGCGACAAGGCCTGGGCCGTCATCGAGCAGGCCCGGGAAATGGATCCGGACTTTCCCGAACTGGCCATGATCGAGGGGGCCTACTGGTACTGGGGCCACCTGGACTACGAGCGCGCCCTGTACAACCTGGAGAAGGCGCTCGAGAAGGCGCCGGGCAATCCCCGCGCGCGGATGATGCACGGCTGGGCCTCGCGCCGGGCCGGGCTGTGGGACCAGGCGATCGCTTCCATGGAGGAGGCGCTGCGCCTCGACCCGCGCGTGACCTTCAATTGGGTGGAGTACGCCCAGACGCTGGGCTACCTGCATCGTTACGAGGCCGCGGAACAGGCCCTGCGCATGGCGCAGTCGCTGGACCCGACCAGCTTCTGGGTGAAGTCGCTGGACGCCGACCTGGCCATCAATGCCCATCGCGACCTGAACCGGGCCCTGCGGGTCACCACCGGCGTCCAGCACAGCGGAGAGCCGTCCAGCATGGTGACCTTCCTGACGCCCCGCATCATGGATGGCCGCTTCGAGGAATGCCTGGAAGCCATTCGCAACATGCCCGAGGCCCTCGAAGTCCAGCGCGCCCGCATCCAGCTGCGCGAAGAGTGGCTGGCGATGGTGTATTTTCTCGCCGGACGGCAGGAAGAGGCCCGGGCCGCGGCCGACGCAGGGTGGTTCCGCTTGCAGTCCCTGCGCGGGCAACTGGGCGACGACTACCGGATTCTCCATGCCGAGGCGTCGCTGGCCGTGTTCCGGGGCGAAACCGCGGAGCAGGTGAAGGAGCGCATCGACCGTTTCGTGGCGGCCCGTCCGCCGGATGCCGTCGAAGAGATCCTGAACGACCTGGAGCTTGCCCACATCTACGGCCTGGCGGGCATGGCGGATGACGCCGTCGCATTCCTCTCGGAGCGACTCGATGCCCCCAGCTTCCTGACCGTCAACCACATCGACCTCGCGCCCTCCTTCGACGCGATCCGCGACGAGGTGGCCTTTGCCTCCCTGCTGGAACGTCATCGGGAGTGGCAGCGATGAGCATTCTGGGCAAACTCAAATCCCGCAACGTGTTCCGCGTCGGCATGCTCTACATCGTCGCCTGCTGGGTGCTGATCCAGGTCGCGGATGTCGCCCTGCAGCCCTTCGCGCCGCCGGAATGGGTGATCAAGTTCGTCGTGTTCCTGTGCTTCGCGGGTTTTCCGTTCGCGATCTGGCTGAGCTGGACGTTCGCCCTGACGCCTGACGGCCTGCGGCTGGAGCGCTACATCGACCGCAGCAGCTACCAGAGCCGCATCGGGGAGAAGATGGACTACGTCATCATCGCCCTGCTGGCGGCGGTGGTGGGCCTGGAGGTGCTGGAGCGCTTCATGCCCGGGGCGATCGAGGGCGGCGACACCGCTTCATCCACCGTCGTCGCGACCCCCGCCGCGGCGCCGGCGCCTGAACCCGAACCCCTGCTCGGCCCGGTCGAAGTCCTGCCCAACTCCATCGCGGTGCTGCCCTTCGAAAACCTCAGCGAGGACCCGGCCCAGGCCTATTTTTCCGACGGCCTGGCCGACGAATTGCTCGGGGCCCTGACCCGCGTCGACGGCCTGAACGTGACCTCACGGACGTCTTCCTTTGCCTTCCGCGGCGACCGGCGGGGCCTGCAGCAGATCGCCCGGGCGCTGCGCGTGGCGCACATCCTGCAGGGCAGCGTCCGCCGGGCCGGCGACCGCCTGCGGGTCACGGTGCAGCTCGTCGACCCCGAGGCCGACCTCAACCTCTGGTCGGACAGCTACGACCGGAACCTGGACGACATCTTCCTGGTTCAGGAGGAGATCGCGAACGCCATCGTCGCCGCCCTGCGGGCGGAGCTGGGCGAGGGACTCCAGTCCGTGAGCGTCGCCGGCGGCACCGGCAACATCGACGCCTACGACCTCTACCTGCGCGGACGCGAACTGTTCATCGCCCGCGAGAACCTGCCCACTGCCTGGGAACTGCTGAACCAGGCCACGCAGCTCGACCCCGGTTTCGCACGAGCCTGGGAGGCCCTGGCCGCCACCCATTCCGTGGCGTTCTCCTGGCTGCCCGAGGAAACGCTGGACCACGACGCGCTGGCGCTCGCCGCCGCACGGCGCGCCCTGGAGATCGACCCCTCCCTGTCGACGCCCCACGCCGTGATCGCGATGAAGCACGAACGCACGGGGGCGGGTTACACCGGCGCCCTGGAAAGCCTGGATTCGGCCATCGGCAACGACCCGCGCAACGCCACGGCGCACCTGTGGCGTGGCATCAAGCTCAAGGAACTGGGTTACATGGAGGCGGCCCTGGCGGACTTCGAAGCCTGCCTGGCCATCGACGAGGCCTACCTGAATTGCCGGCAATGGCGCGCCGCGACCCTGCTGGTGCTGGGCCGGGTGCAGGAGGCCATCGCCGAGTTCGAAATCACGCTGGAGCACAATTTCCATTCCTCGTCCGACGCCTTCGTGCCCTACTACGCGAAAACCGG
>JAUHYP010000003.1 GCA_030426265.1 Gammaproteobacteria bacterium | reverse complement strand
CTTGAGGGTCTCCCGGGTCGCGGGGTCCCCGGCCATGGCGTGATAGACGAACAGCCGTGGCAGGTAGAACAGGCCGGCGAACCAGGTGACCATGAAGATGAGGTGGAAGGCTTTGAGCCAGAGCATGAGGGGCTCCCTGCAGGTTCCGGCGCAGTTTAGCGGCCGCCCCGTATGCTGTCACGACAGGCACAGGGGGCGCCGGCGCCCCAGGGTCCTGTCCCGCGGGCGCCCCGGCCGTGGAGCACCGGCCGATTGAATTCAGGCCGCCTTGCCGTCATATTCATGCCCATGACGACCCTCGACGCACCCATCGCTCCCCCACCCGGCCTGGTGTTCACGAACGCCGCGGCGCGCAAGGTCATGGAGCTGATCATGGAAGAGGCCAACCCGGAGCTGAAGCTGCGCGTGTACATCTCCGGCGGCGGCTGCTCGGGCTTCCAGTACGGCTTCACCTTCGACGAGGACGCCGCCGAGGACGACATCCGGGTCGAGAACGACGGTGTCACGCTGCTGGTCGACCCCATGAGCTTCCAGTACCTGATGGGCGCCGAGGTGGACTACACGGAGAACCTCCAGGGCGCCCAGTTCGTGATCCGCAACCCCAACGCGACCACGACCTGCGGCTGCGGGTCCTCCTTCACGGTCTAGATCCGCGTGCCTCGCGGCGACCGCTCCCCGGACACCGAGAACGGGCCGCCGCCATGCCCCTGAGTATCGATCGGTTTTCGCGCTCCAAGCGCAACCGCTTCACCTCCGTGCGACTGGACCGGCTGGTGGAACGCCGGGACGACGCCGAATGGGTGACCCGGGCGCTGGAAGCGGACGACACCCACTACGTGCCCCTGTGGCGCAGCCGCAGCCTGCTGGAGCCCGATGATTCGGGCACCATCGCGGTCTACCTGCGCCCCGGCGAACTGGACGAGCTCGACGCCATCCAGCCCCCCACCCTTCTCGGCACCGACGACAAGCGCACCTATTTCGCCGTCTCGGTGACGGATGCGCAGCGCGACGCAATCATCGCCGCCCGCCCGGCCGCGGAATTCGCGGATTTGCGCCGCTCTTCCATCGACATGGACGCCAAACACGCCGGCATCCTCGCCTATGCCAAGGCGCTCCACTACTGGCAGCACCGGCACCGTTTCTGCGGCGTGTGCGGCAGTCCCAACCTGCTGCGCTCGGCCGGCCACCGCATGGTCTGCAGCAACGAGGAGTGCGCCCGCCAGTCCTTCCCGCGCATCGACCCGGCCATCATCGTGCTGGTCACCCACGGGACGCACTGCCTGCTGGGACGCAACGCCCGCTGGCCTGCCCGACGGTTCTCCACCCTGGCCGGCTTCGTCGAACCCGGCGAAAGCCTGGAGGACGCCGTCGTACGCGAGGTGTTCGAGGAGTCCAGCGTGGTGCTGAAGGACATCCGCTACGTTTCTTCCCAGCCCTGGCCGTTCCCGGCTTCGTCCATGTGCGGCTTCTACGCCGAGGCCGCCAGCAAGACCTGCCAGACCTCCGCCGAACTCGAGGAGCTGCGCTGGTTCAACTGCGATGAACTGACCCAGGCCGTGCGCAGCGGCGAGGTGCTGCTCTCACCCCCCGTGTCCATCGCCTTCCAGTTGCTGGCCGAGTGGTTCCGGCAACAGGGCGGCGGTGATCTCGAGGAGGTCGTCCGCGGCGTTCGCGAAACCCGTGGAGACGCCCGCGCGTCCTGAACCCGCCCGCGGCAAACTGCTAGAATCCCTGCCATCGCCGCCCGGCGCGGCGCCTCACGCGGCCCGGGGTTCGCTGCATGACGATCACTGCCATCCTGCTCGCCTTCGCGCTGTGTTATTTCGTGCGCGAACTCGGACGCCTGCACCGCTTCGAATGGCTCGCGCCCTGCGTCCGGCGCCTGAACGGATGGCTGGAGCCTGTTCCCGGCGGTCCCGGCGCCCTGGGCTTCATCCTGCTCCTGTTGCTGCCCCTGCTGGTGGTCGGCGGCGTATCGGTGCTGGCCACGGCCCTGCTCGGCACCCTGGGCGCCTTTCTCGTGTCCGTGGCGGTGCTGATCTACACCTTCGGGCCGCACGACCTCGATACCGACATCGGCGCCATCATTCACGCCGAGGACGACGAGGCCCAGGCCCGTGCGCTCGGCAACCTGCTGGGGCACACACCGCCGGAGGCGGAAGCCTGCCAGGCCGAAGCCGTGGAAGCCGTGTTTCGCGAGGCGCTGGAGCGCTGGTTCGGAACGATTTTCTGGTTCGCCGTGCTCGGCGTGTTCGGCGCCGTGCTCTACCGCCTCACCGACCGCATCGACGAGGGCGGCATGGACCTGCCACCCCGCCAGAAGGCCCTGTTCCACCGCCTGCGCCAGGTCCTGGAATGGCCCGTGGCCCAGCTCATGACCCTGGCCCTGGGCCTGGCGACGGATTTCGACTCCGTGCTCAAGGCCTGGCGCGAGTACCACGACGAACAGGGCAATGGCCTGTTCACCGGCAACAACGGATTTCTCTACGCCGCGGCCCGCCGCATCGTCCTGACCGGACACGCGGCGCGGGACGGCTATGCGGACCAGCTCTCCGGGCCCCTGTCCTGCCTGCGCCAGGCCATGGACCTGATCTGGCGCGTGCTGGGCGTGTGGCTCACGGTCCTGGCGATCCTGCTGCTGGTCGACGTGGTGGCATGAACGGGCCCCGGCGACGCCTGGCGACAGGCCCGCGCGCGCCGCTGTCTTCCTTGTTGGTGTCGTTCCTGTTGTGGTCGTCCGGCCTGTCGCTCCTGGCCCTGACGGCACTGTCCCCGCCCGAAGCCCGGGCGGACAGCGAATCCGTCGAACTGGCGCAATACGGGGGCGGCAGCCTGGCGCTGGCCGCGCCCGCCCAGCGCATCGTCACCCTGGCGCCGCACCTGGCGGAACTGGTCTACCTGGCGGGCATGGGCGATCGCCTGCTGGCGACGGTGGAATACAGCGACTACCCGCCGGCCGCCGCCGAACTGCCGCGCATCGGGGACGCCTTTCGTTTCGACCTGGAACGCCTCATGGCCCTGGAACCCGACCTGGTGATCGCCTGGGATTCCGGCAATCCGGACGCCTCGCTGGCCACCATGGCGGAACTGGGACTACCGGTGTGGCGCACCGAAGTGCGCCAGGTGGAGGACATGGCCTGGATGGTGCGGGAACTCGGCCGGGCTACCGGTACGGACACCTCGGACCGGGCGGACGCCATCCAGACGCGCTGGGATGCGCTGGAAGCGCGGTACGCGGACCGCGAACCCGTCACCTATTTCTACCAGGTGGCCGAGCGCCCCCTGTACACCGTCAACGGCGAACACCTGATCAGCCGGGGCCTCGGCGCCTGCGGTGGAGTCAACGTGTTTCGTGACCTCCCGCAACTGGCCCCGCAGATCGGGATCGAGGCTGTCCTGGAGGCGGACCCGCAGGTTCTGGTCAGCGGCCGATTCGACCCCGCCACCGACCCCCTGGCCCAGTGGCGCGCCTGGCCCCGCCTGGCGGCGGTGCGTGACGAGGCGATGGTCTACCTGCCCGCCGACCAGATCAATCGCGCGACGCCACGCATGCTGGACGCCGTGGAGATGGCCTGCGAGGCCTTTGATGCCCTGCGCGCCGACACGACAACGACAACAACGACGGAAGGCAGTCCATGAACGAAGCCCTGGTCAGCTCACCCGCCGGCGTCATGGCCGTGCTCATCGGCGTCGTCGCCTTCTGGTTCTGGCTGGAGAAGGCCACGCGCTTGAAGGTGTTCGAGTACCTGCCACCGCTGATTTTCATCTACGCCACGCCGGTCCTGCTCTCCAACGGCGGGCTGATTCCCTTCAAGAGCGAGGCCTACGACTTCCTCCGTCAGTACGGCCTGCCGGTCTTCATCGTGCTGATGCTGGTGAAGGTGGACGTGCTGGGCGCCATTCGCATCATGGGCAAGGGCGTGTTCGTGATGTTGCTCGGCAGCCTGGGCGTGGTGCTGGGCGGTATCTTCGCCTTCTGGCTGGGCCAGTCGTTGTCCCTGGAGCTGGCCGGCACGCGCATCCTGCCCCTGCCCGAGGACAGCTGGAAGATCTTCGGCACCCTGGCCGGCAGCTGGATCGGCGGCACGGGCAACATGACGGCCGCGCATGCCGCCCTCGGGGGCACGGGCGAACACCTGGGCATCGCCGCCGCGGCCGACCAGATGGTCTACCTGATCTGGCTGCCCCTGCTGCTGGGCTGCAAGTCCTTCGCCGACCGCTTCAACCGCTGGGCCCGCGTCCCCGCCGGGCGCGTGGCGGCCATGGAGGCCGCCGCCGAAGCCCACGACAGCCATGAAGAGGCCCCGAGCTTCACGCAACTGGTCTACCTGGCCCTGCTGGCCATCGGCATCACCGCGATTTCCATCGCCCTGTCCGACGTGCTGCCGCCGGTGGCGGTGGGTGCGACCACGATCGTGTCCGCCGGCACCTGGCTGATCCTGCTGGTGACCACCTTCGGCCTGGTCGCCTCGGTCACGCCGGCCCGGAGACTGCCGGCCGCCCAACCCATCGCCCTGGCCATCATCTACGTCTACGTGGCGCGCGTCGGGGCGACCATGAACCTCTCGGAAATCGATTTCGGCGCGGCAGTGGGCTTCATTTCGATGGCCTACGTCTGGATCGCCATCCACGGCGCCTTCATCCTGGCCGGGGCCTGGGTGTTCCGGGTCGACGTGCACACGGTCGCGATCGCCTCCGCCGCCAATATCGGTGGGGCGGCGTCGGCGCCCGTGGTGGCGGCCCACCACCGCGAGAGCCTGGTGCCCGCGTCCATCCTCATGGCGCTGATCGGGTACGCCGTCGGCAACTACCTCGCCATTCTCACGGGCCGCGCCGGCCAGCTGCTCGGAGGCTGAGGCGTCGTGTCCAGCATCCGCCGACGCACGGCCGAGCTGCTGGAAGCGCACCGACCGCACGACCCGCTCGGGCGGACCATCGACGGTTTCCTGATCCTGCTGATCCTCGCCAACGTGGTGACGATCGTGCTGGAAACGGTGCCGGAGCTGGGGGCGCGATACGGAAACCTGTTCCGGACCTTCGAGTGGTGCAGCGTCGCGATCTTCACCGTGGAGTACGCCGCACGACTCTGGTCCTGCGTCGAGCAGCCGCTGGACGACGCGGTAAGCCCGCGCCGGGGGCGGCTGGACTGGATGACCTCCCCGCTGGGCATCGTCGACCTGCTGGCGATCGCGCCCTTCTACCTGATGTTCCTGCTGCCGGAATCCGCCGAATCCCTGCTGCTGCTGCGCATCTTCCGGGGCCTGCGGCTGCTGCGGATCTTCAAGCTGACCCGCTACTCACCGGCAATGGGCGTGCTGTTCGCCGTGATCCGCAAGGAGGCGCCGGTGCTGCTGGTCGCCGCCAGCGTGCTGGCGAGCACCCTGATTCTCGGCTCCTGGGGCATGTACCTGCTCGAACGCCAGGCGCAGCCCGAGGCCTTCGGCAGCATTCCGGCCGCGATGTGGTGGGCCGTGGTGACGGTCACCACGGTGGGCTACGGCGACGTGGTGCCGGTCACGGACGCGGGCAAGGTGTTCGCAGGCTTCCTGTCCCTGCTGGGCATCGCCATGATGGCGCTGCCGGCGGCCATTCTCGCTTCCGGTTTCTACCGGGAAGTGCACGGCCGCTCGAAACTGTACGAGCGCGCCGTGGCCATGGCGCTGGCCGACGGCCAGCTGTCGAGCAACGAATCGGAACGGCTGGAGGTGCTCCAGGACGAACTGGGGATCACCGACGAGGAGGCGGCCGGCATGTTGATCGAGGCCCGCCGCCAGCGCGGCCAGGACCGGACCTGTCCCCATTGCGGCGAGCCGCTGTAGGGCGTTCGGCGTTCGGCATTCGACGCTAGGGCGCGGCGGCGTCCACCACCTGGCCCCAGACCCGCATCAGGTTGCCGCCGAGCATCAGCGCCACTTCCTCCTCGCTGTAGCCCCGCCCGAGCAGGCCGTTCGCCAGCGCGGGATAGGTGGACACGTCCTTCAGGCCGACCGGCAGGCTGTCGCCGACACCGTCAAAGTCCGACCCGATGCCCACGGCACGCACGCCCGCCAGTTTCACGACGTGGTCGAAGTGATCCAGCACATCCTCCAGACCGGCATAGGGGAAGGGATGCTGCGCCCGGTATTCGGCTTCGAATGCGTCGGCCGGCGCCTCGTCGTCGACGCCCGACTCGGCCCGCCAGGCCTCTTCCGCCTCCGTGTACGCGTCGCGCCACTCGCGCGCCTCGGGGGTGAGAAAGGTGGAACCGAAGTTGATCATCACCACGCCGCCCTTGCCGGCCAGCGCGACGATCATCTCGTCGCTCATGTTGCGCTCCCAATCCGGCGTGAAATGACGCGCTGAGGAGTGCGAGGCGATCATCGGCACGCTGCTGACCTCCAGGGCCTGCCAGAAGGCGTCATCGGAAAGGTGCGACACGTCGACCATCACGCCCTGGCGGTTCATTTCCTTCACCAGTTCCTTGCCGAAGTCGCTCAGACCGCCGTTGGGTCGCTCCTCGTCGTAGGACGAGTCGGAGATGTGGTTGGCCTTGGCGTGCGCCAGCGTGATGTAGCTGATGCCCCGGTCGCGGAACAGCGCCACGCGTGACAGCTTGCCGTCGATGGGGCTGCCGTTCTCCATACCCATGGCCAGGCCGATCCGCCGGGCGTCCCTTGCGGCCCTGGCCTCGGCCGGCGTCGCCACGATGGCCATGCCGTCCGGGTCGCGGGCCACCATGGCCTCGACGCTGTCGATCAGCCGGTGGGCCAGCTGGTAGCTGGCGTCTTCGGGTCCCTCGGCCTCCAGCCCGGCCGGGATGTAGATGGACATGAACGGCACGTCCAGTCCGCCTTCGCGGGCGCGAACGGCGTCGAACTCGCCTTTCCCGGTCGCCTGGGTCACGTCCTCCCAGTGCTCCACCAGGCGATAGGGCGTATCGATGTGCGTGTCCACGACCATGTGGCGCTGGGCCGGTGAATCGGCCGCAGCCGCTTGGGCGAACGCCGGCAGGGCGAGGGCGATGGAAACGAGAGACGCGAGTGCGCGCCGGGAATGCGTCATGTTCTTTGGCCTGTTCAGGAGGCCCGGCAGGCGGCGCCGGGCGGTTCGAGGATCTGCAGTTCGTGGTCCAGCATGGTGTCGCCGTCGAAGATCCAGTTGGCGACAAAGGCTTGCCCTTCCAGCAGCAGGGGCAGCCAGATGCGATCGTCCTCCCACATGAGCTCGTAGGGAATCTCCCCCACGGCCGTCCAGCGGGGCGCGGCCTCCGGGGTTTCCACGGGCGCGCCCTGGAACCGCGAGGTGCGGAAGACGAAGCAGTGGATGGAGTATCCGTCGACGAACTGGAAGCGGTGTTCGCCCAGGCGCTCCAGGTTCGAGACCTCGATGCCCAGTTCCTCGCGGCACTCGCGCACGGCGCAGTCCGCCACGCTTTCGCCGGGGTCGACCTTGCCGCCCGGGCCGTTCACCTTGCCCTTGCCCAGGCCGCGCTTCTTGTCGATCAGCAGGATTTCGCCGTCACGGATCACGAACACCAGTGTCGCGGTGTCCACGGCCTGCCAGCGTGACCAGTCGATGTCGTTGACGGTGCGGGCGCTGGACCAGGCTTCAGACATGGCGTTCAGCCCCGAGGGCCGGGCCCGGGCGACGCTCGTTCACGCCCTTCGAGTGATGCGTCCTCACCGCACCAGGAGACGGGCGAACTTGCGCTTGCCCACCTGCAGTACGCCGTTGAAGCCTGCCGGCAAGACCAGCGCGCGGTCACCGACCTTCTCCCCGTCGATGCGCACGCCGCCCTGGTCGATCATGCGGAAGGCCTCGGAATTGCTGGCCGTGAGCCCGCAGTGACTCAGCGCCGTGGCGATGCCCACGCCCTCGGCGCCGGCGTCGAAGGTCATTTCCTGAATGTCCTCGGGCATCTCGCCCTGTCGAAAGCGCGCGATGAAGGTCTCGCGGGCCGCATCGGCCGCGGCGCGGTCGTGGAACCGCTCGACGATCTCCTCGCACAGCAGGAACTTGATGTCCCGGGGGTTCTCACCCTCCGCGATCCGCTGCCGGAACGACGCCAGTTCCTCGTTGGGACGAAAGCTGAGCAGGTCGAAGTAGCGCCACATCAGCTCGTCGGAGATCGACATGAGCTTGCCGAACATCTCGTCCGGGGCGTCGGTGATGCCCACGTAGTTGCCCAGGGACTTGGACATCTTCTGCACCCCGTCCAGGCCCTCGAGCAGTGGCAGGGTGACGATGATCTGCGGCGCCTGGCCATACTGTTGCTGGAGGTTCCGGCCGACCAGGAGGTTGAACTTCTGGTCGGTGCCGCCCATTTCGACGTCCGCTTCCAGGGCCACCGAATCGTAGCCCTGCGCCAGGGGGTAGAGAAACTCGTGCACGGCGATGGGTTCGCCTTCGCGGTAGCGCTTCTCGAAATCGTCGCGTTCGAGCATGCGCGCCACCGTGTAGCGCGCCGCGAGGCGGATCATGCCCTCGGAGCCGAGCTCACCCAGCCATTCCGAGTTGAAGCGGATTTCCGTCCTGTCCCGGTCGAGGATCTTGAACACCTGCTGCGCGTAGGTCTCGGCGTTGGCCTGGACTTCCTCGCGGGTGAGCGGCTTGCGGGTGACGTTCTTGCCCGTCGGGTCGCCGATCATGCCGGTGAAGTCACCGATCAGAAAGATGACGGTGTGGCCCAGGTCCTGGAACTGGCGCATCTTGTTGATGATGACCGTGTGGCCCAGGTGCAGGTCCGGCGCGGTGGGGTCGAAGCCGACCTTGACCCGAAGCGTCTTGCCGGACTCCAGGCGGGCCTGGAGATCCTCGATCTTGATGATTTCGTCCGTGCCCCGGGAGAGGAGATCCAGGGCCGCCTGCACGTCGTTCATGCCGTGTCGTTCCGTTCCAGCCGCGTCGCGGCGCAAAGCCGCCATTGTACCGGCCCGGCCCGGGGCGGTGTACCGCCGGATGCACGCGCGTTTGACCGGTTCCCCCGCTCTGGTTATCTTTAGCCCTGCAAAACTTCCGCCCGGAAGCTGTTTTGATGCGCCTGATGAAAATAAGAACCTTGTTGAACGAGGCACTGACGCGTACCAGCGCGTATCTTGCGACCCTTGACTGGATGCCCCGACTGACCCGCGCCCGAATCGGCGCCTTCGGCGTCACGCTGGTGGCCGTCGGCCTGGCGCTGGGCGGGCTGGAACGCACACCACCCGCCGATGCGGCCATGGTCGTCGAAGCCCTGGCCCTGCCCGAACGGCCCGCCATCCCGGAACCGACCGCCCGCCCCACCGTGGACGAGGCCCTGGCAGGCATCGCCCCGACCCCTCCACAGTCCCTGGATGGCTGGGACAGCGTGGAAGTGCGCCCGGGCCAGACCCTGGACGGCATCTTCCGCGGCCAGGACTTCAGCGTCAGCCTGTTGCACGAGATTCTCGCCCTGGACGCCGACACCAAGCGCCTGACGCGCATCCGTCCCGGCGATGTGTTCGATTTCCAGCGCTACCCCGACGGCAGCCTGCGGCGCATGCGCTACCCGGTCGACGAGGATGCCTACCTCCTGGTGGACGTCAACGCCGAGGGCCCGGTGGCCTCACGTCTGCGGCGCGAAATCTTCTCCGAACCCACCGAGGCCGAGGGCCGCATCGACTCTTCGTTGTTCGCGGCCGCCAAGGCGGCGGGCATGAGCGATGCGATGACCATGCAGCTGGCGGAAATCTTCGGCTGGGACATCGACTTCGTGCTGGAGATTCGCGAGGGCGACCGTTTCTTCGTGATCTACGAGAAGATCTACCGCGACGGCGAATACCTCCGTGACGGGGACATTCTCGCCGCCACCTTCGTCAACCAGGGCCAGCGCTTCCAGGCGCTGCGCCACGAGGACGAGGATGGCGTCGCACATTACTTCGCCCCGGACGGCCGCCCCATGAAGAAGGCCTTCCTGCGCGCCCCGCTGAACTTTTCCTACATCAGCTCCAATTTCAATCCACGCCGTTTCCACCCGATCCTCAAGCGCGTGAAGGCCCACAACGGCATCGACTACCGCGCGCCGACCGGCACGCCGGTGTACGCCGCCGGCGGCGGGAAGGTGATCAAGTCCGCCTACGACAAGTTCAACGGCCACCACGTGTTCATCCAGCACCCCGGCAGCATCGTCACCAAGTACCTGCACTTCACCAAGCGCAACGTGAAGAACGGCCAGGCGGTCAAGCAGGGCCAGGTGATCGGCTATGTCGGCAGCACCGGCATGTCCACGGCGCCGCACCTGCACTACGAGTTCGTCGTCAACGGCGTCCACCGTGACCCGCGTACGGTGCCGCTGCCCAAGGCCGAACCGCTCCAGGGCAGCGCCCTGGCCAGCTTCCAGGCCGAATCCACGCCCTTCCTGAACCGCCTGGGCCGCCTCGAGACCGCGTCACTCTACGCCTCGCGGGAGTGAACGGGGACGACACCACCGGGCCCGCGCCGGGCCGTTACCTCGGACTGATTTCCGGCACCAGCCGCGACGGGCTGGACCTGGCCCTCGTGGGCCTCGGTGACGGACCCCCGGCGCTGCTGTCCGCGCGCTGTGTTCCCTATCCCGATGCGCTCCGCCGCGGCGTGGACGCCGTGATCGAGCGGGGCCGCCGCCCTCGCACGGGCGAGACGGAGGATCTCGACCTCGCGCTGGGACGCTTCTTCGCCGGGGCCTGCCGGACCCTGCTGGACGAGGAGGGCCTGGCGCCGGGCGACGTCCGGGCCATCGGGTCGCACGGCCAGACCGTCTGGCACGAACCGGACGGCCCGCAGCCCGTTTCCCTGCAGCTGGGCCATCCCGGCGTGCTCGCCGAGGAAACCGGCCTGCCCGTGGTCGCCCACTTCCGCAATGCGGACCTGCACGCCGGTGGCCAGGGTGCGCCACTGGCGCCACTGCTGCATCGCGAACTGTTCGGCGCGATCTCCCCCTGCGCCGTGCTCAATCTCGGCGGCATCGCCAACCTCACGCGGCTCGAAGCCGGCGACGGCGCCCCGGGGTTCGACACGGGCTTCGACACGGGCCCGGCGAACTGTCTCATGGACGCCTGGTGCCAGCGCCATCGCGGCGAGGCCTACGATGCCGGGGGCGAATGGGCTGCCGGAGGCGAGTTGCTGCCGGGCTTGCTGGGGCGGCTGATGGCCGAACCCTGGTTCGCCCTGCCTGCGCCCAAGAGCACCGGCCTGGAGCACTTCAATCTGCCCTGGCTGGAACAACGCCTGGAAGGCGGCGAATCACCACGTGACGTCCAGCGCACCCTGCTGGAGCTGACGGTGGCCTCCGTGGCGAAGGCCGTGAACGGCGCCTTCCGGTTCGAAGGGGCCGGTAGCGCGCGCTTGCCGTTGCTGGTCTGCGGTGGCGGCGTGCACAATGGGTTTCTCTTGCAACGCCTGGGCGAGGCCCTGCCCGCGGCGGCGGTCGCCTCCACCGCGGCGCATGGGATCGACCCGGACTGGGTGGAGGCCACCCTGTTCGCGTGGCTGGCCCGGGAGCGGCTCGAAGGGCGGCCGCAGGACACGCCGCCCATCACCGGCGCCGGCCGCCCCGTGCTGCTCGGCGACATCTTTCAACCCCGCGCCCGGGAGGCTGCATCATGACCACCCTGCTCAACATCCTCTGGTTCCTGCTCGGCGGCTGGCTGGTGTGCATCGCCTACCTGCTGGGCGGCGTCATCCTGTGCATCACGATCGTGGGTATCCCCTTCGGCATCCAGTGCTTCAAGCTCTCCGTGCTCGGCCTGGCGCCGTTCGGGCGTGAGATACGTGAAACCGAGCCCCCGGCGGGCTGCCTGAGCGTGATCCTGAACATCATCTGGATCCTGTTGCCCGGCCTCGAGCTCGCCCTGCTGCACCTGGTGCTCGCCGCCCTCTTCGCCATCACCATCATCGGCCTGCCCTTCGCCACCCAGCACCTCAAGATGACGCGGCTGGCGATCCTGCCCTTCGGCTTCCGCGTGGTGGAACGCTGAGCGACTAGCGGGTCGGCACCTCGAAGTCGTACTCCAGAGTCAGCGGCGCATGGTCGGAGAAGCGCTCGTCCTTGTAGATGTCCACGGCCGTGACGCGATCCGCCAGCCCCGGCGTGGTCACGTGGTAGTCGATGCGCCACCCCGTGTTGTTGTCCCAGGCTCGGCCACGGTTGGACCACCAGGTGTACTGCTCCTCGCGCGGATCGAAGTCACGGAAGGCGTCGCGTAGGCCGACGGCGCCGAAGACCTCCCCCATCCACTCCCGCTCCTCCGGCAGGAAGCCGGAATTCTTCTGGTTGCCGCGCCAGTTTTTCAGGTCGATCTTCCGATGGGCGATATTCCAGTCGCCGCAGATGACCCACTCGCGCCCGCTCGCGGCCATCTCGACCAGTTTCGGCCGGAGCCAGTCCATGCAGGTGAACTTCACGCCCTGGCGTTCCTCGGAGCTCGATCCCGATGGCAGGTACAGGGACACCACGCTGAGGTTGCCGAAATCGGCCTGAAGCCAGCGGCCTTCGTGGTCCATCACGTCCCAGCCGATGCCGTACTGCACGCGGTCGGGTTCGTGCCGGGTGTAGATGGCCGTCCCGGAATAGCCGGGTTTCGCGGCGTCGTGGTAGTAGCAATGATGGCCGACCGGAAAGAAGGCCCGGTCGGTGAGTTGGTGGTGCTGCGCCTTGGTTTCCTGGATGCACACCACGTCGGCGTGCTGCTTCGCCATCCAGTGGAAAAAACCCTTGCGTTCGGCGGCGCGGATTCCGTTGGCGTTGAGGGAGATGATTTTCATGGCGGAGCAGGATAGCGGCTTTTTCCTGTTCGTCGTAGGGGCGAGCGGGGAGCCGCGTGCTATCCTCGCCCGGCCATCGACCCGTCACCAGCAAACCGCCACCATGTCCGACCACAAGCAGACCTTTTTCGAACTCGCTCTCGCGAAGGGCAACCTCCGGTTCGGCGAGTTCACCCTCAAGTCGGGGCGCCTCAGCCCCTACTTTTTCAATGCCGGTGGTTTTGACGACGGCGCCTCGCTGGCGACCCTGGCCGATTGCTACGCTGACGCGCTGGCGGCATCGGAGCTGGAATTCGACGGCCTGTTCGGCCCCGCCTACAAGGGCATTCCCCTGGCGGCGGCCCTGGCCATTTCCCTGGCGCGCCGGCACGGTCGCAACCTGCCCTACACCTACAACCGCAAGGAGGCGAAGGACCACGGCGAAGGCGGCGTGCTGGTCGGCGCCCCTTTGACCGGGCGCGTCCTGATCGTGGACGACGTGATCTCCGCCGGCACCTCGGTGCGCGAATCCATCGGGATCATCGAGGCGGCCGGTGCGACCCCGGCGGGCGTGGCCATCGCGCTGGACCGTCAGGAACGCGGACAGGGCGCCCTGTCCGCGGCCCGGGAAGTGGAGCGTGACCTAGGGCTTCCCGTGGTGGCCATCGCGGGCCTGGACGACCTGATCCTCTATCTCGAGGCCCGGCCCGGCGCCGGGGTCGACCTGCCGGCGCTGCGCGCCTACCGGGAACGCTACGGCGCCGGCTGACACCGCCGACCCCGCGTGTCCCCGGGCCGGTAACCGTTGGAATTTCGGGTGTTTCGGAGTATCTTGGACGCCATGGACGCTCCGAAGAAAAGGACTTTGACGGGGATCTTGCAGGCCTCGGGCCTGTTCCTCGCCCTTCCCCTGGTGATTGCGCTCGGGCTCGCCACGACGGCCCAGGCCGCCAGCAACACCTATCGCTGGGTCGACGCCGAAGGCAAGACCATGTACTCCCCCGTTCCTCCGACCGATCCCGACCAGCCCTACGCGCTGCTTCGCGACGGCGTGGTCGTGCAACAGTTCATCGGCCTCGACAAGCCCGAGAAACCCGATTCCGAGTTTGCGGAACAGCGGCGCGCCGAAGAGGCGCAGCGCAAGGCGGACAACCTGCTCCTGGTCCAGTTCGGCTCGGTCGAGGACATCGACCAGGCCCGGGATGCGGAGCTGGTCAACCTGCGCTACGACTTCAACCTGCTCGATGGCACCTGGGAAAGCCTGCGCAAATCGCTGAACGGCCTGATCGGCGTCGCCGCCGACCGCCAGCGGGCAGGCCTGACGGTGCCACGCCACGAACTGGAGCAGATCGAGGCCGTCCGCAAACGCATGCAGGCCAACCGCGAGGCGCGCCTGGAGCTCGATGGCCGCGAGAAGCAGATCCGGGGCGAGTACGACGCCAAGAAGCAACGCTTCCAGCGGCTGTCCACGGAACCTGCCGCTCCCTGAGGCCCGCTGATACCGGCCGGCTGCGACCCGGCGATTGAACCTGCCGTCGAGGACGCCGTGTACACCCTTTGTCCCCAGTGCCACTACGTCCACACCCTGGGCGCCGAGCAGCTCGCGCCGCGGGGTGGGCAGGTGCGCTGTGCGCGCTGCGAACACGTGTTCAACGCGCTGGACCGGCTCTACGACGACTACCCGGACGGGCGGCGCCTGGCCTTCCGGCGCAGCAACGACGCGCCGGTGCCGGAGCTGGGCCGCAAGCCCGCCCCCAGATCCCGCGCCGAGGCCATCGAACCCCCGGTCCAGCCGCGGCCCCGGCGCTGGCCCTGGGCGGTCCTGGTCGCCGTGCTCACGCTGGCAACGGCGGTGAACCTCGCCTGGACCTTTCGCGAGGCGCTTCCCCGGGACGGCGCCATCGCCGGTTTTCTTCGCGGGCTCGCGGTGCCCGGTTTCGAACCCGAGCCCGTGTTCCGTGATCCCTCGCGCATCCACCTGGTGACCCGGGACATTCACGACCACCCCACCCGGCCCGGCGTACTGGTGCTCAGCGCGACCTTCGTCAACCTCGCTCCGAGGGCCCAGCCCTATCCGGGTGTCGCCGTCACCCTGCGTGACCGTGACGACCGACCCATCGCGGCGCGGCAATTCTCCCCTGCGGACTACCTGCTGCGCGCTCCCCGGGAAGGCGAATTGCTCGCGCCGGACCAGCAGGTGCCCATCCTCCTGGAGTTCGCGGATCCCGGACAGCAGGCCACCGGATTCGAACTCGAATTTCATTGAGGAAAACCGCCCTGGCAGGCCCTCCCCGGGTCCACGATCCGGGCGATTTGTGATACCGTGCAGGCCCCCGATCGCGGACCGCGCGGCGACAGGACGATCACAGCCCATGGCCAGCAACGACTCCCTGAGAGCCTGCGTCGCCATGAGCGTCCGTCGCTACTTTGAAGACATGGGCTGCACCGAACCCGAGGGCCTCTACGCCCGGGTCCTGGCGCAGGTGGAACCGCCGCTGATCGAGGAAACCCTGGCCTTCACGGGCGGCAACCAGTCGCGCGCGGCGAAGATTCTCGGCATGACGCGCAACACCCTGCGCAGCAAGCTCAGGGGCTACGGCATCGCGCCCCGCTGAACGCCGTCCCGTCCGGCACCGGAGCCGGCCTCGAACCCGGCACGGACACCGGCACTGAACGCGGCATGTGAGCCCGGCATTTTGAACACGATTCACCGAAACAACGTACCGACCATTCCCGGAAGACATTCATGAGCGACACCCCGAATTTCCCTGAGCGCCTGGCCCTGGTCAGCGTTTCCGACAAGACCGGCGTGGTGGACTTCGCCCGCGGCCTGGCCGCCGCGGGCTTCCGCATCCTCAGCACCGGCGGCACCGCGAAGGCCCTCCAGGAGGCCGGCATCGAAGTCACGGGCGTGAGCTCGCACACCGGGTTTCCCGAGATCATGGACGGCCGGGTCAAGACCCTGCATCCGAAGATCCACGGCGGCCTGCTCGGCCGGGACACGGACGCCGGCGTGATGGCCGAACAGGGCATCGAGGCGATCGACGTGGTGGCCGTCAACCTGTACCCCTTCGAAGCCGTGACGGCCGACGAGGACTGCACCCTGGAGACGGCGATCGAGAACATCGACATCGGCGGACCGGCAATGGTGCGGGCCTCGGCCAAGAACAACGCCCGCGTGGCCGTGGTGACCGATCCGTCCGACTACACGACGGTGCTGGCGGAACTCGCCGCGGACGGCGCCGTGTCCCGCGCCACGCGTTTCCGCCTGGCCGCCAAGGCCTTCGCGCACACGGCCCGCTATGACGGCCTCATCGCCGACTACCTTTCCCGGCAGGTGAACCTCGAAGCCGACGACGCCCTGCCCATGGTCCACACGCCCCAGTTCCAGCGCCGCCAGGCCATGCGCTACGGCGAGAACCCGCACCAGCAGGCCGCCTTTTACGTGTCCGCCGGCAGCCGGCCCACGGGACTGGCCGCGGCCCGCAAGTTGCAGGGCAAGGAACTGTCTTACAACAACATCGCCGATGCCGACGCCGCGCTCGAGTGCGTGCGCCAGTTCGACGAGGGGCCGGCCTGCGTGATCGTCAAGCACGCCAACCCCTGTGGCGCGGCCCTGGGGGGCAGCCTGCTGGAGGCCTACGACCGCGCGCACGCCACCGATCCGGTATCGGCCTTCGGCGGCATCATCGCCTTCAATGGCGAACTCGACGCAGACACGGCCCGCGAGATCGTGTCGCGCCAGTTCGTGGAAGTGGTCATCGCGCCCTCCTTTTCCGCCGAGGCTGCCGCGGCCTTCGTGGAAAAGAAGAACGTGCGCCTGCTGGCCGTGGGCGGTGCGCCCGACGGCGACGCCGGACGCCTGGCCTACAAGGCGGTGGCTGGCGGCGTCCTGATCCAGGAGCACGACCAGCGCTGCGTGGACCGCGCCGACTGCCGTGGCGTGAGCGCCCGTGCGCCGGAAGCGGCCGAGTGGGACGACCTGATGTTCGCCTGGAAGATGGTTCGCATGGTCAAGTCCAATGCGATCGTTTACGCCGCCGAAGGACGCACCCTGGGCATCGGGGCCGGCCAGATGAGCCGCGTGGACTCCTCGCGCATCGCGGCCTGGAAAGCGAAGGAAGCGGGCCTGTCCCTGGCCGGCTCCGCCATGGCCTCGGACGCTTTCTTCCCCTTCCGCGACAGCATCGACGCCGCCGCCGAAGCCGGGGTGAAAGCCATCATCCAGCCGGGCGGGTCCATGCGCGACGAGGAAGTGATCGCCGCGGCCGACGAGCACGGCATCGCCATGGTTTTCACCGGCATGCGCCATTTCCGGCACTGAGCCGACGGTCGTGATGAGGAATCGCCCATGAAGGTACTGGTCATCGGCAGCGGCGGGCGGGAACACGCCCTGGCCTGGCGCCTGGCGCGTTCGCGTTCCGTGGACAGGGTGTTCGTCGCCCCCGGCAATGCGGGCACCGCCCTGGAGCCGGACATGGAGAACGTCCCGATCGCCGCGATGGATTTCGACGCGCTCATCGCCTTCGCGAAGGAACAGGACATCGGCCTGACCGTGGTGGGACCCGAGGACCCGCTGGCCGCGGGCGCCGTGGACCGCTTCCAGGCCGAAGGCCTGCGCTGCTTCGGCCCCTCCGCCGCCGCTGCGCAACTCGAGGGCTCGAAGGCCTTCGCCAAGGATTTCATGGCCCGCCACGGCATTCCGACGGCCGCCTACGGCAAGTTCACCGAGGTCGAGCCCGCGCTGGCCTTCCTGCGCGAACAGGGCGCACCCATCGTGGTCAAGGCGGACGGCCTGGCCGCGGGCAAGGGCGTGATCGTGGCCCAGGACCTCGCCACGGCCGAAGCGGCCGTGCGCGACATGCTGGAGGCCAACAGCTTCGGCGACGCGGGCCACCGCGTGGTGATCGAGGAGTTCCTCGAAGGCGAGGAAGCCAGCTTCATCGTCATGGCCGACGGCGAGCACATCCTGCCACTGGCCACCAGCCAGGACCACAAGGCCCTGAACGACGGCGACACCGGGCCCAACACCGGTGGCATGGGCGCCTACTCGCCGGCGCCGGTGGTGGACGCCGAGTTGCACGCGCGGGTCATGCGCGAGGTCATCGAACCCACCATCCGCGGCATGGCGTCCGACGGGGCGCCATTCACCGGCTTCCTGTACGCCGGGCTGATGATCGGCGCCGACGGGGTGCCGAAGGTGCTGGAGTACAACGTCCGTTTCGGCGACCCCGAGACCCAGCCGGTCATGATGCGCCTGCGCTCCGACCTGGCCGCCCTCTGCGAGGCCGCCATCGACGGTCGCCTGGACGCGGTCGAGGCCGAGTGGGATCCGCGCGCGGCCCTGGGCGTGGTCATGGCGGCCGGGGGCTACCCCAGCAGTTACGCCCGCGGCGCTGTCATCGCCGGGCTGGAGTCCTCCTTTCCCGAAGACGTGAAGGTGTTCCACGCCGGCACCCGCGAGGAAGGCGGCAAGGTGGTCACCAGCGGCGGTCGTGTCCTCTGCGTCACTGCCCTGGGCGCGACCGTGGGCGAGGCGCAGCAACGCGCCTACGAGGCGGTGGACGCCGTTCACTGGACGGACGCCTTCGTGCGCCGGGACATCGGCCACCGGGCCATCGCCCGGGAACGGATCGCCGGCGCCGGGTGACCGCACCTTGGATGTCTCCCACATCCTCGACGAGCTGAACGAGCCCCAGCGCGAGGCAGTCACCTCTTCGGCACGTCACGCCCTGGTGCTGGCGGGCGCGGGCAGCGGCAAGACGCGTGTCCTGATCCATCGCCTGGCCTGGCTGATCCAGGTCGAACACGTCTCGCCGCTGGGCATCCTGGCGGTGACCTTCACCAACAAGGCCGCCGGCGAGATGCGTGAGCGGGCCGGCAAGCTGCTCGGCGTCTCCACCCGCCCCCTCTGGATCGGCACCTTCCACTCCATCGCCCACCGCCTGCTGCGCATGCACTGGCGCGAAGCCGGGCTGTTGGAGAACTTCCAGATCCTCGATTCCGACGACCAGCAGCGCCTGCTGCGGCGCATCATCCGTGACGAGGGCTATGACGAGAACCAGTGGCCGGCGCGCCAGGCCCAATGGTTCATCAACGCCCGCAAGGACGAGGGCCAGCGGCCCGGCTCCATCGAGACGATGGACAATCCGCTCACCGAGACCTGGGTGCAGCTGTACCGGCTCTACCAGGACCAGTGCGACCGCGCCGGCCTGGTGGACTTCGCCGAACTGCTGCTGCGCGCCCACGAACTCTGGCTGAACAACGACGACCTGCTGGCGCATTACCGCCGGCGGCTGAAGCACATCCTGGTGGACGAATTCCAGGACACCAACACCATCCAGTACGCCTGGGTGCGCATGCTGGCCGGCGACAGCGGCAGCGTGTTCGTGGTCGGGGACGACGACCAGTCCATCTACGGCTGGCGCGGCGCGGTGGTGGAAAACGTCCGCCACTTCACCCGCGATTTCCCCGGCGTGCAGACCGTGCGCCTGGAGCAGAACTACCGCTCCACCGGCCACATCCTCTCGGCCGCCAACGCCCTCATCGCCCACAACGAGGGGCGCATGGGCAAGAATCTCTGGACCGAGGGCGCCGAGGGCGATCCCATCCGCGTCTATGCCGCCTACAACGAGCAGGACGAGGCGCGCTTCGTGGTCAACCAGATCGAGCAGTGGATCGCCGACGGCCGCCGCGCCGAGGAGTCGGCCATCATCTACCGCACGACGGCGCAGTCGCGGCTGTTCGAGGAATACCTGCTGCGCGCCTCCGTGCCCTACCGCGTGTACGGGGGCCTGCGCTTCTTCGAGCGCGCCGAGATCAAGGACGCGCTGGCCTACCTGCGCCTGGTGCTCAACCCCAACGACGACGCCGCCTTCGAGCGGGTGATCAACGTGCCCGCCCGGGGCATCGGCCAGAAGACGGTCGCCGACCTGCGGGGCCAATCCCGCGAAACGGGCCTTCCGCTGTGGCAGGCCGCCACCGGCGCCCTGGAGCAGGGGCTGCTGTCGGGCCGCGCCCGCACGACGGTCGGCGGCTTCATCGATCTCGTGAACCAGATGCGTGAACGCATGGGCGAGTGGACCCTGGCCAACCAGATGCAGGGCGTGATCGAGATGAGCGACCTGGCCACGCACTACGAGAAGGAAACGCGGGAGAAGATGGAGGCGCGCATCGAGAACCTGCGCGAACTGGTGAACGCTGCAGAGTCCTTCATCCTGCCGGCCGAGGACGAGGAAGCGGGCCTGACCGAGCTCCAGTCCTTTCTCAGCCGCGCGGCCCTGGAAGCCGGAGAAACCCAGGGTGAGGACTGGGACGACTGCGTGCAGCTCATGACCCTGCACTCGGCCAAGGGCCTGGAGTTCCCGCTGGTGTTCATCGCGGGCATGGAGGACGGCCTGTTTCCGCACCAGCGCAGCGTGCAGGAGTCCGGCGGACGCCTCGAGGAGGAACGACGCCTGTGCTACGTGGGCATGACCCGGGCCATGGAGCAGCTCTACCTCAGCTACGCCGAGGTCCGCCGCCTGTTCGGCTCCGAGAACTACGCCCGCCCCTCGCGTTTCCTGGATGAGATTCCCGCCGAACACCTGCGCGAGATCCGGCCCCGGGCCGGTGTGTCGCGGCCCTTCGTGCGCTCGGCGCCGGCCACCTCGCGCATCGCCGGCGCCGACGACGGCATGCCCTTCCGGCACGGTGAGATCGTGAACCACCGCAAGTTCGGCGAGGGCACGGTGGTCACCTTCGAGGGCCAGGGCGAGCATGCCCGGGTCCAGGTGAACTTCCACGGGGCCGGCAGCAAGTGGCTGGTGCTCGCCTACGCCAACCTGGAAAAGGTCGGGTGACGCCATCTGCAATAGGCCGCGAGCGGCGCCTCGACGCCGGCTGGGGCGAACTCGCCGTCCTGGAGATGGGTGATCCCGGGGGACAGCGGCTGCTGTGCCTGCACGGATGGATGGACAACGCCGCCTCCTTCCGGCCCCTGGCCGGCGCCTTGCCCGAGTTTCACTGGGTGTCCCTGGATTTCGCCGGCCACGGCGCCTCGGATCACCGTCCGGCCGGGGCGCGCTACTACATGACCGACTACGTCTTCGATCTCGACGCTGTCCTGGACGCGCTGGGCTGGGAGACCTGCACCCTGGTCGGCCATTCCATGGGCGCGGCCGTGGCCGCCTGCTATGCCTGCGCGGACCCGACGCGCGTCACGCGGCTGGCCATGCTCGACGGCCTGGGCGGCGGCACCGAGGACCCGGACAAGGCGGGCGAGCGGCTGATCCGTTCCCTGCGCTCCGTGCGCGAACCCCGCGACCACCGGAGCGTGTTCGACTCGCCCGAGCTGGCAGCCCGGGCACGGCGCACGCGTCGCCCCCTGGCCGAGCACTCCGCGCTGTTGCTGGCGGAACGCGCCCTGGCGCCCTGTGACGGCGGCTGGCGCTGGCGCACCGACGCCCGCGCCATGTGGGATTCGCCCCTGTGGATGACCGAGGCCCAGTCCCAGGCCATCCTGGGCGGCATCCAGTGCCCCTCCTTCGTCGCCATCACCCCTTCCCTGGTGGGCTGGCTGGGCGAGCGCGTGGAATCACGCCTCGAACGACTGCGCACCCGGGCGACCGTGGACGTCCTGCGCGTGGAGGGCGATCATCATGTCCACATGGACCAGCCCGAACGCGTCGCCGGACCCCTGCGCGACTTCCTGAACCAAGAGGACCCGAATCATGATTGAACGCGGCGCCATCGATCCCCGCGACCGGCTCATCTTCGCCCTGGACGTGGCGACCCTGGAGGAGGCGCGGGAGCTGGTCGACACCCTGGGCGACTCGGTCGTCTTCTACAAGCTGGGCCTGGAGTTCTTTCTCTCAGGTCACTACTTCGAACTGCTCCACGAGCTGAAGGGGGCCGGGAAGAAGATCTTCGCCGACCTCAAGCTGTTCGACATTCCCGCCACCGTCGCCGCGGCGGTGCGCCAACTCGCCGGTCACGGCGTGGACTTCTGCACCATCCATGGCAACGACCGGATGCTGGCCGCGGCCGTCGAGGCCGGTGGCGAGTCCATGGGCATCCTGGCCGTGACGGCCCTGACCAGCCTGGACCAGGGCGACCTGGACGACCTGGGGTTCCACTGCGACGCCGAACAGCTCGTCCTCTCCCGCGCACGCCGGGCGCTGGCCCTGGGCTGCGCCGGGGTGGTGTCCTCCGGCCTGGAAGTACCCCGCCTTCGCCAGGAGGTGGACCCGGCGCTGATCACCGTGACGCCCGGCATCCGGCCGGTGTTCAACGACACCGTATCGGACCACGGCGACCAGCAACGCGTGCTCACACCGGGTCAGGCGATCGCCAACGGGGCGGACTTCCTGGTCGTCGGCCGGCCGATCCGCACGGCCCCCGATCCGGCGGCGGCGGCCGAAGCCGTACAACAGGAAATTGCGGCAGCCCTGGTGCGCTGATACCATTTCCAAGGAATTAGAAGGGTTTGGCCCAACTTTTGATTAAAGTGTTTGACAATTGTTAAAGTTGCGGCTTAGAATCTTCACATAAGCTAATAAAAAGAATAAAAAAAGAACACAAATGCTACTCGATTGTTTCGGGTAGACACCGATCCTCTCCGGCTCCGCCGGACTTCCGGGCGGGCTTCGTGCCAGCCCGGATTTTTTATTTCCGGGGTCCGGATTCCCACCGCAAGCTGCCCGGACCGGCCGCCTTGAGCCATAATTGGCGGCCCTGCCGACCCACGGAGCGTCCTGCCCAGTGACTGCCCGCCACACCCGATCCACCCTCGGCGCCCGACTGCTGCTGCGCTGGCAGCTGTTCCTGCGCTGGCTGCAGGGTCTGTGGATCAAGGCGCAGGTGCTGCCGGACGCGGACGGCGCCACGGGCCTGCCCCCGGGCGGCTCCGTGTGTTACGTGATGGCCGATTATTCCCTGTCCTCGGTGCTGATCCTGGACGAGGTCTGCGAGGACCTTGGCCTGGACCGTCCCCTCTACCCCATGCGCGGCGTGGACCCGGGTGAGCCGCGGGCCTATGCCGTGCTGCGTCGCTGGAAAGGCGCGCTGGTCCGGAGGCCGGTGCCGCGCCGGAATTCCGAGGTCCTCGCCCGGCTGGTCGCGCACTGCGAGGAACACCCGGACGCGGAGATCCACCTCGTCCCGGTGACCGTGATCGTGGGCCGCGCGCCGGACAAGGCCGACGGTTTCGCCAAGGTCCTGTTCTCCGAGGACTGGGAGGTGATGGGCCGCTTCCGCCGACTGCTCGGGACGATCTTCAACGGCCGGGACACGGTGGTGCAGTTCAGCCGGCCCATCTCGCTGCGGCGGCTGCTGGACGAGGGCGACGGCGCCGCGCGTTCCCTGCGCAAGGTGTCGCGCATCCTGCGCACCCACTTCCGCCGCGTGAAGACCTCGGTGATCGGACCGGACCTCTCGCACCGGCGCACGATGGTCGACCGGGTGATCCAGTCGCCCGCGGTGCGCGAGGCCATCGCGGAGAAGTCCCGCCGCGAGAACCTCAGCGTGGACGAGGCGACCGAACAGGCCCGCGACTACGCCCTGGAGATCGCGGCGAACTATTCCTACACCTTCGTACGCATCGCCTTCTTCGTGCTCAACTGGATGCTGAAGAAGGTGTACGGCGAGACGCGCGTGTACCACTTCGAGCGCTTCCGCGAACAGGCGCTGGGCCGGACCATCGTCTACGTCCCCTGCCATCGCAGCCACGCCGACTACATCCTGCTGTCCTTCCTGCTCTACGTGCGCGGCCTGGCCATTCCGCACATCGCCGCGGGCATCAACCTGAACCTGCCGGTGGTCGGCTCCATCATGCGCATGGGCGGCGCCTTCTACCTGCGCCGCAGCTTCCGCTCGCAGAAGCTCTACTCCGCCGTGTTCTCGGAATACGTGAGCCAGATTCTCTCCGAGGGCGTGCCGGTGGAGTACTTCATCGAGGGCACGCGCAGCCGCACCGGACGGGTGCTGCCGCCGAAAGGCGGCATGCTGGCCATGACGGTGCGCGGCTACCTGCGCCACCCCGTCACGCCGGTGATGTTCCAGCCGGTGTACATCGGTTACGAGAAGCTGCTGGAAGGCTCGGCCTACACCCAGGAACTGGCCGGCGCGGCGAAGAAGAAGGAGAGCCTGCTGGACTTCCTGAAGCTGCCCGGCATCCTGCGGCGCCAGCACGGCGAGGCCCACGTCAGCTTCGGCCGGCCGGTGATGCTCGACGAGGTGCTGGACGCGCACGACCCGGACTGGCGCGACCTGGCCGGCGAACTCGACGAAAAGCCCGGCTGGATGACGCCCATGGTCAACGAGCTCGGCGACCAGATCATGCGCCGCATCAACGCGACCGCCGACGTGAACCCGGTGAACCTGCTGGCCACGGTGCTGCTGGCCACCCCGCGCCACGCCCTGGACGAAGCCACCTTGCGCAGCCAGCTGGAGCTGTACCGCAACATGATCCAGGGCGGCCCCCAGGGCGAGGATGTCACGGTGACCGACCTCCACCCGATCCAGATCATCGCCCGGGGCTTCGAGCTGGGCCTGCTGGAGCGGGTGGAACACCCCCTGGGTGACGTCATCCGCATCGCGCCGAAGGAAGCCGTGGGCCTGACGTGGTTCCGCAACAACTCGCAGCACCTGATGGTGATCCCCTCACTGGTCGCCTGCTGCTTCCTGCGCCAGCGGGGCATCCAGCGCGAGTACCTCACCCGGCTCACGCAGGACATCTACCCCTATCTGCGGGCGGAGCTCTTCCTGCCCTGGCCGGACGAGGCCTTTCCGGAGGTGCTGGAACGGACGCTGGAACAGCTGCACGGCCTGGGCCTGCTGGAGATCAGCGAGGACGGAAAGACCGTGCGCCGCCTGGAGGGCGGTTCATTGCAGGCCGGGCAGATGAGCCTGCTGGCCCGCTGCATGCTGCCGACGCTGGAGCGCTACTACATCACCCTGGCCGTGCTGGCCAAGAACGGTTCAGGCGCCCTCAACCGCCCGGAACTCGAACGGCTGTGCATCCTCACCGCGCAGCGCATTTCCATGGTGCAGGAGTTCGAGGCGCCGGAGTTCTACGATCACGGCCTGTTCAAGCAGTTCATCCAGGAACTGCGCAACCAGGGTGTCCTGGTGAGCACCGCGGAGAACCGCATCGAGTTCGATGACCGCGTGCGGCGCATGAGTGACGATGCGCGCCTGTTCCTCGAGAAGGGCATCCGCCACGGCATCATCCAGGTCGCCCCCCAGGCATTGCGGACCACGCCGCAGGGGAACTGATCAGCCGGTCAGCGCGACACGGGCTCGCCCGTGGTCCGGTTCAGGGGACGCGGCCTCTCACGTGGCCCTCAGGCGTCGATATCGGGAATCAGGCGGGATTCGAGCAATGAGATCCAGTCACGGAGCTTGAGCTTGCGCTTCTTCATCCGCCGGAGTCCCAGCTGGTCCACGGCAGGATCCTCCGCCATGGCGGCAATGGCGCGGTCGAGGTCGCGGTGCTCCTCGCGGAGGGCGGCCAGTTTCTGGGCGATGTCGCCGGGGTCGCTGTAATTCATCACCAATGGCCATTGCTTCGACGGGCGAGGCTGAGCGAAGGTATCCTTCCACTATAGCACCCGGGGCCCCGGCACGGCCCCCTCGAAACCCTCCGTAAACAAGGGAGCATCGCTCATGGATCGACGCCGTTTCGTCACCACCGCCGCCCTCGCCGGCGCCGCCGGAACCCTCGCCGCCTGCGGCGGATCCTCCCCCTCCGGCGCGGCCTGCGGCGACGGCGCCGCCGCCGGTGGCGAGCGATTCGAATGGAAGATGGTGACCGCCTGGCCGCGCGACTTTCCGGGCCTGGGCACCGGCGCGAACCGCCTGGCGGAATACATCGGGCGCCTCAGCGGCGGGCGCCTCAAGGTGAAGGTCTACGGTGGCGGGGAACTGGTGCCGCCCTTCGAGGTGTTCGACGCGGTCTCGCGGGGCACGGCCGAAATGGGCCACAGCACCAGCTATTACTGGAAAGGCAAGGTTCCGGCGGCCCAGTTGTTCTGCTCCTCGCCCTTCGGGCTCACGGCGCAGGAGATCAACGGCTGGCTGTACTACGGCGGCGGCCTGGAACTCTATCGCGAGGTCTACGCGCCCTTCGGCATCGTGCCCTTCCCGGCCGGCAACTCCGGCACGCAGATGGGAGGCTGGTTCAACAAGGAGATCCGCAGCATGGCGGACATCCAGGGCCTGAAGATGCGCATTCCCGGCCTGGGTGGGGAGATCCTCCAGCGTGCCGGCGGCACGCCCGTGACCACGCCCGGCGCCGAGGTGTTCACGGCCCTGCAAACCGGGGTGATCGACGCCGCCGAGTGGGTCGGGCCCTGGAACGACCAGGCGCTGGGCCTGTACAGCGCCGGCGGGTACTACTACTACCCGGGCTGGCAGGAAACCGGCTCCACCATCGAGGCGATGGTGAATCGCGAAGCCCTGGACGCACTGCCGGAGGACCTGCAGGCCGCGGTGGAGATCGCCGCCCAGGCGGTGAACACCGACATGCTGGCCGAATTCACGGCCAACAACGCCCGCGCCCTGAAAACCCTGCAGGAAGACCATGGCGTCCAATTGCGGGCGTTCCCGGCCGACGTCATGGCGCGCCTGCAGGAAATCACCTGGGAACACCTGGAGGAGGAAGCCGCCGGCGACGAACTCTACGCCCGCGCGCTGGCGTCCTACCGGGCGTACTACGAGTCCGTCGTTCCCTGGTCTCGCATTTCCGAACAGCACCTCATGAACCTGCGCGACAGGGCCTGAGCCCGATTCGCTGAGCGGCTATCCGTACAAACGCTCCGGCAGCCACGTCGCCACAGCCGGCCACAGCGCCAGCAGCCCCAGCATCAGCACCTGGATACCGATGAAGGGAATCGCCCCGCGGTACAGCGCGGTCGTGGGCACGGTGTCCGGGGTGACGCCACGCAGGTAGAACAGCGAGAAGCCGAAGGGGGGCGTCAGGAACGAGGTCTGCAGGTTCACCGCGATCATCACGCCCAGCCACACCGGGTCCACGCCCAGGGCCAGCAGGGCCGGCGCCACCACGGGCACCACGATGTAGGTGATCTCGATGAAGTCGAGTACGAAGCCCAGCAGGAACAGCGCCGCCATCACCACCAGCAGGGCGGTCGTGGTGCCGCCCGGCAGGCCGTGCAGCAGGGACTCCACGTGTTCGTCACCGCCCAGCCCCCGAAACACCAGGCTGAACAGCGAGGCGCCGATGAGAATCATGAACACCATCGCGCTGACCTTCGCCGACTGGAGCACGGTCACGCGCAGGGTTTCCCGATCGAAGTTTCGGCGCACGGCCGCCAGCAGCATGGCCCCGACGGCGCCCACGGACGCGGCCTCGGTGGGCGTGGCGACGCCCCCCAGGATGGATCCCAATACCGCGACGATCAGGAAGAGGGGCCCGGCGATCAGGCCGAGCAGGCGCGGCAGGGACACCTGCTCGAGGCCATCCTGGCGCGTCGCGGGCATCGCGGCGGGGCGAAACACGGCCAGGGCGGCGAGCCATGCCATGTACAGCACCACCAGCCCCAGGCCGGGCAGCAGCGCCCCGGCGAACAGGTCGCCCACCGACACCGTCTCCGGGCTGAAACTGCCCATCCTCAGCTGGGCCTGCTGGTAGGCGTTGCCGAGCACGTCGGCCAGCAGGATGAGCACGATGGACGGCGGAATGATCTGACCCAGGGTGCCGGCCGCGCAGATGGTGCCGGTGGCCACCGAGTCGCGGTAGCCGTGGCGAAGCATGGTCGGCAGCGACAACAGGCCCATGGTCACCACGGTGGCCCCGACGATGCCGGTGCTCGCCGCCATCAGGGCGCCCACCGCCATCACGGCGATGCCCAGGCCACCCGGCACGCGGTGCATCACCTGGGCCAGGGCCTGGAGCAGTTCCTCGGCCAGCTTCGAGCGCTCCAGCATCACCCCCATGAACACGAACACCGGGATGGCGATCAGCGTCTCGTTGGTCATGATCCCGTAGACCCGGTTGGGGAAGGCCTCCAGGAACACCGGGTCGAAGTGGCCCGTGGCGGCCCCGATACCGGCAAAAAGCAGGGCGACGCCGGCCAGGGTGAAGGCCACCGGAAAACCCGCCATGAGGGCCAGGGCCACGGCGAGGAACAGCATCAAGGACAGAAAGCCGGACATGCGTTTGGGAGCGCCCCTGTTATCGTTGTCATGCGCTGTCACGGCGCCGCCGGGCGCCGCTCCGCCCGGATTCTATCACCCCGCCCGGCCGAATCAGTCCCGTGGGATACCTGAATTATGCACAAGGACGGGGCACGCAGAAAAAATCATGGCCTTGGCGTTTTTTGGCAATTTCGCTTCTCCAAACCTACTGCAAGCCTTTGTTATTCAGTGGGTTGATTTCGAGGCCGCTCGTGGTGTAAGCGCGGAGCCCGTGCCGCCCGGTGCGCCCCGGCCGCCACTTGTCCCGCTTGTTCACAGAGTTATCCACACCCTTGTCCCGGCCTCGAGGCGCCCGACCGCGCGGAACCGCCCGCCGGGACGAAAGGACCGGCCATTGCGGCCTCCAAAGGTTTACAATACGGCGCTTTGACGCCCCACCCCAGGTCGACCCCCTTGAAGAAGCACATCGAAGAACTCCTGATCCAGGCCCTGCTGCACCTGAAGCGTGACGGCATCGTGCCGAAGGACACGGACCTCCACCCCCAGCTCGAGCGGACCCGTTCCGTGGAGCATGGGGACTACGCCTCGAACCTGGCCCTCGTGCTCGCCAAGGTCGCCGGCCGGCCGCCGCGCGAGCTGGCGGCGGACATCATCGACCGCCTGCCCCCCTCACGGCAGGTGAAGGCCACCGAGATCGCCGGCCCGGGCTTCATCAATTTCTTCCTGACTCACCTCGCCCACACCAGCGTGGTCAAGGACGCGCTCAAGCAGAAGGAGAACTACGGCCGCGAACCGGTGGATGCCAGCCGCCGCGTGACCGTGGAATACGTTTCAGCCAACCCGACCGGCCCACTGCACGTGGGTCACGGGCGCGGCGCCGCCTACGGGGCCAGCCTGTCGGGCATCCTGCAGGCCGCCGGGTACGACGTTCAGCGCGAGTACTACGTCAACGACAACGGCCGCCAGATGGACATCCTCGCGGTGAGCACCTGGCTGCGGTACCTGGAACTGTGCGGCGAGAAAGTGCGCTTCCCGGACAACGGCTACCAGGGCGAGTACATCTTCGACATCGCCCGGGCCGTGCGCAGCGAGGCCGGCGACAAGTGGCGGTTCACCGGCTTCGACGTGGCCAATGGCCTGCCGCCGGACGAAAGCCAGGGCGGCGACAGCGAGAAGCACGTGGACGCGCTGATCGAGCGGGCGGGCGAGTTGCTGGGCAAGAAGGGCTACCGGGTGTTTTTCGATGCCGCGCTCGACAGCATCCTCGCCGACATCCAGAACGACCTGGAAGAGTTCGGCGTGGTGTTCGACGAGTGGTTCTCGGAAGCCGGGCTGGAGGAGAGCGGCGCCATCGAGCATGCCGTGGAACGGCTGCGCGAGAACGGGCACCTCTACGAAAAGGACGGCGCCACCTGGTTCCGCGCCTCGGCCCTGGGCGACGAGAAGGACCGCGTGGTGGTGCGCGAGAACGGGCGGGCCACCTACTTCGCCTCGGACATCGCCTACTTCCTGAACAAGCTGGAGCGCGGCTTCGGCAACGCCCTGTACGTGTTCGGCGCCGACCACCACGGTTACATCGCCCGCCTCAAGGCGGCCGCCCTGGGCCTGGGCGAAGATCCGGAGCGCCTGGAAATCCTCCTGGTGCAGTTCGCCGTGCTCTACCGCGAAGGCAAGAAAGTCCAGATGTCCACGCGCTCGGGACAGTTCATCACCCTGCGCGAACTGCGCGAGGAAGTGGGCTCCGACGCCGCGCGCTTCTTCTACGTGATGCGCTCGCACGAGCAGCACCTGGACTTCGACCTCGACCTCGCCAAGTCACGCAGCAACGAGAACCCGGTCTACTACGTGCAGTACGCCCACGCGCGCATCTGCAGCGTGTTCCGCAACCTCGAGGGCATGGACCTGACCTGGAATGCCCCCATCGGCGAAGCCGCGCTGGACCTGCTGAAAGAGGACCGCGAACTCGCCCTGCTGCGCGCCGTCGGGCGCTACCCGGAAGTGATCGAATCAGCGGCCCGGCTGCGGGCGCCCCACCTCCTGGCGCATTACCTCGGCGAAGTGGCCACCGATTTCCACGGCTACTACAACGCCCACCAGTTCCTGGTCGAAGACGAGAACCTCCGCAACGCCCGGCTCAACCTGGTCGAGGCCACGCGCATCGTGCTGGTGAACGGCCTGGGCCTGCTGGGCATTTCCGCTCCGGAGGAGATGTAAGTGGCGACCCGGGGCAAACGCAAGAGCGGGGGCGGAAACCCGCTGGGCTGGTTCGTCGCCGGCCTGGTGATCGGCCTGGGTGTGGCCGCTTTCCTGTTCACGAAGGGCTTCATTCCCCAGGGCGCCGAACCGGTGGCTGAACCGGCCCGGCCGGCGACGGCGCGCGGCGAACCGGAACTGCTCGACGAGACCCCGGCCACCAAGGACTCACGCTACGACTTCTTCACGGTGCTGCCGGAAATGGAGGTGGTCGTGCCGGAACGGGAACTCTCGGACCAGGCCGCGCCGGACCAGCCGGCGAATGCCGCCACCGAGGCCGCTGCGGGCGAAGCCTTCATCCTGCAGGCGGGTTCCTTCCGCAACGCCGCCGACGCCGACCAGATGAAAGCGCGACTGACGCTGCTCGGCACCGTCGCCAACGTGCAGCCCGTGACAGTCAACGGCGAAACCTGGCACCGGGTGCGACTCGGGCCGGTACAGGGAGTCCGCGAGGCTGACCAGTTGCGCCGTCGCCTTCAGGACAACGGCATCGACGTCCTGGTGCTGAAAGTCAGCGGCTGATCGCCCCACCCACCGCACGACGCGGTCCAGGCAGGTTCAGCCCGCAGCGGGCAGCCCCATCAACCGGTCGGTCAGCGGGATGCGGCGTACAGGTCCAGCTCATCGGCCGGCCCGGCGCCCCGGCGTGACCCGCCGGACTTGCGCCAGGCCTCGAAGGCCTTCCACAAACCCAATCCTTTCCAGGAACCACCCGAACCTTCCGCCTGTCCCCAGGCGGCGGCGTCCAGGCGACGGATTTCCAGTGAGAGGGCATCGTCTCCCGCCAATCGCGCCAGCGCCACCAGGCTGCCACCCGCCACGGACGGCCCGAAGCGGCGCAGCCAGCGACCCAGGTTCACATGGGCCTCCCGCGCATCGCCCCGTTCACAGGCGCGGCGCAGGGTGGCCAGCAGGGCGTCCTCATCCACCCGGCCGACGGACGGACCCGAGGGCGCCGGCGGCGACTTCGTGCGGCCCCGCCACCACAACACCAGCGTCACCAGCCACAACACCGCCAGTGCCGCGCTGAGCCATTGCCAGGGGCGCGCTTCGCCGAAGGCCGTGTCGCCGATCGCGTCGGACCCGGCCACGAGCGCCCCGGCCTCCTCGACGGCCGGCGGCGTGACCACCGCGGACGGCAGCACCGTGACCCGGTGCTCGGGCAGTACGGCCACCCGCTGAACGTTGTTGACGGTGTCCCACCAGGGCAGGCGGATCTCCGGCAGCACCAGCTCGCCCGGCTGTTCGGGCACCACGGCATAGCGGTACTCGCGATGGCCCAGCACCCACTGGCCGTCATCCCGGCTGATGCCCTGCGGCTGGTCCGGATAGATTCGCGCACCGGGAAAATCGGGCCAGGCCGGCTCTTCCAGCATGTGCTCTTCCAGGCCGATCGCATCGAGGATGACCGTGCGCGTGACCGGTTCGCCCACCGTGACCGAATCGCCATCGGTGATCGCCTGCGCCAGGTCCACCTGCCGGGCCGGCAGCCACTGGTCTCCGGTGAACTCGGGCGGGCGGGGAAGAATCTCCAGCACCAGCGGTTCGCTCTCGATCCGCACCCGGCGGCCGCGCACGGACGGCTGCCACAGCCGGTCCGCGGGCCGCTCGATCAGGCGGCCGGTGAGTTGCAGGGGCGGGATGGACAGTTCGCCGGACCGCTCGGGGAAAATTGCATAGCGCCGTTCCAGCACCCGGTAGCGTTCGCCGTTGCGGTCGGCCTGGTAGGGCACCTCGTCCAGCAGTCGCACCGAGGCCTGGTCCGGGGCCGGCGGATTGATGGCCGCCTCGGTCAGGTTCTGCTGGTAGAAGATGCGCACCTTGAGGGACAGCTGCGCGTGCACCCAGTACGGCCCTTCCTGCGGGTCCACTTCCACCTCGATGAACACCGGCGGCAGTTCACCGGGCGCCAGTTCCGGGGCCGGGTCCACCTGAAGGGCGATCGGCTGCGTGACGCTGCCGCCGCGGAAGGACAGGGCCGGAATGGTGATGCGGCCGCTGCGCTTGGGCTCCAGGGTCACGAGCAGGCGCACCATGGCGGACTGGCGTCCGTTCACGATGGACATCTGGGTCTCGGAGCGCTGGTCGACAACGTGGAAATCGGTGGCAAGGCGATCGAGGTCGGTGTCCAGGCTCTGCTGGGGGTCGTCGGTCTGCAGCACCAGGGTGACGGTCTCGCCCACGGTGGCGCGCTCCCGGTCGAGCTCGGCCGTGACCTCGGCCGCCTGCGCCACGGCGAAGGCGAACAGCGCCAGGAGGCCACCCAGGAAAGCCGCGCGGCCGCCGCGCGGGGGTCGAATCGTCGTTACCATGTCTGCTTCTCGTCCGGGGGCGCACCGCGCCGCTGGTGTTCGTTGCGGAACTTGCGCCGCAGCAGGCCGCCCGGATCGTCCGGGATGCGCCGCAACCACTGTTCCATGGCCTGTGCGTCTTCCTCGCTCCAGGCCTGGGCGAGTTCCTCCTCGCGCGGCTCGCCCTGCTGGCCTTCGCCTTCCTGCTGTTCCTGCGGCTCGCCCTCGCCCTCCTGCTCGCCGTCCTGGGGCTGCTGCTCCCCCTGCTCGCCTTCCTGGTCGGATTCCTGCGGCTCGCCTTCGGGTTGCTCACCCTCCCCCTCGGATTCCTGCTGCTCCTGTTGCTGCTTGAGCTGCTCGACCAGGGCGCGGTTGTAGAGGGCGTCCTCCATGTCGGGGTTCCGGGCCAGCGCTTCGTCGTAGGCGGCAATGGCCGCATCCAGTTCGCCCGCCAGGGCCAGCGCGTTGCCGCGGTTGTAGTGCGCGTCAGGGCCATCCCCGTCCGTCCACGAATTCGCGGCCCGGGCGTAATCGCCGTGACGGTACCAGGCCTCACCGGCGATGGCCGGGTCCCGGGCCAGCGTGGCCGCATCGCCGGGGCGTTCGTCATCCAGTGCCTGCTGGGCCTGCTGGTCGCGTCGCTGCCAGAGGTCCTCCCAGAAGCCGGCCTGCGCCGGGGTCGGCGCCACCAGCGCCGGGGCGAGGCCCAGGGCCAGGCAGAACAGCAATCCGCGACGGAACCCCACCGCGACCAGCGGCAGCAGGACCAGCAACAGCCAGGGGCCCATGTCCTGCCAGCGGTCACCCGGGCTGTCGTCGCGCAGGGCGAAGTCCGTGCTTCCGCGGCCCCGCCAGGGCGCCGCCGGATCGCTGCCGGAGTCGAGCACGGTCACCCGGCCGCCGCCGGCCTCGGCCACGGCGCGCAGGGAATCGAAATCGACGCGGGCGATGACCACGTTGCCCTGCGCGTCGCTGACGAAGCCGGCGCCGCTGGGGATGGGCGCGCCCCCAGACGTGCCGACGGCGAGCACGGAGGTCACGATGCCCTCGGCGCGCAGATCGGCGGCCAGGGCCGCGTCCTCCGGCATGGCCTCGTCGGTGACCAGCAGGATCTCGCCGCCACCCAGGCCCGCCCGGCGGAGGAGTTCGGCCGCCAGTTCCAGGCCGCGGTCGGCACGACTGCCGGCCACCGGGACCACGTCGGGCCGGAGGGCCGGCAGCATGTTCGCGATGGTGTTGGTGTCGCTGGTGAGTGGCGACACGACGTAGGCGTCCCCGGCAAAGCTCACCAGGCCGATCTGGCCCTCACCGGTTTCCTGCAGCAGGTCGGAGAGCCGGTAGCGAACCCGCGTGAGCCGGTTCGGCCGCAGGTCCTCGGCCAGCATCGACAGGGACAGGTCCAGGACGATGACGCGGGCATCCTGGGCGGAGTAGCTCAGGTCCGGAAGCCGCTGCCAACTCGGCCCGGACAGGGACACGCCGGCCACGGCGATGGCCAGGCCGGCCAGCCAGCCGCCTGCCCGGCCGGGTCGCGTGGCGGCCGCGCCGACGCTGAGCCAGCGGAGCAGGTGGGGATCACAGATCCGCTCCCAGTCGCCGGAAGGCCGGCGCAGGCGCCGCCACAGCCAGGGCAGCAGCACCGCCAGGGGCAGGGCCAGCAACCACAGCGGGCGGATGAAATGCAGGGTCAGGACATCCATCACGGACACCCCCGCCGACGGCAGTGGAACGCCATGGCGATCACGCCAGCGCCTCCCGGCGAACGCCGGCCGGGCGCAACGCCAGCAGGGCCGCGATCACCGCCAGGACGAAGGCCAGGCCAAGCGGCCAGTGAAACAGCTCGCTCACGGGCCGAATGATCTCCACGTCGCTTTCCACCGGCTCGAGTTCATCGAGGATCTCGTAGATCTGGGCGAGGTCCTCGGCGTCGCGGGCGCGGAAGTAGCGCCCGCCCGTGCGCTCGGCGATGGTGCGCAGCGTGTCCTCGTCCAGGTCGGCGGACGGGTTCACCACCCGCGATCCGAAGAAGTCCTGCACCTCCATGCGATCGGCGCCCACGCCGACCGTGTAGACGGTGAGCCCCTCGCGCGCCGCGAACTCGGCGGCCTGCAGCGGCTGCACTTCGCCCGAGGTGTTGGCGCCATCGGTGAGCAGGATCAGCACCCGGTCCGAAGCCGCGTCCTCGCGCAGGCGTTTGACCGCCAGCCCGATGGCGTCGCCGATGGCGGTTTCGCGCCCGGCAAGGCCGATTTCCGATTCGTCCAGCAGGGTCGCCGTGGTTTCGGTGTCGAAGGTCAGCGGCGTCTGGAGATACGCCCGGCTGCCGAACAGGATCAGCCCGACACGGTCGCCGCGCCGGCGCTCGATGAAGTCTCCGGCCACGGCCTTGACCACGACCAGGCGGTTCACGGCCCGGTTCTGCCAGGCCATGTCCTGGGTGTCCATGCTGCCGGAGATGTCCACGGCGAGCAGCAGGTCGCGACCGGTGACGGGCAGGTCCCGGATCTCGCCCACCCACTGGGGACGGGCGGCGGCGGCGACGAGCAACAGCCAGGCGAGCGTCGCCACGGCCGCCAGGGCCGGGCGCCGCAAACCGCCGGCGGCGCCGCCGGTGACCTCGGCATACCAGGGGACGCGCAGGGCCTCCTGGCCGCCGCCTTCGCGCTCGGGAAGGAGGCGCCGGAGAATCCATGGCAAGGGCGCCAGCGCCAGCAGCCAGGGCCAGGCCAGGTTGAAACCGGTGCCGAGCAGCTCTTCACCCATGGCGCCGGATCCAGTCCAGGGCCGCGTGCTCCACGGCATCGGCATCGAATTCGGGACAGGCCTGCCAGGGACCGGCGGCCAGGGCGGTGAAGGCCTCCGGGGATTCATCCCCGCCCAGCCAGGCCGCCCATTCGGCGCCCGAAAGACGTTCCGCGCCGGCCCCGGGGCGCGCGCGCAGGGCCACGGCCTTCAGCAGGCGGTTCACGGCCGCCAGCCAGGCCTGGGGCTCGCTCGCGGGATCGTGGACCTGGCGCAGGCCGGCCAGTCGGTCCTGCAGCACCCGGCGGTGGCGGCGCAGGCGCCAGGCGCGCAGGCCGCGCACGGCGAACCAGGCCAGCAGCAGCAGAAGCAAACAGGCCAGCACCCACCAGCCGGGCGCCGGGGGCCAGAACGGCGCTTCCGGCGCCCCGTGGATGTCCTTGAGCTGGGACAGCAACTGGGTGCTGGCGTCCTGGTTCATGCCGCGCGTCCCACCAGCATGCGCAGGTCGCGGCCCAGCACTTCCACCGGGTCGTCCACGGTGCGCATCGTCACCCAGCCGCACTGGTGGCGCTGGAACACCCGTCGGGCGTCGTTGGCGTGGTGCAGGCTCATGCTCTCGAATCGCTGGCGCCCGCCTTCACGGGCCGTGTCCAGCAGGCTGGCCTGTTCGCCGTCGGTGATGGGATAGCGGCCGGCCGGAAGGGCTTCCTCGGCCGGGTCCAGCACCTGGCAGCCGACCACGTCGTTGTGTTGCCGCAGCCGCGAGAGGTGCCGTTCGCAGTCATCGTCCAGGCTGTAGAAGTCACTCACCACCAGCACGAGGCTGCCCGGTCGCACCGCGTGCCGTACGCGTTGGAGCGCGACCCCGAGGGGCTCCTGGCCGCCGGAGCGCCGCTCCGGCGAGAGCCAGTCGACCAGGCCCTGCACGACGCGCATGGCCCCGCGGCGTCCGCCGGCCGGGCGCAGCTCGAGGTGTTCCCCGGGCGCAAACAGGAAGGCGCCGACGCGATCGCCGCGCTTCACGGCCGTCCAGGCGATGGCCGCCGCGAGGTGGCCGGCCGCCACGGACTTGAGCCGTCGCCGGGTGCCGAAAAACAGGCTGGGGCTGGCGTCCACGACCACCAGCACGGGCCGCTCGCGCTCTTCCTGGAAGACCTTGGTGTGCGCGCGGCCGGTTCGAGCGGTGACGCGCCAGTCCATGTTGCGGATGTCGTCCCCGGGCTGGTAGTTGCGCGACTCGACGAAGTCCACGCCGCGCCCGCGGAAGCGGGAGCGATAGGCGCCGGCCAGCGCGGAAGCGGCCGGACGGTGCATGGGCAGCATGAGCGCGTTGCAGCGGGGTCGCAGGGCGATGAGCTCCGCGGCGGTCAGCTCGATGCCGTCGCCGTCATGCTCCCTGGACGCGCCGGCGCCCACGGCGCCGCGGGAGATCGGTGGCGTGCGCGCCACGGTCAGGGAACGGGAACGAGGTCCAGCAGGCGATCGGTGAGCTGGTCGACCGTGACCCCGTCCGCCTCGGCTTCGTAAGACAGCAGCACGCGGTGGCGCAGCACATCGTGGGCCACGGCGTGCACGTCATCGGGAGACACGTAATCCCGGCCATCCAGCCAGGCGCGGGCCCGGGCGCAGCGGTCCAGGGCGATGGTCGCGCGCGGGCTGCCGCCGAAACTCACCAGGCGGGCCAGTTCGGCGTCCCACTTTCCGGGATCGCGGGAGGCCAGCACCAGCTGCACGATGTATTCCTCGAGGCCCTCGGCGAGGTGCATGTCCAGCACCTGCTCCTGGGCCGCGAACACCTGCTCCTGGGTCACCAGCACCGGGGCCGCCTTCTTCTCGCGCAGTTCGTCCCGCGCCTGGCTGCGGGCCAGGGCCAGGATGGCCTGTTCGGCCTTCGCGTCCGGGTAGGAAATGGCCACGTGCATGAGAAAGCGGTCGAGCTGGGCCTCGGGCAGGGGATAGGTGCCCTCCTGCTCGATCGGGTTCTGGGTCGCCATGACCAGGAACAGGCGCGGCAGGGGATAGGTGATGCGGCCCACGGTGACCTGGTGTTCGCCCATGGCCTCGAGCAGGGCGGACTGCACCTTGGCCGGGGCCCGGTTGACCTCGTCGGCCAGGATCAGGTTGTGGAAGATGGGGCCGTTCTGGAATTCGAAACTGCCTTCCTGGGGTCGGTAGATCTCGGTGCCGGTCAGGTCGGCCGGCAGCAGGTCGGGGGTGAACTGGATGCGGTGGAAATCCCCCTCGATGCGGTCGGCCAGCACCTTGATGGCCGTGGTCTTGGCCAGGCCCGGCGCGCCCTCCACCAGGAGGTGGCCGTGGCAGAGCAGGGCCATGATCAGCCGGCGCATCAGCCGTTCCTGGCCGATGATGAGTTCGTTGGCGGCCCGGTCCAGGGCCTGGAAGGCCGCCCGTTCCGGGTTGTCGCCGGCCACGGCGGTGGCCTGGGGGTTCACTGATTCCATTGGTTTTCCTGGCTGTTCTTGTCGTGTGGGCACGCTGCGGGACGCGGCGGGGCCCTTTGCGCCCCCAAGGGCGCCATATGCTGGCGCATCCGTCGTCCTGGCGAGCGTGTCATTCGTCACACCTCGCCGCCCGCGTCCTTTCGGGCGGGCAGTGTTAGGATTTTAACTGAAGACGTATCTGCTTGAACGTCTTACGGAAAGGAGGACATCATGAAGTTTGCAAGGTTCACGCTCGTCCTGCTCCTCGCCCTGGCCAGCGTTGCCTGCGCCGGACCCACGACCGTTGCCGACCTCGGTCGGAAACCCACCCTGACCGAACGGTACGTCCACGCCGTGAACAAGGCCAACCGAGGCCGTCCCGGCGACGTGGTCTGGGTGCACTATCCGAGCGAGGAAGCCATCGCCCGGTATTTCGGCATCACCGTAGAGGCGAAAGGGGACTGAACCGGGCGGCCGGGCAGGCCCCGGCGCCCGCAGGCTCAGAACTCCTGGGGGTCGAGGTCCACGGTCCAGCGCACGCGCCGGGCCGAGTCCAGGGCCCGGACCTCGGGCAAGAAGCGGTCCAGCAGGGACTGCAGGTCCTTTCTTTTGTCCGTCTGCAGCAGCAGGTACCAGCGCAGTCGCCCACCCCGCCGCTCCATCATCGCCGGCAAGGGCCCGAAGGCCGTTCCCGGCGGCCCCGGCCATCGCTCCAGCGCCTGTTCCAGGAAACCCAGCACCCGCCCACGGTCCGCTTCTTCGGCGCGCAACGTGGCCTGGTGGGCGAAGGGCGGCAGGACCGCCAGTCGCCGCTCCTCCAGCAATTCGCGCGCAAACACGCCATAGCCTTCACGCAGCAGGGTTGCCAGGCCTGCGTGTTCCGGATGGTGGGTCTGCAGGATGACCGTTCCGGGATGTTCCGCCCGGCCGGACCGACCTGCCACCTGCACCAGGGTCTGGGCCATCCGCTCCAGGGCGCGGAAGTCGGCGCTGTACAGCGCCTGGTCTAGATTGACCACCACCACCAGGGTGACCCGTGGAAAATGATGGCCCTTGGCCAGCATCTGTGTGCCCACCAGCAGGCAGGGCCGGCCTGCACGCACTGCGTCCACGACGGCCTCGAGTTCACCCTTGCGACGAACGGCGTCCCGGTCCACCCGGTGCAGGTCGACTCCAGGGAAATCCCGCGACAGGGCGCTTTCCAGCTGTTCCGTGCCCTCCCCAGCGCCCTGCAGGGCGTCGGCGCCACACTCGGGACAGAAGCGTGGGGCCGGCTGTCGTTCGCCGCAGTGATGGCAATGCAGGGCACGGCCTGAACGGTGCCAGGTCAGGTTGGCGTCGCAATGACGGCAGCCGGCATGCCAGCCGCATTCGTGGCAGAGCAGCACCGGCGCATAGCCACGCCGGTTCAGGAACACGAGGGCCTGCTCACCCCGGTCCAGGGTCTCGGCGATGGCCTCGCGCACCGGGGCGCTGATGCCCCCGCGCACCGGCTGGCTGCGCAGGTCCACCACCCGCCAGCGCGGCGGCGGCGCGCCGGTGGCGCGTTGGCTCAGGTGATGGTGCCGGTAACGGCCGCACAGGGCGTTGTTGAGGCTTTCGAGGGAAGGCGTGGCCGTGCCCAGCACGATGGGGATGCCGAGGTCGTGCGCACGCTTCACCGCGACGTCCCGCGCCGAGTAGCGGAAACCGTCCTGCTGCTTGTAGGAAGGGTCATGGGACTCGTCCATGATGAGCAGGCCGGGGTTGGCGAGCGGCAGGAACAGCGCCGAGCGCGTGCCGACCAGCAGCCGCGCCTCTCCCCGCAATGCGGCGCCCCATGCCGCGAGGCGTTCCCCGGCTGCGAGCCCGGAATGGGAAACGACGGGTTCGAGCCCCAGCCGATTCCGGACGCGCCGCAGCAACTGGGGCGTGAGACCGATCTCGGGGACGAGCAACAGCACCTGCCGCCCCTGGGCCAGCACCTGCTCGGCCAGGGCCAGGTAGACCTCGGTCTTGCCGCTGCCGGTGACCCCGTCGAGCAGGTGACAGGCGAAGCCCGGCGGCTCGCCGCGAATCGCCCCGAGCACGGCGGACTGCTCCCCGGTGAGTTCAGGCCCCGGCCGGGGCGCCGGTTCGCCGGAACCGGCCGGCTCCGCCCGAACCCATCCATGGGTCAGGACCGCGCGCATCACCGCCGCCGTCACACCGCAGGCCTCCCGCAACGCCTCGATGGACAGGGGCCCGTCAGCCAGCGCTTCCAGAACGCGGTGCTGCGCCGGCGCACGCCCGGGACCCTCGCCGGACCGTTCGGCACCGGCCTCGGTCAGGCGATATTGCTCCGGGGGACCGGGCAAGTGGCTGTCACTGCGGCGCAGCGCGGGCGGCAAGGCATTGAACAGCACTTCGCCGAAGGGGTGCTTGTAATAGCGCGCGCACCACCCGAGCAGGTCCAGCAACTCCCGGGACACCACCGGCACGCCCTCGTCCAGCACCGCCTCCAACGCCTGCAGCTTTTCGGCCGGGACCTCGCTGTGGCTCGCCGTGCTCACGACCACCCCCACCAGCGACCGCGCCCCGAACCGCACACGCACGCGCTGCCCGGGGCGCAACGGGGCGCCTTCGGCAGGGCCGGGAAGGTAGTCGAACAGCGAAGGAAGGGGAACGGGGACGGCCACGCGGTAGATGATGGTGGCGTGGTCGGTCATCCCCCGAATTCTATCACCGGGTGTGGAGGCGCCCCATACGCTGACCCTCGTGCGTTCATGTCTTAGCGTAGGGGCGCCCCGCACCCTGACCCCCCTGCACCTGGCTCGGCCCGTTGGCCTTCGGCTTCCCTCCCTCCCCTGCGCTTGGTGGGGCCGCCCGCACGGGCATCCCTGCCCGGGCGGGCTCAGATGGCCATCCCTGGCCATCTGACCCCAGTCGCTCCGGTCCGCTCGGCAACGGTCCTGATTGAGCCAGGTACAGGGGGGTCAGGGCACGGGGCTACATCGGGGACTCGTGTGGGGGGTGCTGTGCTGTATCGGGGAGGGGGTGTGGGGGTACGGCGCTGCGTCTGGGAGGAGGTCGGTGGCGGCCCGTGGGCGGCCGGCGGCCCGGATGCACCATCGCCTTTTACCGGAGGACGGGGTGTGAAGGGCCGGGCGTGCGCTCCTTGGGTGAAAGCCATTAAGGCTCGAGCCGAGTGAGCCGGAGCGACTGGGGTCAACTCGCCATGGATGGCGAGTTGAGGGCGGCCACGCCAGGGATGGCGTGTCCGCCCGACCCCACCAAGCGCAGGATCGCGAGGGAAGCCGAAGGCCGAGAGCCAGGCCGAACCCAAGGGGCGCACGACCGGACCCTCGCGGGCCCCCCGTCCAATACTTAGTTGACGGCTTTTTCCGTGTCCCGGTCCTGGACCAGGGAGAACTGCGTGGCCAGCAGCTGGGTGTCTTCGCCCAGGCGGATCATGTCGGCGACGATGCGGGCGGACTCGCGCAGCATGAGGTCGGGACGTTCGTCCTCCTCGCTGTCGGCCTCGGCGTCGGCCTCGATTTCCTCGTCGAGGGTCTCCAGGTCATCCGTTTCCGCCAGGGGATCGAGCTCGCCGAGCAGCGGGCCCTGCAGGGTCTTGCGCTCTTCGCGCTTGGCCTCCTTGGCCTCCATTTCCGCGCGGCGCTCCGTCTCCAGCAGGGACACGCTGCGGGATTCGTGGCTTTCGTTGTACTCGGCGATGTCGTCAAGCAGCCAGTTGAATTCGCGGTCGCCGGACACGCGGTCGCGGAACTGGAAGTCGGCCACGGCCACGAGCTTGTCCAGGTTTCCGACGGGCTGGTACGGGGCCGGATCGATCTCGGTCCAGGGCAGCGCGTTGGGCAGCGAGCGTTCGCCGTATTCCTGCGGGTCGCCGGCCGAGGGGAAGCGGATGTCGGGCACCACGCCACGGTTCTGGGTGGAGCCGCCGTTGACCCGGAAGAACTGGGCCTGGGTGATCTTCAGCTGGCCCATGCGCGGGGACTCGGGCATGCCGTACTCGTCCAGGTCCAGCAGGGACTGCACCGTGCCCTTGCCGAAGGTGGGCTCGCCGATGATGACGCCGCGGTCGTAATCCTGGATCGCGGCCGCGAAGATCTCGGAGGCCGAGGCGCTGTAGCGGTTGACCAGCACGGCCAGGGGGCCGGTCCAGGTCATGCCCGGCTCGGTGTCCTCCTCGGTGCTGATGCGCCCGCTGCCGTTGCGCACCTGCACGACCGGGCCGCGGTCGATGAACAGGCCCGTCAGCGTCGTGGCCTCGAGCAGGGACCCGCCGCCGTTGTTGCGCAGGTCCATGACGATGCCTTCCACGCCTTCGGCTTCGAGCTCGCCGATCAGGCGGGCCACGTCGCGGGTGCTCGAACGGTAGTCCGGGAGGTTGCGCGCGCGACCGTTGAAGTCCAGGTAGAACACCGGCAGGTCGATGACGCCGATCTTCACCGGTTCGCCGCCCTCGCCGTCCTGGGGCACTTCGATGACCCGGCTGCTGGCGGCCTGTTCCTCGAGCTTGACCTCGTTGCGCACGATGTCGATCACCGTGCTTGGGCCTTCCAGGCCGACGTCTTCGGGCAGCACCTCGATGCGCACGACGGAATCCTTCGGGCCGCGGATGAGGTCGACCACGTCGTCCACCCGCCAGCCGACCACGTCGACCATCTTGCCCTCGGCGCCCTGGCCGACCGACACGACCCGGTCACCGGCCTTCAGCCGGCCATCCTGGTCCGCCGGACCGCCGGGTACGACGCGGGCGATGCGGGTGTATTCGGACTCGCGGCCGAGCAGCGCGCCGATGCCCTCGAGCGACAACTTCATGGAAATCTCGAAGTTGTCGGATCCGCGCGGCGACAGGTAGGCCGTGTGCGGCTCGATCGCCTGGGCGAAGGCGTTCATGAAGAAGTTGAAGATGTCGTCGGAGTTGAGCTCCGTGACGCGCCGGTCGAGGTTCACGTAGCGCTCGTCGAGCAGCTCGATGGCCTCTTCGTGATCCTTCTTGGCCAGCTTCAGGCGCAGGTAGTCGTTCTTGACCCGCTTGCGCCAGTAGTCGTCCAGTTGCGCGGTCGTTTCCAGCCACTCGGCGTCGCTGCGGTCGTACTGGTAGTCCTCGTCCAGTTCGAAGTCGAACGGCTCGGCCAGGCGGGCGCGGGCGAAATTGACGCGCTCGTGCACGCGCTCGAGGTAGCGGTTGTAGATGTCGAAGGCCGGCTGCAGCTCGGAGTGGCGCAGGCTGTCGTCCATGGCGTCGGCATAACGCTCGAATTCGGCGATGTCGGCGGCCAGGAAGTAGCTGCGGTTGGGGTCGAGCATCTCGATGTAACCGTCGAGAATCTTCCGCGACAGTTCGTCGTCGAGTCGCGTGTCCTTGTAGTGCCAGTTGGTGAGCAGCTTGGTGGCGATATTGGTGGTGAAGCGCTGCTCGAGCGTGGGCTGGAGCAGCACGCTCTCCGGCTCGGTGACGCTGGCCCCGATGGGCAGGCTGGTGACGGCCAGGGCGGCCACCACGGGCAAAAAGGTTCTAAAGCTTCTCAACGGACTGACTCCATGAATCCCCTGTCTCAGGCACGCCACCGGCCGGCGGGTGTTCATCTCTGACCCGGTGGTCCTTTCAAAGTTTCGCGGTGGCCGCAGATCGACGGCCTCGCGTCCCCCGTGCGGCCTGCGCGGCACGCACCCGGAAAGCGGATTCCCGGACGATCCATTTAGCCAGCAAAAGCGGGCCGATGGCAAGGGCCATTGGTCAGGCCCAGGATCAGAACCAGAATCAGACCGAGGCGTTCGCAGGACCGGCGACGAAACCGGCTTCTTCCGCCATCAGGTCGGCGTGGTAGGACGATCGCACCATGGGCCCGGACGCCACGTGCGTGAAGCCGAGTGCGTGGCCGAAGTCGGCCAGGGCGTCGAACTCTTCGGGAGACCAATACCGCAGCACCGGGTGGTGGTGCGGCGTGGGCTGGAGATACTGGCCCAGGGTGATCATGTCGACATCGTGCGCGCGGAGGTCCCGCAGGGCCTGTTCCACCTGCTCCCGGGTTTCACCCAGGCCCAGCATCACGCCGGACTTGGTGGGCACCCCCGGATTGCGGCGCTTGAACTCCTGCAGCAGGCGCAGGGACCAGCCGTAGTCGGCCCCGGGGCGCACGTTGCGGTACAGCGGCTCGACCGTCTCGAGGTTGTGGTTGAACACGTCGGGCGGCGCACCCTCCAGGACATCCAGGGCCCGCTCCAGCCGGCCCTTGCCGCGAAAGTCCGGCACCAGGACCTCTACCTTGATGCCCGGGCTTTCGGCCCGAACGCGCTCGATGCACTCGGCGAAGTGCGCCGCGCCCCCGTCGCGCAGGTCGTCGCGGTCCACCGAGGTGATGACCACGTAGCGAAGCCGCATCTGGGCCACGGTGCGCGCCAGGCGCGCCGGCTCGGCGGGATCCGGGGGTTTCGGCCGGCCGTGCGCCACGTCGCAGAAGGAGCAGCGTCGGGTGCAGATGTCCCCGAGAATCATGAAGGTGGCCGTGCCCTTGTTGAAGCACTCGTGGATGTTCGGGCAGGAGGCCTCTTCGCACACCGTCACCAGGGAACTCGCGCGCAGCCGATCCTTGAGCTCGCCCACGGCGTTGCCCGCGGGCAGGCGCACGCGGATCCAGGGCGGCTTGCGCAGTTTCGGCGCCTCGCCGTCGAAGCTGGCGGTATTGCGCGCCATCTTGGCCTCGCCCAGCTCCTTGCCACCCCGGCTGTTCTCGGGGCCCGGCACGGGCTGCGCCGCGGACGCGGGCGTCGCGGGGTCCTGGAGGACGATGGGAATGGTGCGGTGTTCGGCCATGGGATCTCAGGTGGGTGCCAGGCGGCCCTCGGGCAAGCCCTCGGCAAGCATTTCGAACCCGTCATTGTATCCCAACAGGGCCGCCAGTCGCTCGAGAAGCCGGTCTTGCACCCCTTCCGGCGTGGCGTCCGGGGCAAGCGCCTTCAGCTGGGTCACCGCCAGGCCCTGGAAACCGCAGGGGTTGATGCGCCCGAAGGGCTCGAGATCCATGTCTACGTTGAAGGCCAGGCCGTGAAAGCTGCAGCCGCGACGGACCCGCAGCCCCAGGGCGGCGATCTTGGCCTCGCCCACGTAGACGCCGGGGGCGCCTTCGCGCCGAACGGCCTCGACATCGAACGCCGCCAGCACGTCGATCAACGCCTGCTCGATCAACTGCACCAGGGAACGCACACCAAGGTCTAGGCGGCGCAGGTCCAGCAGGGGATAGAGGACCACCTGGCCGGGGCCGTGATAGGTCACCTGGCCGCCACGGTCCACGGGCACCACGGGAATGTCGCCGGGCGCCAACAGGTGTTCGGCCTTGCCGGCCTGCCCCAGGGTGAACACGGGCGGATGCTGCACGCACCAGATTTCGTCCGCGGTGTCGGCATCGCGCCCGTCCGTGAAGGCCTGCATGGCGCGCCAGACGGGTTCATAGGGCGACAGCCCCAGGTCGCGCACGCGGAGGGGCTGCGCTGGAGTGGCGGGTTTCATGGCCAGGAATCGGGCGGCGGCAGCGGCTACAGCGCCATCAGCACCCGGTCGCAGTCCGTGAGCTCGTGGTAGATCCGGTCCAACTGCGCGCGCGATGTGGCTTCGACGGTCACCGTGACCGAGAGGAAATTGCCCTCCCCGCTTTCGGCGACCTTCACCGCCTCCCCGGGCACCGGTGCGGCGTGCCGGAAGATCAGGGTCGTGACCAGGGACTCGAAGTCGTCCTCGTTGCGCCCCATGGCCTTGATCGGGAAGGCGCAGGGAAACTCGAGCAGGGTGTCTTCAGCCATCGTCGTCGCCGCCGTCTTCATCGTCGTCGTCACCGAACAGGCCACCGCCCCAGAGGACCATCGCGTCCCAGCTGCGGCCGAAGAAGCCGGCCTGGGGGATCGCCTGCAGGGCCACCAGGCCCAGGTCGGCCACGATGGCGCCGTCGAGCTCGATGCTCACGCGGCCCAGCTCCTGGCCCTCCTCGATGGGGGCCGTGAGCGTCTCCTGCAGGTGGACCTTGGCTTCGAGCTCGTCGTAGCGGCCGCGCGGAATGGTGACGAACAGTTCCTCGGCGATGCCGAGTTCGAGTTGCTCCGATTCGCCTTTCCAGACGCGCGCTTCGGCGAGCCGGTCACCGGCGCGATAGAGCTGGACGGTCTCGAAGAAACGGAAGCCGTAGCTCAGCAGGGCCTGGGATTCGCTGGCGCGCGACTGCTCCGAGGCCGATCCCATCACCACGCTGATCAGGCGCATGCCCTGGTCCTTGGCGCTGGCAGCGAGGCAGTAGCCCGCCGCCTCGGTGTGGCCGGTCTTGAGGCCGTCCACCGCCGGATCGCGCCACAACAGGTTGTTGCGATTGTGCTGGCGGATGCCGTTGAAGGTGTACTCCTTCAATGAGTACCAGGCGTAGAACTCGGGAAATTCGCGAATGGTCGCCTGGCTGAGCAGGGCCACGTCACGGGCCGTGCTGTAGTGGTTCTCGTCCGGCAGGCCGGTGGCGTTCATGAAATGGCTGTTCACCATGCCCAGTTCGGCGGCGTAGTGATTCATCACCTCGGCGAACGCGGACTCGGAACCGGCCAGGTACTCGGCCAGGGCCACGCTGGCGTCGTTGCCGGACTGGATGATCATGCCCATGAGCAGTTGCTCGAGCGTGACTTCCATGCCGGGCTCCACGAACATCCGCGAGCCGCCGGTGCGCCACGCGTTTTCGCTGATCGGGACGATGTCCTCGAGGGCCGCGTTGCCGTTCGCCAGTTCCCGGAACACCACGTAGCCGGTCATGAGCTTGGTCATGCTGGCGATGTCGGAACGGCGGTCCGCGTCCTGTTCGACCAGGACGCGGTTGGAGTTGTAGTCCATGAGGATGTAGCTCCGCGCGCCCAACTGGGGCGCCGCGGGCGTGGGCATGGCCGCGGGACGGCCCGGCGCCTGGGCGAAGGCCAGGGCAGGCAGCATCAGGACCAGCGAAAGAAAGAGGTTTTTCATGCGTGACTCGATTTCGTCGTCAGTTCAGGACCGGCCATCGCGGCCGGCGTCCTGGCGAATGTGACAGGGTAGCACTCTGCCCGGAAGGCTTTCACCGGGTCACCTTATGAGGGCGTTCGTAGCCCAGTTCAACGACCCGGTCGGCCATCCGGGCCAGGTCGCCGGCGCGATCGAAGGGGCCGACCAGCACCTTGTACAGCCCGCCGTCGCGATCGATGTCGATGCCCCGCACGCCCTTGTCGCGCAAATGGTCCTCGACGCGCTTCGCCGAATCCTTCTGGCTGAAGGCCCCCACCTGCAGCCAGGTGTCCCTGGCCAGCTTGGCATTGGCGTCCTGGCCATCGAAGGTGATGGCCCGAACCTCCACCCTGCCCGTGCCCTGCTGCACGATGCCGATCTTCAGGGCGGCCGCGTAGCTGAGGTCGATGATGCGGTCGGAGTGGAAAGGGCCACGGTCGTTGATCTTCACCACCACCTTGCGGCCGTTGTCGAGGTTCGTGACCTCGGCGTAGGTCGGCAGGGGCAGTGTCTTGTGGGCGGCGGTGGCCTGGTACAGGTCGTAGGGCTCGCCGCTGGACGTGCGCCGGCCATGGAACTTGGATCCGTACCAGGAGGCCGTGCCGCGCTCGCGGTAGCCCTGGGCGCTGTCGAGCACGCGGTACTTCTTGCCCCAGACCTCATAGACGGGGCCGTTTCCGTAGGGGGAACGGGGCTCGTACTTCGGCACCGCGTCGCGCACGTCCGAGGCGGAAATCCCGGCCATGGGCGGACCATCCTGGCCCGTTGCCGGGGCGTCCGGCGCCGGTTGCTTGCCCCCACAGGCGGCCAGAATCAGGGCGGCCAGCAGGGCGATGGTGATCGCTGCCGGGGCCGGGGCACGCACGGCCACCCCCCGACGCAGGGATGCGCTCATGAGCGGCCCATGCCCTCGCGCAAGGCCTCGCTCAGCTCATACACCGCCATCGCGTACATGGGGCTGCGGTTGTAGCGGGTGATGACGTAGAAGTTGTTGAACACCATCCAGTTGGCCTTGCGGTCCACTTCCTGGAGACTGACCAGCGCGGCCGGACGATCGGGTTCGAGGTCGGCGGAGGAGCGGTACCCCTGCTCATGGAACTCGATGACGCTCTGGTAGGGCTTGTAATCGCGCTTCTCGAGCAGGCTGAAGTCCGCTTCCTCGCTCACGGTCACCTTGCGCACCACCGGTCCGCCCGGCTCCCATCCGTGAACGTGCAGGTAATTCGCGACGCTGCCCACCACGTCCTCGGTGGAACGCCAGAGGTCGCGGCTGCCGTCGCCGTCGAAGTCCACGGCGTAGGCGCGATAGCTGCTGGGCATGAACTGGCCCATGCCCATGGCGCCCGCGTAGGAACCCGTGACCTCGGCCAGGGGCAGTCCTTCCTCCCGGCCCAGAAGCACGTACTCCATCAACTCGGAGGTGAAAAACGGCGAACGGTCGCGGGTGCGGTCGCTGGGATAGTGGAACGCGAGGGTCGCCAGCGCGTCCAGGACCTTGAACGTGCCCGTGATGCGCCCGTAGTAGGTCTCCACCCCGATGATGGCCACGATCACCTGCGGATCGACGCCGTACCGTTCCGCCACTTCGTCCACCAGCGCCTCGTTGGCCTGCCAGAACTCGACCCCTTCGGAGATGCGCTGGTCGGTGATGAAGATGGGGCGATATTCGTGCCAGGGTTTGCCTTCCGCCGGCTTCGCGATGAGGTCGGCGATGCGCTGCTGGAACTCGGCTTCGCCCAGCAGGGCCTGGATCTCGGCCGCGTCCAGCCCGTGCTCGTCGACGGCGCGCTGCACGAAGGCGTCGCTGCCCGGGTGCTCCCCGGCGGCAAGCAACAGCGCGGGCGTCGCAAGCGCGGTCGCCAGCAACGAGGCCAGCATGGACCGTTTGAAGGCGGGAGTGGCGGCGCGGACGTTCATGCGTCTTCTCATGCGGTTCCTCGAATGGGCCGGGCGCAGCGTCGGGCAGCGTCGCTCCCGGCCGGATACGCCGTGAATGGCGAAAGTGTACCCGAAGCCGCAGTGCGGATTCGGGCCTTCCCGGGGCCGTGCGAACGGTCCATCAGCGCACGAACCGGCGGTTGCCCCAGGCGGACATCATGATGCCGAAACCCGCCAGCAGCGTCACCGCGGACGTTCCCCCGTAGCTGATCAGCGGCAGGGGCACGCCGACGACCGGCAGGGCGCCGGACACCATGCCTCCATTGACCAGCACGTAGACGAAAAGTGTCATCGAAAGGCTGCCGGCGACCAGGCGGGAAAAGGTATCCCGCGCAACGCTGGCGATGTACAGGCCGCGCCCCACCACGAACAGGTAGGCCGCGAACAGCACCAGCACCCCCAGCAGGCCGAATTCCTCGGACAGCACCGCGAGGATGAAGTCCGTGTGCCGCTCCGGGATGAACTCCAGGCGCGACTGCGTGCCTTCCAGCCAGCCCTTGCCGGTGACGCCGCCCGAACCCACGGCGATCTTGGACTGGATGATGTTCCAGCCGTCCCCCAGGGGGTCGGACTCGGGGTTCAGGAAAGTGCGGACCCGGTCTCGCTGGTACTCCTTCATCACCATCCACAGGGCCGGCAGGGCCGCGATGCCGGCGGTGGCGAGGCCGGCGATCACCCGCCAGCTGAGCCCGGCGAGGAACAGCGTGAAGCAGCCGCTCACGCCCACCAGCAGGGCCGTGCCGAGGTCGGGCTGGCGCGCGATGAACAGGGCGGGTACGCCCAGGATGCCCGCGCAGACCAGCACATCGCGAAAGTTCGGCGGCAGCAGGCGCGGATGCAGCCACGCGGCGACCATCATGGGGACGGCCAGCTTCATGATCTCGGAGGGCTGGAAGCGCACGACCTTCAGGTCCAGCCAGCGGTCGGCGCCCTGCCCCACGCCGAACACCCAGGTCGCCGCCACCATCGCCAGGCCGACGGCGTAGATCCAGGGCGTCCAGTTGCGCAGGATGTGGGGCGGCGTCTGGCTCAGTCCCACCATGACCGCCAGGCCGATGCCCAGGCGCACGGCCTGGCGCGTGACCATGCCCATGTCCTCGCCCGAGGCGCTGTAGAGCACCATCAGGCCCGCGCCCATGATCAGGAGCAGCGCGGCGAGCAGGGGCAGGTCCAGGCGTGGCGCGCCCAGCCAGCCGGGGACGAGCCGCCTCAAGGGCGATACCCCATGAGCCGTTCCTGGCCCAGCCAGGCGTCGAGGGTGGCGCGGGCGATGGGCGCGGCGACTTTCGACCCCGCCCCGCCGTGGTCCACCACCACGGCAATGCTGATGGTGGGCGCGTCGAAGGGCGCGAAGGCGATGAACAGCGCATGGTTGCGCAGCGACTCCTCCAGCTCGTCCTGGTTGTACCTGCGGCGCTGGTCCTGCGTGAAGACCTGGGCCGTACCGGTCTTGCCCGCGATGACGTAGCCCGCCTCCAGGCCCACGTCGCGGGCCGTACCGCGAGGGCCGTTGACCACCCGGCGCATGCCTTCGAGCACCAGGTCCCAGTGCTCCGGGTTCACCACCGGTACCTGCTGACGTTCCGGGGCGTCCTCGCGTCGCGCGGTCGGGTCCTCGGCGCCCTTGACGGCGTAGACCACGCGCGGGGCCCACAGCCGGCCGCGGTTCACCAGCGCCGCCTGGGCGCTCGCGAGCTGCAGGGGTGTCACCACGTTGAAGCCCTGGCCGATACCGGCGATCACGGTTTCACCCGGGTACCAGGGCTGGTTGAAGCGGCCGCGCTTCCAGTCACGCGAGGGCAGCAGGCCGGCGCTCTCGCCCGGCAGGTCCACGCCCGTGGGGGCGCCGAATCCGAACTGGGCCAGGTAGTCGTGCATGCGGTCGATGCCCAGGTCCACGGCCGTCTGGTAGAAGTAGGTGTTGACCGACTCCTCCAGGGCGCGGGTGATGTCCACGTGGCCGTGGCCGCCGTCGCGCCAGTCCCGGTAGGGCCGGTCGTAGTTGGGCAGGAAGAACCTGCCGTTGGAGAAGATCCGCTGGCCGGGCTGGACCACGTCCAGTTCCAGGCCCGCCAGGCCCACGAAGGGCTTGAGGGTGGAGCCCGGCTCGTAGCCGCCGTTGAGCGAGCGGTTGACCAGGGGTCGGCGCGGGGCGGCGAGGATGGCCTCGTAATCGGCCTTCGAAATGCCGTTGACGAAGAGGTTCGGATCGTAGGCCGGCTTGCTGACCATCGCGATCACCGAGCCGTCCCGGGGGTCGATGGCCACCACCGAGCCGGCGAAGTCCCCGAGCGCGTCCCAGGCGGCGCGCTGCACGTCCACGTCGATGGACAGGACGAGGTCGGACCCCGCCACGGGATCGGTGCGCTCGAGAACGCGCAGGGCGCGGCCGCGGGCGTTGGTCTCCACGCGCTCCACGCCGCTGGTGCCATGGAGCAGCTCCTCGTAGGCGCGCTCCACGCCGAGCTTGCCGATGTGCGTGGTGGCGCGGTAGTCGTCCTGGTCCACCTCGCGCAGGTCGCGCTCGTCCAGGCGTCCCACGTAGCCCAGCACGTGGGTCAGCAACTCTGCGTAGGGGTACTCGCGCGACAGGTAGGGAACCACCGCCACGCCTTCGAACCGGTGGCGATTGACCGCGAAACGGGAGACTTCTCCCTCGTCCAGGTCCAGTCGCAGGGGGATGCTGTGGAAATCGAGGTAGCGGCCGCGGGCGCGCTCGAAGCGCTCGAGATCGTCCTCGCTCAGGGTGATGATCTCGCCCAGTCGCGCCAGCGTATCGGCCAGGTCGCCGGTCTGCTCCGGCACCACTTCCATGCGGAAGGCCGGCCGGTTGGACGCCACGATGCGCCCGCGGCGGTCGTAGATCATGCCCCGATTGGGCGCCACCGGCCGGACCTGCACACGGTTGGATTCCGAGCGCGTGCGAAAGTCCTCCGCCTGCCAGAACTGCAGCCACAGGTAGCGGGTGGCCAGCAGCAGGAACAGGCCGGCGATGATCGCGAAGCCGATGCGGGCCCGGGACTGGAACAGCAACTGCTCCTCGCGTTCGTCCTTGAGCGGCCGGTTCAGGGGTCCTCTTTTGCCGGGGCGGCGCACGGCGGCCTCAGCGTCGGTCCAACTGGCGGCGCGCCAGGCGGGCGTGATCCAGCGCCAGGAACACCCAGGGCCACAGGGCCATGCCGACCAGCGGCGCGAGCCAGTAGCGCCAGGTCGGCATGGGCTCGCCCAGCAGGGTGATGGCCCACAACAGGATGATGCGGTCGTTCACCAGCAGCGCCAGCACGGCCATGGCCTGCTGCCAGGGCGGGAAGAAGCGCATGCGCGCGCGGAATCGCCGGGCGAGGTAGACCAGCACCACCAGGCTGAAGGCGTGCAGGCCCATCAGCGAGGCCGTGAGCAGGTCCAGGAGCAGGCCGATGAGGAAAGCGGTGCCGAGCTTGACCGGGTCGGGCACTTCCATCGACCAGTAGATCAGCACCAGCGCCACCCAGTAAGGACGCAAGGGCTCGAGCCAGCCCGGCAGCGGCAGCAGGGTGAGCAGGATCGCCACGCCCAGGGCGGCGGCGAGGACGGCGGGATGGTCCTGCGTGCGGGTCATGGCGTCTCGCCTCCCTCGACGGGCGCGACATCGTTCGGCGGATCGGCAGGCTGTTCGCTGGACTCGGCGGGCTCGGCCGCGGGATCATCGAGGACCGGACCCTCGGCGGCTTCAGCGGCCGTGGCGTCCCCGGAGCTCGCGTCGTTCCCGGTCCCTGCCTCGTCCACGGCATCGGCGAGGGCCTCATCGGGGATCTCCGTGGCCGGCATGTCGCGCACATCGGGCGGCGCCGGCACGGACATCACCAGTAGGACTTCGCGGCCCCGGTCCAGCGCCGCCAGGGGGCGGGCGTCCACGTCCATGAAGGCCTCGCCGGTGTCACGCACGACGCGGCTGACCTCGGCCACGGGGAAGCCGGCCGGGAAACGCTCGCCCAGGCCGGAGGTGACCAGCACGTCGCCCTCGCGCACATCGGACTGTTCCGGCAGATTGGGGAGCGACAGGCGCCCGACATCACCGGTGCCCATGGCGACGGTGCGCTGGCCGGTGCGCAGGATCTGCACCGGCAGGGCGTGGTCCGGGTCGGAGATCAGGCGCACGCGGGACTGGCCGCCGGTGACGCCTTCGACCTGCCCCATCACGCCCTGGCCGTCGATGACCGCCTGGCCTTCGAAGACCCCGTCGTCGACGCCGCGGTCGATCAGCACCTGGTGGCTGTAGGGATCGAGGCTGACCTGCACGAGTTCGGCGAAGCGGAATTCGATGTCCCGGCCGGCGGTGGCGTCGAGCAGCGCGCGCAGGCGCCGGTTCTCTTCCTCCAGGGCCGCCAGCCGCTGCATCTGGCCGGACTGGGCCATCAGTTGCTCGCGCTGTTCACGGGTCTGTGCGACCAGCGAATCCCAGGAGCGGCCATAACGGCGGATGCCGCGCACGGCTTCCACCGGCGCCTCGGCGACCCGGTAGACCGGCGTCACCAGGCCCTCTGCGAAGGCGCGAAAGCGGGGAATGAACTGGCCGCGCTGGTCGAGCAGCATCAGCAGCCCGGCCAGCAGCAGGTAGACCATGAGCGCGGTCACGCTCGGCCGTCCCTGCCCCGGGTTGGCGGTGACGGCGGCGGAATCGATGGGCACCGGGGCGGCTCGGTCCGGCTCAGTTCAGTGCGAAGAAGTCTCCGCGATTCTGGTCCATCATCTCCAGGGCCTTGCCGCCACCACGGGCGACACAGGTCAGGGGATCATCGGCCACGAACACGGGCAGGCCGGTCTCTTCGCTGATGAGTTTGTCCATGCCGCGCAGCAGGGCGCCGCCGCCGGTGAGCACGATGCCGGTTTCGGCGACGTCGGCGCACAGCTCGGGCGGGGTCTGCTCCAGCGCGACCTTCACGGCATCGAGAATGCTGGACAGACTCTCGTTCAGGGCCTCGAGCACTTCGTTGCTGTTGATGGTGATGCGCCGCGGCACGCCCTCGGCCAGGTTGCGGCCGGAAACGGTCAGTTCCTCGGGCTCCTTGTCGGGCCAGGCGCAGCCGATCTCGATCTTGATCTGCTCGGCCGTGGCCTCGCCGATCAGCGTGCCGAAATTGCGGCGCACGTAGTTGATGATGGCCTCGTCGCACTGGTCGCCGCCCACGCGCACGGAGTTGGAGTAGACCAGCCCGTTGAGCGAGATGACCGCGACCTCGGAGGTGCCGCCGCCGATGTCCAGCACCATGGCGCCGCGCGCCTCGTGCACCGGGATGCCGGCGCCGATGGCCGCCGCCATGGGCTCCTCCACCAGGAACACCTCGCGGGCGCCGGCGCCCTCGGCGGATTCCTTGATGGCCTTGCGCTCCACCTGGGTGGAACTGCAGGGCACGCACACCAGCACGCGAGGGCTGGGGCGCAGGAAGCGGGACTCGTGCACCTTCTTGATGAAGTGCTGCAGCATGGCCTCGGTCATGTTGAAGTCGGCGATCACGCCGTCCTTCAGGGGCCGTACCGTACGGATGTTGCCCGGCGTGCGGCCGAGCATCTTCTTGGCGGCCGCGCCGACGGCGGCCACGGACTGCGGCCCCCCCGGCCCGCGGTCCATGCGCACGGCGACCACGGACGGCTCGTCGAGGACGATGCCCCGGCCACGCACGTACACGAGCGTATTCGCCGTGCCAAGATCGATGGAGAGGTCGTTGGAGAACAGACCCCTGAGACTCTTCAGTACCATTTATTTATGTTCCGGGGGGTGTATCGCGGAAGGCCGCGTAGCTTATCAGCATGCCCTTGAGGCGGCAAGCTGACAAGGCCGGGACGCAAGCAACCATGCGGTTTTGCGGCGAACGGACCCTTGCCGGCCCCATGGGCTACAATGCCACCGACTCCCCAGCAAGGAACACCATGTCGGCGCTGATCTGCGGCTCGCTCGCCTACGACACCATCATGCTGTTCCCGGAACGGTTCCGGGACCACATTCTCCCCGAGAAGATGCACATCCTGAACGTCTCCTTCCTGGTGCCCAAGATGCGGCGGGAATTCGGCGGCGTGGCCGGCAACATCTCCTACAACCTCAAGCTGCTCGGGGGCGATCCCTACCCGATGGGGGCCGTGGGCGACGATTTCGGGCCCTACCAGCGCCATTTCGACGAACTGGGCATCTCCACCCGCTACGTGCGCCACCTCGAAGGCGAGTTCACGCCGCAGGCCTTCATCACCACGGACCAGGAAGACAACCAGATCACCGCCTTCCACCCGGGCGCGATGGCCCTCAGTCACGTCAACAAGGTGGCGGACACCGAGGGCATCCGCATCGGCATCATCGCCCCGGACGGCAAGCAGGCCATGGTGCAGCACAGCCACGACTTCCCCGCGGCCGGCATTCCGCACATCTTCGACCCGGGCCAGGCCATGCCGATGTTCAACGGCGAGGAGCTGCGCGGCTTCATCGAGCGCGCCGACTGGATCGTCATGAACGACTACGAGTACCAGCTGGTGAAGGACCGCACCGGGCTGAACGGCAGGGACATCGCCGAGCAGGTCCGCGCCGTGGTGGTGACCCTGGGCGCCGGCGGCTCCAGCGTGTACGAAAAGGGCAAGAAGACGCACATCGACGCGGCGCCGGTGAAGCGGATCGAGGACCCCACCGGCTGCGGCGACGCCTACCGCGCCGGACTGATCCACGGCCTGCTGAACGACATGGACCTGGTCACCGCCTGCCGCATCGGATCCATCATGGGCGCCATCAAGATCGAGCACCTGGCGCCGCAGCACCACACCCCCGAATTGCAGGAAATCTCCGACCGCTTCCAGGCGGTCTACAAATACCGGTTCTGAGCCGCCGGAAGGCTCGGAATACTTGACAAAACAGCTGCCTGAACGCAGAATTGCCGGCCCTTCGGACGCCCGTCCGAAAACCGCTTTCGGTGATGTAGCTCAGCTGGTTAGAGCGCGGCACTCATAATGCTGAGGTCGGTGGTTCAAGTCCACCCATCACCACCAAAAAATCAACGGGTTGCAGCTCATGGCCGCAGCCCGTTTTTTTATGCGCGAAGGTGCGGCCCGGCACGCCGGGTGGGGATCGGACGTCCGCGGTTCCCGGCCAGCAGGGACTCAGTGGTCCGGGTTCCCCGAACCAACATTCAGATACATCTCGGCATCCACCGGTTCCAGCCACTGCGTCGGTTCGTTACCGGTGATCGCGATGTACGTGACGCCCGAGTCCGGGGTGGCCGCATGCCAGTGTTCGACGCCGGGGGTGCACTTGACGACATCGCCCTTCCTGACAATCTGCACCGGTGCGTTGCGCTCCTGGTAGTAACCCGTGCCTTCGACGACGATGAGCTGCTGCCCCGCAGGATGCAGGTGCCAATCCAGCCTCGCTCCGGGCGCGAATTTTGCGACGGCGATGTTGTAGTCGTAGGTTTCGTCCGCCCGGCTGGCGTGACCGAGCCACACGTCGCCTACATGATGAACGTTTTCCGCCTTGGCGCCCTCGGCGAAGATGTTCGGCTTGTTGGCGATGGCGCTGCCGGCAACGGCCAGCAGGGCCAGGGCGAGGATCGGGCGTTTCAGAACTTGCATGGGTCGTACTCCTGGACTGCGGTCACCGATCGGCAGGTCGATCAGGTGAATGGTCATTCCGGCAGTCACACCATCAGACTACCGAATGGCGACTTGCGCGGCATGATGCTCAATCCACCCACCCGATTTCCCCGGCCGTCTTCCGGCCCACCACGCTTCGGGCCAGGCCCGCGGGCATGCGCGCATCGTCGGGTGTCAACGCGATGGCGCCGGCCATGATCTCGGCGTGGCTTTGCGGGTAGAGCGGATTCGCGCGAGGGTTGGCCAGGCCATCGGGGGCGATCGGCTGGCCGCTACCCGGCACATACTTGTCGGTCGCGCCCAGCACGTGGAGCATCTCGTGGGCCAGGACCAGGCGGTTGCGCGAGGCCTTGCGCGGCGAGGCGTAGGCATTCACGACCGTGTAGCGCCCCTTCTGGACGCCCACGGAACGGTCCAGCCCGGGGTTTCCTTCCGCGGTCCGGTACAACATAAACACCTGGATGTCGGCATTGAGCAGCCCGTCCTCGCGGCCCCGGCGCCAGGCATACCAGCGCATCCTCAGGCTCCACCAGGCCACCATGGCCACGTTGTCGCCCGCCGGCAACGCCGGGGGCGGATGGGACGGGACAGGCGCCAGCTGAAAATGTGCGGCCTTGGGCAGGTCCAGTCCGTAGCGACGGGCCTCGCGGGAAAAGAAATCCCCGATCTCGTCGAAGGCGGCAATGTCCAGCCGCTCCACGTAGCGTCGCGTATCCGGTTTCCCGTCGGCGGGAATGGGATAGATGGTGACCCAGATCGTGTGGTCCCACTCCGAAAGCCGCGCCTTGCCCAGGAAGTGGTTGGCGGCCACCGCGACCAGGATCAGCAGCAGGACGACGATGCGGAGGAGTTTGAAGAAGCTCAAGGCCTGGCGCCGCCGGTGGCGCTGTCAGCGAACGGGGTCATCTTTGCGAATTCGGTGTTCTGGCAGACACCCGGGGGAAGCCGTCCTCGACCGGTGGATCAGTTCGCTACGCGAACGACGAGCACTTCCACGCCATTCTTCGGCGCGTCACGGGAGAGCACGGGATGCGCCGTGTCAGTGGTGAACAGCAACTCACCCTGCCCGCCCCGGATCTCGGCGCGCACCACGTAGCTGCCGCGCTCGTCGATGCGTGCGGGGTCGTATTCCAGTCGGAAGGGAATGGGAACGGACTGGCCGCGCGCGGGAATGACCTGCTCGGCCAGGCGCACCGCCGGGGCGTCGGCGCGGCTGACGTCCTGCAACCGCACCGTGATCACGGCATCCAGGCGCAGCGCCATGCGCTCGCGGTAGGTGACCGTGCCTTCCAGGACCGACAGGGCCGGGGGCGCCGTAGAGGTGGACTCCTCGCCGCCGCAGGCAACGAGGACGAGGCTCGCGAGCAGCACAGCCGCGCCTCGCATTGTCAGGGTGCTCAGCCGCACTCCGCCACCAGGCGAACCACCAGGCGGAACACGGAGGTTTCACCGGTGATGCCCGGAGACTCGCGTACACCGACGGAGATCTCGGTGTCCTTGTTCACGGCCAGTTCGCCGACACCGGGGCACTTCATGGTGACGTCCATGGAAGCGGCGCCCTTGTCGTCGATGAAGGTGTCGACCTCGGTGGCGGCCACGTGAATGCGCACGAGAATGTTGTCGCCGCAGCTGCCTGCTTCCATGACCACGGGTTCGGGAGGGCCGTGCGGATCCTGGGTGACGCCGGAGGGCAGGCTGTGCTTCTTGACCTTGATCTTGCCCTTGCCCTTGAGGCCCTCGTTGAACACCTTGGCCTCGACGACATATTTCCAGTCGTCCCCGATCGGTCCGTCCTGGCGTTCGCTCACCAGTGACATCGTCACTTTGCAGCCCATGGTTCCTCCTCGCTGACTGTTCCGCAGGTGGGGGCGTTGAGCGTCCCCCGAAGGAAAACCTTAGCACATCCCCGGCATGGTGAGACCCGTGCCGAACGGCCCGGAGAAACACCGTCCGGGCCAAGGTACAGGGCTGGGGTTCAGGGCCGGAATTCAGGGCCGGAGTTCAGCCCGGCCCGGGGTGGCGGCTGACGCCCGCCTCAGGGCGCGACGGGCGCCGCCGCGCGCACGAAGGCCTTCTCGATGGCGGCCACCGTGATCGGGTGGTAGCGGCCGCGGCGTTCGTTGAACAGGCGATGCGACAGGGCCGTGTCCTCGCCGTTCTCCGCCAGGGCCTGGTACACCGGAACGATGAGCTTCATGCGCCCATGCCGCGCAAGATGGTCTTCCATCGCCGGGTAGGCCGGAAGATAGCGGCGCTTGGCCACCTGGATGTACCAGGCGCGGGCGATTTCGGCATTGCGCGAGGCGCTGAAGCCGAAGTGCTCGTCCGCCGCCGCCAGCCGTTCGGTGGACAGGCCCGCGGGCAGCCGTTCGATGAAGTTCACGGTGGCCTGCGGACTCCAGGCGCCGGTGTCGAGATCGGCCAGCGCCGTTTCGCCGGACGCGAAGCCCAGCGCGGCGGCGGTGGATGCCTCGAGGGTGGCCGAGGTGGGCGCCACGGCGTCGGCGGGTACGCCCGGGCCGTACAGCCACTCGGCCGCCTGTTCACGCGTGTAGATGCCCGGATACGCCCGCAGCAGGTGTTCGTCCAGGTAGTCCAGGAAGGTCTCGGTGGTCACGGACTGCCAGGAAAAGGTCTCGAACCAGGACGTGATGAAGGGATCGAAACGCTCACGCCCGAACTGCTCCTCCAGGTGCTCCAGGAAGAACTGCCCTTTGGCGTAGTACATGGACTGTTGCGGACCCTCTCCGTCCGACGGCAGCACGTCGGCGGCCAACGCCTGGAAGCGTGCCGGTACGGTGTCCACGTCCGCCTGCAGGCCGTTCCAGTCCAGCACGCGCTCCTCGTCGGCCCGGTCCTTGCCGTACAGCTCTTCCATCAGGCGGGCGGTGAGGTAGCTGGTCGTGCCCTCGTTCAGCCAGATGTCCCGCCACGTACGGTTGGTCACCAGGTTGCCGGACCAGGAATGGGCCAGCTCGTGCGCGATCAGCGAGACCAGGCTGCGGTCGCCGGCCAGCACGCTGGGGGTGATGAAGGACAGGCGCGGGTTCTCCATGCCGCCGTAGGGAAAGGCGGGCGGCAGGATCAGCAGGTCGTAGCGGCCCCAGTCATAGGGTCCGTAGCGCTTCTCGGCCAGGTCCAGCATGTCCTGGGTGCCGGCGAACTCCCAGGCCGAGGCCTCGAGCAGTTCGGGCTCGGCGTACACGCCGGTGTCCTCGCCGATGGGCGCGAACACCAGGTTGCCGGCCGCGATGGCCAGCAGGTAGGACGGAATCGGCTGGGGCATTTCGAAGTGGTACTCGCCGTCGCGGGCCGCTTCCGGGTCATTGTTCGCGCTCATCACGGCGATCATGTGCTCCGGCGTGCGCACCGTGGCCTCGTAGGTGAAGCGCACGGCGGGCGTGTCCTGCAGCGGCACCCAGCTGCGGGCATGAATCGCCTGGGACTGGGAGAACACCAGCGGGTGGTGCCCACCCGAGGTCAGCTCGGGCGGCAGCCACTGCAGCGCCGAGGCGCCGGGGCTGGTGCGGTAGCGGATGGCCAGTTCGAAAGGTCCCTCGGGCTCGAAGCCCTCCGGCAGCTCGACGACCAGTTCCTGGCCGAGCAAGGCATGGCGGCGGCCGTAGCGATGGTCGGCCGGACGGAAGGATCCACCGGCCGGGCGCACCGCGGCGCTCTCGATGACGAGGTCACGCGTGTCCAGCCGCACGGTCCGGGCGTTGGCATCCACCGGGCGCAGCCGAAGGGTTGCCGTTCCCGAGAGGGCGCGGGCCGGGAAGTTTACGGCCAGGTCCAGCACCAGGTGCTCGGTCACGAAGGCGTCGATGTCGGCGAAGGAGTAGTAGTCGTGGGCCGGGTCGTAAGGGACGGGGCCGAACTCCGGGGTGGCCAGGGGGCCTGTCGCCGGGTCCGGGGCGGATTCGGCGGCGTGGGCCAGGACGGTCGACGAAACGACGGAAAACAGTGCCATGACGGACAGCGCCGCCAACAGGGGGATTCGGAAAGTCATGCGAACTCGGTCTGGAGGGTAGAAAACGGCGAAAAGTATACGCCAATCGACCCGGATTCGTGAGCGAAGGGCAGTAACCGCGCGCACCCGGGCCCGGACGGTCCGGGGTTCAGTCTTCCGGGCGCGGCCCGTAATCCGCGAACAGCGCCTGGACCCGCTCCATCTCATCGGCCCCGAGCAGGGCCGGTTCACCCATGGCCAGGCACAGCCCGTAGATCCGGGCGAGTTGCTCCACCTCCAGGGCCAGGGTGAAGGCCTGCTCGAGGTCGGCGCCGAAACACACCATGCCGTGGTTGGCGAGCAGGCAGGCGCGACGGTCTTCCAGGGCCGCCAGGGCATGGTCCGACAGTTCCTGGGTGCCGAAGGTGGCATAGGGCGCGCAGCGGATGTCCGAGCCCCCGGCGAAGGCCACCTCGTAGTGAAAGGCCGGGATGGACCGGCGCAGGCAGGCCAGGGCCGTGGCGTGGGGCGCATGGCAATGCACGATGGCTCCGGCCTCGGAACGGCCGGCGTAGATGTCGCGGTGGAAGCGCCATTCGCTGGAAGGCCGTCCCGGACCGCGCACCTCGCCCTGCCCGGTCACGTACACCAGGCGGTCGGGCGTGAGCCGGGCATAGGGCACGCCCGAGGGTGTGATGAGCATGCCGCCCGGCCGGCGCAGGCTGAGGTTGCCCGCCGTACCGACATTGCCCGTGCGCTCCAGGTCCCTTGCGGCCTGGACCAGCGCTTCGCGGGCGTCCGCTTCGACCGTCCGTCCGTCGCCGGCTGCCAGGGGGTCGGTCATGCGGCGCCGGCCTCGAAGGCGCCGTCCGGGTAGAGGCCGAGCAGGCCGGCCTCGCTGGCCTCGCAGACGCCCCGCTCGGTGATCAGGCCCGTGACGAGCCGCGCCGGGGTGACGTCGAAGGCGAAATTGCGCGCGCTCACACCCGGCGGGGTGAGCCGGACCTCCCGCAGGACTCCGCCGTCCTCGTCCAGCCCCTGGATGTGGGTCACCTCCCGCGGATCGCGTTCCTCGATCGGGATGTCGCGCACCCCGTCGGCCAGCGCCCAGTCGATGGTCGGGCCCGGCAGGGCCACGTAGAAGGGCACGCCGTTGTCACGCGCCGCCAGCGCTTTCAGGTAGGTGCCGATCTTGTTGCAGACATCCCCGCTGCGGACCGTTCGGTCGGTGCCGGTGATGACCAGGTCCACCTGGCCGTGCTGCATCAGGTGGCCGCCCGCGTTGTCGACGATCACGTCGTGCGGCACGCCGTGGGCGGCCAGCTCCCAGGCGGTGAGCGCGGCGCCCTGGTTGCGCGGCCGCGTCTCGTCCACCCACACGTGCACATCGATCCCGGCGTCGAAGGCCTTGTAGATGGGCGCCAGGGCCGTGCCCCAGTCCACCGTGGCCAGCCAGCCCGCGTTGCAGTGGGTGAGGATGTGGAACGGGCCGTCGTCGCCGCGCGCGGCCAGCAGGTCGCGGATCACGCCCAGGCCGTGGTCGCCGATGGCCTCGTTGATCGCCACGTCCTCGTCACACAGCGCGCCGGCCCGGGCGAAAGCGGCGTCGAAACGCTGCGCTTCCGGCAGGGCCTGGACCGCCGGAATGATGCGCCGGAGCGCCCAGGCCAGGTTGGAGGCCGTCGGGCGCGTGGCCAGCAGGCGCTCCCGGGCCCGCCGCAGGCCGGCGTCGGAAGGGTCCTCGCGCAGGCCCAGGGCCAGTCCATAGGCCGCGGTGGCGCCGATCAGGGGCGCCCCGCGCACGCGCATGGTGGCGATGGCCTCGGCAGCGGCTTCGAGGCTGTGCAGTTCCCGGGTTTCGAAACGATGGGGCAGCAGGGTCTGGTCGATGATGGCCACCGCGCGGCCGTCATCGATGGGCCAGAGGGTGCGCCAGGGCGTGCCGTCGATCTTCATGGGTTCAGAGGGTGCGGAAAGGGGTCCTCATGATACTGCCGCCGGAAGGCGGGCACATCCGCGCGCCCGTTTTCCGGACCCGCGCCTGCAGGATCGATCCAGGTTCCCGGGTGGCCCCTGCGCCCGTGAAGACCGCTCAGCGCGCCGCGGCGCGAACGCCCGTGACCGGCTGGGAGCCGTCGGTGGACGTCATCGGAAAGCGGAAGTAGTCACCGTCGGCGGGGCCGATGTAGAGCGCGTCGGCAAAGGCGCGGTAGTCCAGTTGCCGGAAGCCGCGCCGGCCCGCGTCGATGAAGAAGATGCGCCCGCTGGCCACGTCAGCGCCCTGTGACATCGCTTGTTGGTGCACTTCCTGCAATTGTTCGAGCAAAGCGCCCTTGCCCGGCGTGGTGCCGAGCTCGCAGCCGCCGGGGCAGCGCACACGTGAAATGCGTTCCTGCACTTCCACCGGGTAGCAGCCGGAATACAGGGGTTCGGCCTCGAAGGCGCCGAGGTCGTAGGCCCAGAGGTTCACGCTGGGCACCCAGTCGCTGCCGGGGCAGTCACCGGGCGCCGGCAGGCCGCCGGTTTCGATCACCAGGTTGCTGTCGACGTGGAAACGCGGGCGGGATCGCTCCCGCAGCAGGAAGGTGCCGCGCTCGCCGAACCCGTTCTCGCGAAACTCGCCGAGCAGGCTGAGAATGAACTCGCGGGTGACGCGGTGGCGGGGGTCGTCCGCGTCGCACCCGGTGCATTCGAAGACCGGGGTGGCGGCGTCGCCCGTCAGGTCGGTGACGGCGTCGCTCTCGTTGGCGTACCAGGTGACCTCCGCGGCCATCGCGGGCACGCCGGCCAGCGTGGCGAGCGTGATCAGTGCAGTGACGATGTGGCGTGTATGGCGCATGTTCCCCTCCCAACCAGACATACGAATTCCCGGGTGCAAACGCATCACGGGAACGGCGCCTGCAGCGACACGGGCCGGGCCGCCCCCTGTGGTAGGCTCCGCCGATGAGCCGGACCCCCTCCTCCTTCGCCGACCTGCGGCGCCTGTTGCGCTACGCCCGCGCCCATCACGGGCACATCGGGTTGGCCAGCCTGTGCTCCGTCCTGAACAAGCTGTTCGACATCATGCCGGAGATCCTCATCGGCATGGCCATCGACGTGGTGGTGCGCCAGGAAGAGAGCTTCATGGCGGGCCTGGGCCTGGCCGAGCCCTTTCACCAGATCGTCGCCCTGGGCGCGCTCACCATCCTGGTCTGGGGCTTCGAATCGGTGTTCGAGTTCCTGCTGCTGGTGCTGTGGCGCAATCTCGCCCAGAAGCTGCAGCACGACCTGCGCCTGGACGCCTACGATCACCTGCAGTCGCTGGATATGGCCTGGTTCGAGGACGCCTCCACCGGCAACCTCGTGGCCATCCTCAACGACGACGTGAACCAGCTGGAGCGCTTCCTGAACGGCGGCGCGAACGACCTCATCCAGGTGGTGGTGACAGTGGTGTCGGTGGGCGCGGTGTTCTTCTTCCTGTCGCCGGTGATCGCCCTGATGGCCTTCACGCCGATCCCGGTGATCCTGGTCGGGGCATTCTGGTTCCAGCGCCGGGCCCAGCCGCTGTACGCCGACGTGCGCGAGCGTGTGGGGGTGCTGGCTGCGCGCCTGGCCAACAACATCGCTGGCATCGCCACCATCAAGAGTTTCACGCGCGAGTCGCACGAACTCGAACGGCTGCGCGAGGACAGCACGGCCTACGTCGATGCGAACCGCCGGGCCATCCGCATCAGCTCGGCCTTCATCCCCGTGATCCGCATGGCGATCATGGCCGGCTTCGTGGCCACCCTGGTCTATGGCGGAAAATCAGTGCTCGACGGCGAACTGAACGCCGGCGCCTACAGCGTGCTGGTGTTCCTGACCCAGCGACTGCTCTGGCCCCTGACGCGCATGGCCGAGACCATCGACCTGTTCGAGCGGGCCATGGCCTCCACCCGGCGCATCCTCAACCTGATCGGCACGCCGGTGCGGGTGCGTCACGGGGACACCCCGCTGGACGTGGAAAACGTTCGGGGCGAGGTGCGGTTCCGGGGCGTGGGCTTCGCCTACGGCGAGGGCGCCGAGGTCCTGAGCGACATCGATCTCGAGGTTCCGGCCGGATCCACGGTCGCGCTGGTGGGGCAGACGGGCTCCGGCAAGAGCACGCTGGTGAAGCTGCTGCTGCGCTTCTACGAACCGCGCCAGGGGGCGGTGCTGCTGGACGGCCACGATCTCGCCGATCTCGCGGTGCAGGACCTGCGCGCGGCCATCGGCTTCGTGAGCCAGGACGTGTACCTGTTCCACGGCACGGTGCGGGAAAACATCGCCTACGGGCGCCCGGACGCCGACGAGGCGGCCGTGCGGGAAGCGGCGCGCATGGCGGAGGCGGAGGAGTTCATCCTGGCCCTGCCGGCCGGTTACGACACGGTGGTGGGGGAGCGGGGGCAGAAACTTTCGGGCGGCCAGCGCCAGCGCATCTCGATCGCCCGCGCGGTGCTCAAGGACCCGCCCATCGTCATCTTGGACGAGGCCACCTCGGCCGTGGACAACGAGACCGAAGCGGCCATCCAGCGCTCCATGAAGCGCATGGCCGAGGGACGCACGGTGTTCGTCATCGCCCATCGGCTGTCCACCATCGTGGATGCCGATCTCATCTGCGTGCTGGACCGGGGGCGCATCGTCGAGCAGGGCAGCCACCGCGCCCTGCTGGAACGCGATGGAATCTACCGCGCCCTCTGGCGGGTGCAGACCGGCCTGGGAGAGTTGTAGGGCGGATCTGAAAATCCGCCCTGCCGAACTGCGCGGACGGGCCGACAGACCCGCCCAACGACCTCAGTCGTGCTGGTGCCCGCCGGGCCCGTGGGCGTGCCCATGCCCGGTCTCGTCGTCCGTCGCGTCCCGCACCTCGACCACTTCGACGTCGAAATTCAGGTTGTGCCCGGACAGGGGGTGGTTGGCATCGACATCCACGCTGAAGCGGCCGACCTTCAGGACGGTCACCTGCGCGGGGCCCTGGGTGGTCTGCAGGTTGAGCACCATGCCGGGCTTGAGCTGGTTCGGCTTCACGCCGAGCTTCTTCAGGGTGAGGCGCTGCACATTGGCTTCCTTGCGGACGCCATAGGCCTCTTCCGGCGGAACCGTCACCTGGAACGACTCGCCGGCGGCGCGGCCGGCCATCGCCTTCTCCAGGCCGGGAATGATGTTGTTGGCACCGTGAAGGTACATCATGGGCTCGCCGCGCTCGCGGGAGGAATCCAGGGTGACGCCTTCGTCGCTGGTGAGCGTGTAGTGGAAGGCCACCACCTTCTTGTCTTCGATCTTCATGGTTCGGTCCTGTGGGAAATCGCCGCGCCGGGCGAGCGCGAAACAGCCGCACATTGTAGCCCAATCTGCTGCACCTGCGGCTCCGCTGCGGTATGTTTGGCGCCCCGGACACGATCCTGGCCCATGCCCTGGAGAACCTCATGCTCAGCCGGAACCTCATCATTGCCACCCTGCTCACACCCGCCCTGGCGCTGGCCCAGACGGGGGCGCAGACCGCCACCCAGGATCCCGAAGCGGAATCCCTGGAGATCTCGCGGCAAGCGCCTGTCCCGCCCATCGCCGCGGAGAACGTCACCATCGACATCCGCGAGTGGCCCGTCCCCTGGGAGAACACCCGGCCGCGCGACCCCGACGTCGCGCCCAACGGCAGCATCTGGTTCGTCGGGCAGGCCGGGGACTACGTCGGGCATTTCGACCCGGAGAGCGAGGAGTTCCGGCGCTTCGAACTGCCGCCCGGCACCGGCCCGCACAACGTGATCGTCGACCGGGACGCCTTTCTCTGGATCGCCGGCAACCGCCAGGGCTTCATCGGCAAGATGAACCCCAACACCGGCCAACTCACCCGCTATCCCATGCCGCTGGACGAGGTGAAGGACCCGCACACCCTGGTGTTCACGGGCGAGGGCGAGATCTGGTTCTCGGCCCAGTGGGCCAACCATGTCGGCCGGCTGAACCAGCGCAGCGGGGAAGTGCAGTTGGTGGAAGTGCCCATCGAGAAATCACGCCCCTATGGCGTGAAGATGGATTCGAAAGGCCGGCCGTGGTTCGTGCTGCTGGGCGCGAACGGCCTGGCCACGGTGGACCCGGAAACCTTCGAGCTGGAAGTGATCCGTACCCCGCGGGAGGCCTCGCGGCTGCGGCGCATCGCCATCACCAGCGACGACCGCATCTGGTACACCGACTATAGCGAGGGCTGGCTGGGCGTCTACGACCCCGCCACCGGCGACTTCGAGGAATGGCCCAATCCCAGCGAGCAATCGGGCCCCTACGCCCTGGCGGTGGACGACGAGGACCGGCTCTGGTTCGTGGAAACGCATCCCTCGCCGAACAATTTCGTCGGCTTCGATTCCGCCACCGAGACCTTCTTCAGCCAGACCCCGGTGCCCAGCGGCGCCGGCGCCGTGCGCCACATGGTCTTCGAGCCCGAAACCGGCGTCATCTGGTTCGGCACCGACACCAACAACCTGGGCCGCGCCACGCTGCCCTGAGCGTCACTGACACCGAAATGAAAAAGGGGCCTGTCGGCCCCTTTTTCGTGGTGATGGCGGAGGCCGTCAGACGGCAACCTGGGCCGTGAGCAACGCCACGCGCTTGCGCTGCAGCTTCAGGGCCTGTTCGAGTTCGCGGTAGCTGGCGTCGAGGCGGTCGGCCAGCTTCTGCTTGCCGGACTGCACCTTTTCCATCTGCAGGGCCTGCCACTCCTTGATCGTGCCGAGGTACTGGGCGTATTCCTTCTCCAGGTTCTCGAGCAGTTCCTTCCAGCGCGGGTTGGCGGTGTCGCCTTCCAGGCGCTCGCGGGCGCGTTTGAAGTCCATGTGCAGGCGGGCGCGCAGGATCTTGAACTGCGGCGTGCGGCGCAGGTCGGTGGCCAGGCCCAGGCCGGCGGCCATGGCGATCACCCACTTGTTCAGGTCGATGGCGTACCAGCGCACTCCGTTCCGGTAGTCGTTCTGGAAGTAGTGGTGAAAATTGTGGTAGCCCTCGCCGTAGGTGAAGATCGAGATGAACCAGTTGTCCCGGGCGCTGTTCTCGTCGGTGTAGGGCTGCTTGCCCCAGATGTGCGCCAGCGAGTTGATGAAGAAGGTGAAGTGGTGGTTCACCACCAGGCGGAACAGGCCGGCCAGCAGGAACACGCCGATGGGGTCGCCCACCAGGAAGCCCACGCCCAGCGGCAGCAGGATGTTCGTCACCAGGATCAGCTCGAGGTAGTGCTTGTGCTGCCACATGACGATGGGATTCTTCATCAGGTCCGGAACCACGGAGTAATCCACTTCGCCGCTGCGGTAGTCCTTCAGCATCCAGCCGACGTGCGCGAACCAGAAGCCGCGGCCGATGGAGTACGGATCCTTGTCGTCGTCATCCACGTCGCGGTGATGCACGCGATGGCGCGCGGACCACACCAGGATGGAGTTCTGCAGCGCCATGCCGCCGAAAATGGCGAGGAACCACTGCCACAACGGGTGCGCCTTGTAGGTGCGGTGCGACCAGAGGCGGTGGTAGCCGCTGCCGATGCCCACGCCGGTCAGGATCATGAAAATGCCGAAGAAGGCCCAGGCCCAGCCGGAGAAGCCGACCATGAAGCCGTACACCGGCACCAGGGTGACCGCCAAAAGGAAGGTCAGGCCGAGCGTCAGGGTGACCGGCCAGTTGCGCACGCCGTCGTCGCGCGCGGATTTGGGTTCGAGATGGGTCATTATTCGCGTGAGACTGTTGATATTGCCGCGCATTCTACGGCAAATGGCACCCCGACACGTTAATTTTTGATCATCGTCGGACGACCCGAACCGGGAAATGCGCCGGCCGGGACGGCGCGGATCAGCTGCGCATCCCCCGGCCCGTCTCCAGCAGGAACATGCAGGCCGCGAACATCACCACGGCGAACAGACCGATGACGAGGTAGACCGTCGCCAGGCTGACGTCCGACTGCCCCAGCATGCCGTAGCGGAAGCCGTTGACCATGTAGAGGATCGGGTTGAAGGCCGAGACCTTCTGCCAGAACTCCGGCAGCAGGGAAATGGTGTAGAACACCCCGCCCAGGTAGGTCAGCGGCGTGAGGACGAAGGTGGGAATGATGGCGATGTCGTCGAACTTGTTGGCGTAGATGGCATTGACCATGCCTGCCATGGCGAACACCACCGAGGTCATGACCAGCACCGACAGGGTGATCCAGGGGTGCTGCACCTCCAGCCCGTCGGTGAAGAACAGGCTCACCAGGATCACGACCCCGCCCACCAGCAGGCCACGCACCAGGGCGCCGGTGACGTAACCGGCCAGGATGACCCAGTTCGGCAGGGGCGAGATCAGCAGTTCCTCGATGTGGCGCCCGAACTTCGCGCCGAAGAAGGACGAGACCATGTTGCCGTAGGAGTTGGTGATTACCGACATCATCACCAGCCCAGGCACGATGAACTCCATGTAGTCCAGACCACCCATCTGCCCGATGCGGCTGCCGATCAGGTTGCCGAAGATGATGAAGTACAGGCTCATGGTGATGGCCGGCGGCACCACGGTCTGGCCCCAGATGCGCAGGATGCGCACGATCTCCTTGCGCACGATGGTGGTGTAGCCCACCCAGTTCAGGGACGTGCTCATGCCGCCTCCCCCTTGTCCACCAGGCGGATGAACAGTTCCTCCAGCCGGTTGGACTTGTTGCGCATGGAGATCACGTGCAGGCCCCTGCGGTCCAGCTCGCCGAACAGGGCGTTCAGGGACTTGGCCCGCGAGAGCGTCACTTCCAGGGTGTAGTCGTCCCGCATGACGATTTCCATGTCCTCGCAGGCCGGCAGCTCACGCAGGGGTTCGCGAAGATCGAGCACGAAGGTCTCCACGTCCAGCTTGGACAGCAGCTCCTTCATGGAGGTGTTCTCGCGAATCTCGCCGCGATCGATGATGGCGATGTTGCGGCAGAGCTCTTCGGCCTCCTCGAGGTAGTGCGTGGTCAGGATTACGGTGGTGCCCGATTCGTTGATCTGGCGGATCAGCTCCCACATCGATCGGCGGATCTCGATGTCCACGCCCGCGGTTGGCTCGTCCAGGATCAGCAGGCGCGGCTCGTTGACCATGGCGCGGGCGATCATCAGCCGGCGCTTCATGCCGCCGGACAGCTCACGGGCCGGCTTGTCGTGCTTGTCCCAGAGCTGCAGTTCCTTCAGGTAGCGCTCGGCGCGCGGTAGCGCGACGCGACGCGGAATGCCGTAGTACCCGGCCTGGTTCACGACGATGTCCAGGGGCTTCTCGAACTGGTTGAAGTTCAGTTCCTGGGGCACGAGGCCGATGTAGGACATGGCCAGGGACCGCTGGTTCACGACGCTGGCGCCGAACACCTTCGCGTCGCCGCCGCTGGCGTTCACCAGGGAGGAAACGATGCCGATCATCGTGGACTTTCCGGCCCCGTTGGGCCCGAGCAGCGCAAAGAAATCGCCCTCTTCCACCTGCAGCGACACGCCCTTGAGCGCCTCGACGCCATTGGCGTAGGTTTTTTGCAGTTCCTGGACGTCCAATGCCAGCATGGGTGATTCGGTGGGGGCCGGGGAAAGCGGGCTATTATACGGACCGGCGACCGCGCGTGACCAACTGCCTATGGACGCAGCACGCCCGGCACCCTTAACCTCCAGAACCAGACGATGAAGACCCTCCGACGACAACTCGCCGGCGGCGCCGCCGCCCTGTCCCTGTTGTGCGTGGCGCCGGCCGCCGTGGCGCTGCCCGACGGCAACACCATCGACTTCGAGAATTGCACGCTGTCCATGCCCGGCACCCCGGTGACGGCGGCGGCGCGCTGCGGATTCCTGGACGTTCCCGAAAACCCCGACGACCCGGACGGCAAAACCATTTCCATCCACGTGGCCGTCGCCGAGGCCAGCTCCCAGGGCCCGCAGCCCGATCCACTGTTTTTCTTTGCCGGCGGTCCCGGCCAGGCCGCCAGCGAAACCTGGGTGATGCTGCGCAACGCCCTGCGCCAGGTGCGCAAGGACCGTGACATCGTGATGGTGGACCAGCGCGGCACCGGGCAGTCCAACCGCTTGCAGTGCCCCACCACCGAGGTGATGGACCTGGACGCCGCCATCGACCTGGAACTCATCACCGAGGAAGCCGAACGGTGCCTGGCCGGCCTGGACGGCGACCCGCGCTACTACACCACGACGATCGCCATGGGCGACATCGACGCCGTCCGCCGGGCGATGGGCTACGAGAAGATCAACCTGATGGGCGTGTCCTACGGGACCCGCGCCGCGCAGGTCTACCTGCGCCGTTTCCCGGAGACGGTCCGCAGCGTGGTGCTCGACAGTGTGGTGCCCATGCAACTGGCCCTTGGCCAGGAACACGCCATCGCGCTGGACGCGGCCGTTGAACGGGTGCTGGCCGACTGCCAGGCCGACCCCGTGTGCAGCGAGCGCTTCCCCAACCAGGCCGACGCCCTGGCCGCCCTGTTCCGGGAGCTCCGCGAAGCGCCGCGCACGATCACCCTGGCGCACCCCGTCACGGGCGAGATCGAGACCCTGGAGCTCTCCGCCGAGGTCCTGGCCGTGGCGGTGCGCTTCCTGAGCTACACCTCCGAGAGCCAGGCGCTGCTGCCCCTGCTGATTCACGAGGCCGTCGAAACCGGCCAGCTGGAGCGCCTCGCCAGCCAGGCCATGCTGGTGATGGCCGGCCTCACGGAAATGCTGTCCCGGGGCATGGAACTGTCCGTGATCTGCAGCGAGGACTACCCCCGCATGGACCTGGATGCCGACAACGGGGACACCCTGTTGGGCAACGTCATGCTCGAGGGCATCGGCGCCCAGTGCGCGGTCTGGCCGCGGGGCGTGGTGCCGGACGATTTCCACGAACCGGTGACGGCCGATGTTCCCGTGCTGCTGTTGTCCGGTGAACGCGACCCGGTCACACCTCCGCGCTACGCCGACCAGGTGGCCGCGTCGCTGCCCTTCGCACAGCACCTGGTGGCCCGCGGCCAGGCGCACTCGGTGTTTCGCCACCGCTGCATGCAGGAGGTGGTGACGCGCTTCGTCCAGGCCGGCACGCTGGCGCAGCTGGACACGGACTGCGTGGACGACATCGCGCCTTCCCCCTTCTTCTCCACGCTCCTGGGGCCCGAGCCATGATCGAGGTCCGCAACCTCAGCAAGTCCTTCGGCGAGGTGAAGGCCGTGCGCGACATTTCCTTCGACATGCGCGACGGCGAGATCACCGGCCTGCTCGGTCCCAACGGCGCCGGCAAGACGACCACGCTGCGCATGCTCTACTCCCTGCTGCCGCCCGACGCCGGCACCATCCGCATCGACGGACTGGATCCGCGCGAGAACGCCCTGGAGATCAAGCGCACCCTGGGCGTAGTCCCGGACAGCCGCGGGCTGTACAAGCGCCTCACGGCGCGGGAGAACATCGCCTACTACGGCGAGCTGCACGGCCTGGCGAAATCGCAGATCGCCGAGCGCATCGACACGCTGGCCGCGACGCTGAACATGGAGGATTTCATCGACCGGCCCACCGACGGCTTCTCCCAGGGGCAGCAGGTGAAGGTGGCGATCGCCCGCGCCATGGTGCACGGGCCGCAGACCATCATGCTGGACGAGCCTTCGAACGGCCTGGACGTCATGACCACGCGCGCCCTGCGCCGATTCATCCAGGACCTCAAGGCGGCCGGCCACACAGTGGTGCTGTCCACCCACATCATGCAGGAGGTGGCGGCGCTGTGTGACCGCATCATCATCATCGCCGACGGCCGCATCGCCGCTGACGGCACCCAGGAGGAACTGCTGGCGCAGAGCGGCGAAAACCACATCGAAGACGCGTTCGTGAAGCTCATCGGCAGCGACGAGGGCCTGCTGGCATGAACGGCCTTTGGACCGTGTTCCGCAAGGAAGTGGTGGAAAACCTCCGCGACCGCCGCGCGGCGTTCAACTCGCTGCTGCTCGGGCCCATCGTCTTTCCCATCCTCATCATCGGCCTGAGCTACCTGACCCTATCCAAGCAGGAGGAGCGCGCCGAGCAGACCCTGGAACTGCCCGTGGTCGGCGCGGAGCACGCGCCCAACCTGGTCGGATTCCTCGAGCAGCAGGGCGTGGTGATCCTCGACCCGCCGGAGGACCCGGAGCAGGTGGTGCGCGACCAGGCCCACCCGGTGGTGCTGCGCATCCCCGAGACCTTCCCGGCCGAATGGCGCGCCGGCGAACCCGCCGTGCTGGAAGTGATCGCCGACCCCTCCCGGCGCGAATCGAACATCCCGATGATGCGGGTAAAGTCCATGCTGGCGGGCTACGGCCAGCAGATCGGCGCCCAGCGCCTCCAGCTGCGCGGCGTGTCCCCCGCCCTGGCCTCGCCGATCCTGCCCAAGGACGTGGACCTGTCGACGCCACAGAGCCGTGGCGCCCTGGCCATGATCTTCCTGCCCTACTTCCTGATGATCACGGCCTTCACCGGCGGCATGCACCTGGCCATCGACAGCACGGCGGGCGAGAAGGAACGCCGCTCGCTGGAACCCCTGCTGCTGAACCCGGCCCCGCGCTGGCAGATCATGACCGGCAAGATGGTGGCGACGGCCGCTTTCGCCCTGGCCAGCCTGGTGCTGACCCTGATTTCCTTCCGGCTGGCGCTGCCGTGGATGCCCACGGGCGCGCTCGGTTTCGAGCTGGACCTGGGCTTCGGCATGATCGGCAAGATGCTGCTGGTAGTGGGCCCCGTGGCCATCCTGGCGGCAGCCCTGCTGACCCTGCTCGCGACCTTCGCCAAGGGTTTCCGTGAGGCCCAGTCCTACATGGGCCTGGTGATCTTCATCCCGATGATTCCCAGCCTGGTGTTCATGTCCAACCCGGTGAAGCCGGAAGCGTGGATGATGACCATCCCGATGTTCTCGCAGAACCTGCTGATCGCCGAATTCCTGCGCGGCGAGGCCATGCCCCTGTCCTGGCTGCTGATCGCCTCCGGCGGCACCCTGGTGATCGGCGTCCTGCTCGGCGTCTTCGCCGCGAGCCTGTTCAACCGCCCGAAGGTGATCTTCGGCGGCTCCTGAGGCCAGTCTCCCGGTTCAACGCATCGATCCCCGCAATCGCGCCGGGGAACGGGCAAACCGCCCCGCCGCCTACTCCGCCCGCGCCTCGCTGACGATCCGCCGGACATCCTCCAGCAGCTGCGCGGCATCGAAGACCACGCCGTCCTTGATGGTGTAGCGCACGCCGCTGGTTCGTTCCGGCACGTTGTCGGCGCCGAGTCGGAAGTGGCCGGTGCCGTAGAGCACCTTGAAGTTGTGCAGGGGGTTCTCCCCCACCACGACGAAATCGGCCAGCTTGCCGACGCGGATGGAGCCGATCCGGTCTTCCATGCCGAGCGCCTGCGCGCCGAGGAAGGTGGCCGAGCGAAGGACTTCCAGCGGGTGGAAGCCGGCTTCCTGCAACAGCTCCATCTCGCGGATGTAGCCAAAGCCGTACACCTTCCAGATGTAGCCCGAGTCCGAGCCCAGGGTCACGCGCCCGCCATGGTTCTTGTAGTCCTGCAGGAAATCCATCCAGCGGCGGAAGTTGGCCTTCCAGGCGATCTCGTCGGCCGTGGTCCAGTCGAACCAGTACGATCCATGAGCATCCAGCGAGGGCTGGAAGAAGGCCCACAGGTTGGGATGGGTGTACTCGGCGTGCCAGTCCGCGTTCATTTCCCGCATGAGGTCGCGGCTGGCCTCGTAGATGGTCAGGGTGGGGTCGAGCGTGAAATCGAGTCCGATCAGTTCGTCACGCACCGCGCTCCAGCGTTCCGATCCCGGCGGGGCAGCCTGCAGCCACAGGCGGCCGGCCTCGCCGAAGCGGTGCTGCTCGTTGGCGTAGTTGTAGTCCAGGGGGTAGTCCTGCACCACGCGGTCCTCGAACAGGGCCTCGGGCAGTCCGTACCAGTGCTCCATGCTGGTCATGCCGTGGCGGGCGGAATCGAGCACGTTCCAATTCACCACGTCCAGTTGCGCATGGTGCATGGTCGTGCCCAGCCCCTGCTTCCCGGCCTCGTCCAGGGCGGCGATCATGATGTCGCGCGGGGCGCCGAAGAACTTGATCCCCGCGGCCCCGCGGCGGGCCACGGACTGCACCCAGCGACGGGCATCCTCAGGATTGATGAACGGTCCATCGTGGTCCTGGCCGAAGAACACGTAAGGCACGATGCGCGGAGCGGCGATGGTGTTGGACTCACTGCGCTCCTGGTGCGCCAGGACCCAGTCCAGGCCATTGCCGCTGCCCGGCTCGCGCACCGTGGTGACGCCATGGGCCAGCCACAGCTTGGCCACGTATTCGGCCGGCACGCCCTGTTCGTCGCCGCCGAAATGCCCGTGCATGTCGACGAATCCGGGCAGGATCCAGTGACCCGCCAGTTCGAGCACGCGGTCGCCGTCCCGCACTTCGATGCGGCGGTCGTCCGCATACGGCGTGAGGATGCCCAGGTTGCGAATCTCGGCGATGCGGTTCCCTTCGACCAGGATGTCGACCGGGCCGATCGGCGGCGCGCCCTCGCCGTTGACCATCATGACCTCACGCAGCACCAGCCGCTGAAAGGGCCCCTCGCCCCGTACGCGATCAGGCGCGGAAAGCGGCGCGGCCAGTGCCTGGCCGGCGACCAGGAGTGCGATCAGGGCAAACAGCTTGTTCATGGGCGGTGGGTCTTGCGTTCGTTGTCGTCGGGAGGTGTTTTCCGGGCTCCGGGCCCGGTCGGCCAGTATAGCGATTGCACCGGGGCGCGGGTTCCCCCCACAATCGGTGCATGGACGTTTTTCGGGTTTTCCAGGTCGAGGCGGCGCATTTCCTGCCCAACGTGCCGGAAGGACACAAGTGCCGCCGCATGCACGGTCACTCCTTTCGCATCGAGGTGCACGTCAGCGGCGAACTCGGCGAGGACACGGGCTGGGTCATGGACTTCGCCGACCTGAAGGCCGCTTTCCAGCCCCTCTTCGAACAGCTCGACCATCACCTGCTGAACGAGATCGAGGGCCTTGAGAATCCCACCTCCGAGAACCTGGCGCGCTGGATCTGGGAGCGACTGGCCCCGGCGCTACCCGGCCTGTCCCAGGTGGTTGTGCAGGAAACCTGCAACGCGGGCTGCATCTACCGGGGACCCTGAGCAGGCCGAACGCCCCCCGAAAGCCGAAAGCCGGCGATCGCGGCGTTTTGTGGCGAAAACACCACACTTTCGGCAGCCCGGCGGCGCCGAACGACGTCCTGCAGCGTCAGAACAGCCCGATGGACCCCTGAAACCCGCGCCGTGAAACGAGGTTCGCGCACGCACCACCGGAGGGCCGGAACCGGCTGCGGCAGGAACGGCTGTTGCAGCCCCGCAACAGTGGTTCCCGGACCGCCTGTAAGCGCCTTAAATTCTTGTAAAACCGACGTTTTCTGATAGCATGTGGCCTCCGTTGTGCGCCCTGAGAAGGCAGGATACTGCCCGGCCATGAAGACCCTGTACCGGATCATTGTGATCGGCGTGTTCGTGCTGTCCGCTGGCAGCGCGACGGCCGCGCCGTTCGGCTACAGCGTCAACGCCGACCAGCCCAACGGCGATACCCTCTACGTCATCGATCTGGCCAACGGCGCCACCACCTTGCGTGGGCAGGTGCGTTCGGGCACGACGGACTTTCTCGACGTCGAGGGTCTGGCCTTCGATGCGAGCGGCGAACTCTGGGCCGTCGACGAATCCAGCCTCAGCCTGTTTCCCGTCAACCGCGTCAACGGCACGGTGGACCTGACGCGGGTCGAACCGCTCACCGGCCTGGGCGCCGTGTCCGGCAATGATTTCGGCATGACCTTCACCTGTGACGGCAGCCTGTACGTCAGCTCCGTCGCCGAGCAGGCCCTGTACCAGCTTTCACCTACCGGCTCCGCCACCCTGGTCGGCAGCCTGGGCGTGAACATCAGCGCGCTGGCGGCGCAGGGCAACCCCACGGAGCTGTACGGCCTGGGCAACGGCCTGCTGGCCGATGGCGTGACCCAGGACTCCCGCAGCCTGTACCGGATCGACCCGGCCACCGGCGCCGCAACGCTGATCGGGCCGCTCGGGGCCGAGGCCGCGGACTATTTCGAAGCGGGCATTTCGTTCGACGACTCGGGCCGACTGTGGGCGATCACGGATCGCCGCGACCAGGCCCAGGAACTGCCCAGCGAAATCTTCGAGATCGACCTGGCGACCGGAACCGCCACCAAGACCGCTGAAACCGTCGTTCAGAGCGGTTTCGAAAGCCTCGCCGTGGCGCCGCCGTCCAATTGCCAGGCGGTTCCGCCGCCGGCGCCGCGCCCCCTGATGCCCGTTCCACCGATTCCGACCCTGGATGCCTGGGGTCGCCTGGCCGCCACCCTGGCCCTGGTGCTGGCAGGATTCCTGGCCCTGCGCCAACGCCCCTGAGCGTTCCGCCGGGCCCTGGACCGGCCCTTCCTTTCCCGGCCTTCCGGCGCATTCGACGACGCGGTCGGGGCCGCAATGGGCTAAAATCCCCGGTTCCCACTCTGGAGTTCTGACATGGTTGGAGGTATCAGCGGCTGGCAGCTCCTCATCCTGCTGCTCATCGTGGTGCTGGTGTTCGGCACCAAGCGCCTGCGCAATATCGGAAGCGACCTCGGCGGCGCCGTGAAAGGCTTCAAGAAAGGCATGGAGGACGAAGGGGACGCCGGCAAGTCCGAGTCCACCGAGCGCCTGTCCGCGGACCCCGAAGCCACCGGCGCCGACGCGGAACGCCGGCAGGAGCCGGAAACCCGCAAGTCCGGCTCCGAGGTCTGATCGAAGAACGGCCATGTTCGACGTCGGCTTCGCCGAACTGTTTGTGCTCGCCATCATCGGCCTGCTCGTCCTGGGGCCGGAACGGCTGCCCGCGGTCGCCCGGACCCTGGGCGGCTTCGTGCGTAAGGCCCGCATGAGCTACAACAACCTCAAGCGCACCGTGGAGGCCGAACTGGCCACCGCGGAGGCCGCCAGCAAGGTGAAGGAAGCGAAAGAAGAGCTGGCGTCCATGCAGCGCCAGGTGCGCGAGCTGGGCGAATCGCTCGACCAGCGGGTGGACGAGACCGCCAATTCCACGCCGGCCACCGGTGCATTGCCCGCGCCGGGGACAGGCACGGCTTCGGAAACCGGGTCCGACGCCGGGCCTGGACCGGATGCCGGGAGCGTACCGGGGTCCGGGCCGGAGTCCGCACCCGGGCCCGAAGCTGAATCCACACCCGATGCCGGATCGGAGCCTCGGCAGGGTTCCCTGCCTCGGGACTCCCGGAACACCGCATGAGCGACCACCCGGACACCGACCGGGAACAGACCTTCCTGGAACACCTGGTCGAGCTGCGGGGTCGCCTGCTCAAGGCCTGCCTGGCCGTGGGACTGGTCCTGGTGGTCCTGCTGCCCTTCGCCCGCCAGATCTACGGATTCCTGGCCGGCCCGCTGCTCGCGACGATGCCCGAGGGCAGCAGCATGATCGCCATCGACGTCGCCTCGCCTTTCCTCGCACCGTTCAAGCTGACGCTGCTGCTGGCGCTGGTGATCGCCATCCCCGTGGTCATCTACCAGATCTGGGCCTTCGTGGCCCCGGCGCTGTTCCAGCACGAGAAGCGGCTGGCCAAGCCCCTGCTGTTCTCGTCGGTGCTGCTGTTCTACGCCGGCTGCGCCTTCGCTTTCTTCGTGGTGTTCCCGCTGGTCTTCGGGTTCATGAACAAGATCGCGCCGGACGGCGTGGCAGTGATGACGGACATCAGTCGTTACCTGGATTTCGTGATCGCGCTGTTCCTGGCCTTCGGGCTGGCGTTCGAGGTGCCGATCGCGACCATCATCGTCGTGGCCACGGGCCTCACCACCACCGACAAGCTCGGCAAAGCGCGGCCCTACGTGATCGTGGGCGCCTTCGCCATCGGCATGCTGCTCACGCCGCCGGACGTGATTTCCCAGACCCTTCTGGCGATCCCGATGTGGATCCTGTACGAGGCGGGCATCATCATGTGCCGTATCCTGCTCCCCCACCGCAACGGGGCCCAGGCGGATCAGGCCACGAGCTGATCGTCCCCGCCGGATTCGTCCGGCGCATTCATTCCGGCAGGTGACGCCTGCGACATGAACACGTCGCGAAAGGCGACGTACTGCGCCACGAATCCGTACACCTGGTAAGCCACCACCACCGCCAGCAGGAGTCCCGTCATGACCGCGGACCCCATCCCGCCGCCGGGCTGGGTCGCGACGACCATGACGACCAGTGCGCCCACCGGCAGGCCCACCGCCGCCAGCCCGATCCCCAGGGCCGTCAGCGCCCGCCACTGGCGCAGCAGGACCACCACCCCCGTGACCAGTGCGTCGCCCAGTGAGCGGCCCTGGAACCAGACCAGCGGAATGGCGAAGAAACCCAGGCAGGCGCCCAGGAACAGGCCGCCGACCATGGACAGCAGGACGTTGCGGATGATGGCCGGATCGAGCTCCAGCACCGCCTGCTGGTCACCGGCCTGGAGGCGCGCCAGCAACTCCGGATCCAGGCCCGCCAACGCGCCCGCGGCGCTGAAGCCCACCAGCAGAAAGGTCCCCAGGATCGTGAACGCGCCCAGCAGGAACAGCGCGAGCAGCCGGCGTCCGTCCTGGAAGGCGGCGAACAGGGTGATGGCCGAAGGACGCCCGCCGGTGGCGGCCAGGTGCGCGCCCTGCAGCATGCCCGCGGTCAGCGCCGGCACCGCGAGCAGGAACAGCACGCCCAGGATGCCCATCTGCGAAGCGCCCCCCAGCAACTGGAACAGCAGGCCCATGAGCAGCAGCCGGACAGCATGGCCGCGCAACAGGGCCCAGGCCGCCAGCAACCAGGCAAAGCCGGCGCCGAAGGGCCGCGGGTGGCGCGGATCGGTGGAGGGTGTCATGGTCGCGGCAGCTTCCCGGGCCGGGGCCGCGGCGCCGCCCGAATCGTGCACTCAGGGCGAGAACGGCAGGCCGGCCATTGAAATGGGCCGCCTTGGGCGGCATCTGAAGACGAGACCCCATTTTAAACCAGCTGGCCGGCCAGGGCGGCGTGACCACCGCGCCATGGCAGCGCGACGAAGCGTGACCTTCCTGTCCAGGCCCACCGAACCCAACGGAGCCGACCACCCGTGAACACTTCCTGGAACCACGGCGTGACCCGCCCTCCCGTGTCGCTGGGCATCATCGGCGCCTGCGCGATCATCTACTTCATCCAGGCCGGCCTGCCCGCCGCACTGGCCCTGTGGCCGCTGGACAGCGGGCGCTTCGGCGCCTGGCAGCTGCTCAGCTACGGCTTTCTGCACGGTGATTTCAGCCACATCTTCTTCAACATGTTCGCCGTCTGGATGTTCGGGCTGGCGGTCGAGCAGGCCTGGGGCAGCAAACGCTTCGCCTTCTACTACGTCACCTGCCTGCTGGCGGCGGCGCTGACCCAACTGGCGGTCCAGGAGATCACCGGCCAGATGTGGCCCACCATCGGCGCCTCGGGCGCGGTGTTCGGCCTGCTGCTGGCCTATGGAGTGATGTATCCCGAGAACCGGGTGATGCTGATCTTCCTGCCGGTTCCCATCAAGGCCAAGTGGTTCGTGCTGATCTACGCCGGCGTCGAGTTGGCCCTGGGCCTGACCAACACCCTCCCGACGGTGGCCCACTTCGCCCACCTGGGTGGCCTGGTGGGCGGCGGCATCCTGCTGTGGCGCTGGGGCTGGCGACCCGGCATGACCTGGAAGCGCTGACGCAGCGCCTCACCCGCGCAGGCGAGCGGGCGCCACAGACTGGAAGCGGCGCCCCCAAAAGCCCGCAAGCCCGGTGCGGGGCCGCTAGAATGATGGTTCGGAGAACCCACAAGAGATACAACATCCATGCACTACACCGCGCACCCGATCATCGAGACGGCCCGCGAACGGGCCCGCGTCAAGGAAGCGGACTACGAACGGCTCTACCGCGAATCCGTCGAGGACAACGAGGGCTTCTGGTCCCGCATCGCTGAACGGGTGGACTGGATCCAACCCTTCTCGAAGGTCAAGGACGTGTCCTGGGACCGGGCCGACCTGCACGTGCGCTGGTTCGAGGACGGCACCCTGAACGTCTGCTACAACTGCGTCGACCGCCACCTGGAGTCGCGCGGCGAGCAGACGGCCATTCTCTGGGAAGGTGACGACCCGGCACGGGACGCCGCGATCAGCTACCGCGAATTGCACGCGCGCGTCTGCCGCATGGCCAATGTCATGAAAGGCCTGGGCGTGTCGAAGGGCGACCGGGTGACGCTGTACATGCCGATGATTCCCGAAGCCGCCGTGGCCATGTTGGCCTGCGCGCGCATCGGCGCGATCCACTCCGTGGTGTTCGGCGGCTTTTCGCCGGACGCCCTGGCCGAACGCATCCTGGACTGCGAATCCCGCCTGGTCATCACGGCCGACGAAGGGCTGCGTGGCGGCCGCAAGGTCCCGTTGAAAGCGAATGTGGACGCCGCCCTGGAACGCGAAGGCGTCGCGGACCTGGTGGGCAATGTCCTGGTGGTGCGCAACACCGGCGGGGACACGCCCTTCACCGCCGGCCGCGACTCCTGGCTGCATGAGGCGGAGGCCACGGTGAGTGCCGACTGCCCCTGCGAGGAAATGTCCGCCGAGGACCCCCTGTTCATCCTCTACACCTCCGGCTCCACCGGCAAGCCCAAGGGCGTGATGCACACTACGGGTGGTTACCTGGTGTATGCCAGCTACACGCACGAACTGGTGTTCGACTACCAGCCCGGTGACATCTTCTGGTGCACGGCGGACGTCGGCTGGGTCACCGGCCACAGCTACGTGGTCTACGGCCCCCTGGCCAACGGCGCCATCACCGTGATGTTCGAGGGCGTACCGAACTACCCTGACGCCAGCCGTTTCTGGCAGGTCGTGGACAAGCACGCCATCAACATCTGCTACACCGCCCCCACCGCGATCCGCGCCCTGATGCGCCAGGGCGACGAGCCGGTCCAGAAGACCTCGCGCCAATCCCTGCGCCTGCTCGGCACCGTGGGCGAGCCCATCAATCCCGAGGCCTGGGAGTGGTATTTCCGGGTCGTCGGCGAAGAACGCTGCCCGGTGGTGGACACCTGGTGGCAGACCGAGACTGGTGCGGCGCTGATCGCCAACCTGCCGGGCGCGACACCGATGAAGCCCGGTTCGGCCACGCGCCCGCTGCCCGGCGTGATGCCGGCCATCCTCGACGAGCAGGGCAAGGTCCTGGAAGGCGAAGCCGAGGGCTACCTCGTGCTCACCGACAGCTGGCCGGGCCAGATGCGCACCGTCTGGGGCGACCACGAGCGCTTCGGCATGACCTATTTCAGCCAGTACCCGGGCGTCTATTTCACCGGCGACGGCTGTCGCCGTGACGCCGACGGCTACTACTGGATCACCGGCCGCGTCGACGACGTGCTCAACATCTCCGGCCACCGCATGGGCACCGCCGAAGTGGAAAGCGCCCTGGTGGCGCATGCCGCCGTGGCCGAAGCGGCCGTCGTGGGTTATCCGCACGACATCAAGGGCCAGGGCATCTACGTCTACGTCACCCTCAACCTGGGCATCGAGCCCAGCGAGGAACTGCGCGAGGAACTGCGCCAGTGGGTGCGCAAGGACATCGGGCCGATCGCCACGCCCGACCTCATCCAGTGGGCCCCGGGCCTGCCCAAGACCCGCTCGGGCAAGATCATGCGCCGCATCCTGCGCAAGATCGCCGAGAACGAACCGGACCGGCTGGGCGACACTTCGACACTGGCCGAACCGGAAGTGGTGGCGGAATTGGTGGCGAACCGGTTGAATCGCTGAGCCCCGGGCCATCACGGAACGGATCCTCCCGGCACGGACCGAAACCCTTCAGGCAGGACCCCGGCCTTCAGAGACCGCCCGGCTCCAGCGGGCGCTCCCGGTGCATCAGCAACCACTCGGCATGCTCCTCGAGCGCCGCGCTGCCGAGCGCCTTGAGCACCTTGCGCTGAAAGACGAGCTCGTCGTTGCCGTCCAGCAGGCGCCGGGCGTTGCCGAGCACATCGGCCATGAAGCGGTACTGCTTGATCAGTTCCTTGTCCGCCTTCTTGTGTGAGTACGCGTCGCGCACGCCCGCCACCAGGGGCAGGATCCCCATGAGGATCAGCAGCACGATGGCCTGCATCTCGTCCAGGCGCGTGGCGAGCACGGCCAGGACGCCCGCCATGACGATACCGCCCCACAGCGCCACCTGGCTCAACAGGCGAGTGCGCCGGTACTGCGCTGCGCGGCTCCGGGCCTTGCCCGAGTAGTAGCCCAGTTGCCCGGAGTCGCGGTCACCGACCCACCGGGCGATGACCCAGGGCACCCAACGGGAATCCGGTGGGTGGTGGCGCTCCCGGCGCAGGCTCGCAGAGCGCATCACGTGGCGAATCCAGGCAAGGTCCACGTCCTGCTTCTGCAGGAAGTTGTCATAGGCAAATCCCGCAGACCGGCTGCGCACCACGCCGGCCAGTGACCAGTACACCTGCACGCGCAGGCCTTCGGCCAGCGCCCGGTAGTCGAGGTACTTGCGGTGCCACTCCCGGCGCTCGCCCACGGCGTGGACGACGAAGCCCGTCAGGAACAGGACCATGAACAGCACCGCCAGCGGCCAGTGCACGATGAACTCGGAATAGATGATGAACACCACGCCCATGAGCACGGCGAGCACGTGCCCGAACAGAAGGCCAGAGGCGAAGCGGTGTTGGTAGTGCACCGCCAGCCAGTCGGCCATGGCATAGAGCCGGTCCACGTACGCGACGCCGCGGGGCCATTCCAGGCCTTCCGGAGCGTCGACCAGCAAACCCCGGGCCTCCGATTCCAGAGCGGCCGCATAGCGCCCCAGGTCGCGACTGAACACCCCGAGGCGGTCGAGCATGAGGTCGTAGTCCCAGGGCATATATGCGGATGACTGCCGGCCGAAGGCGCCGGTGAGCCAGTAGGCCTGCAGGGGCTCCAGCGAAGCTTCAGGCGCCCCACCGTCCCGGTCCCGCGAGCACACGACATGGAACGCGAGGTCGTTTTCGCTGTTGGCAAGCAGGTTCGGTGCGGCCTCTTCAAGGTCATAGCCCGGCATCACGCCGGAAAGGTGGTAACTGACCACACCGCCGGTGCCGCCCGTATGGTCCGAGGGCTTTCCGTCCCAGAGCGCCAGCAGCACCTGGCAGTGGTTCGAAAGAAACACGCCCAGGTGGGCGTAGTGGCGTGCGCGGGCCTCTGGGTCCACCGTGGGGTCCTCACCCTGGAGCCTGGGCATGGTCACGACTTCACAGTGTTCCAGCAGCGATCTCAGGACACGCCCCCCGTCGGCGAAGTCCTTGCAATATTCCTCGACCTCCAACGGCAGGACCGCCACGACCGGCAAGCCCAGTGACAAAGCCTGTTCGACGACGAGCTGGTCCGCGCCTGCCGCCATGCCGGAAAGCAGTTCGATCTGCAGGTCCGGATATTCCTCGACCAGGTGACTCAGAAATCCGTGGACCGACTCCCGAAGCCTCGGCACTTCATCGGCCGACAGGTCCCGATGGCCCGTCACGGCGACCGTCAGGCAGAGCCGCGCATCCTTTTCCAATGACAGCGAACCATCCAACGCCGGCTAGCCTCCGTTACCCGTATCGGCGATCCCGGCCGGTTCACACAGTCCGTTGGCCAGACAGAACGATGCGAAGCCTGGAGGACGAAACTGGTTTTCTTCGAGATACCGCACTTCGATGAGTGCGCGCTCGATGTCGCCTTCGAGCACTGCCAGGTGCGCCGACGTCTCGGCAAGTTCGCAACTGCGATATGCGGCATGTTCGGTACGTGTCATGCGACCGAGTTCCGGCCAGGAAACGGCTGGATCCTCGCCCTGGAGCTCCCACCAGGTAACGCGAACCTGGCCGGCGATATCCTGAAAGACCCGATCAGGGGTCGTGCTGGCAATGTGCGGCATCAGTCCCTCTCGGGCGCGCTCCAGGTGTTCCAGCGCTTTCGCGGACCACCCGACCCTGTGAGCGAGGCGCGCCTGGCCCAGGACCAGCTGGGACAATTCCGCTTCGGTGCTCGACGGCCGCTCTGATGGTTCGTGAATCGCACGGAGCTCCTGCTCCAGCGGCGCCATCCCTTCCAGTGCCGTGGACGCCGCGCCTTCGACATCCTCGAAGCCCCGGTGCATCACCAGCCTTGCTCTCTGCAACAGGGCGTGCTCTCTCAGATCCTGGTTGCTCGGGTCGCGACGCGACAGGCCCTCCAGGAGGTCAATGGCCTTCTGGCGGTGCATCACCGACTCTCCCAGGCGACCGAGCACGAACAGGACGTTGGACAGGCCGGAATACCGATACGCCAGTTGTGTTTCGAGCGAGCGGTCCGTAGGGGTTGCTTGCACGGCATCCTGCTCCAGCGGCAAAGTGGTCGTGCGGTAGGCCAGCGCCGTGACCGGGCGACAGGCGTACAGGTGCGCATCGGCCGCCCAGGCCATCGTGGTCGAATACTGGGTCAGTTCGCCGGATTGTCGATACACGTCCTCTGCCAGTCGCACGGCAGCTTCTGCTTCAGCCAGCGTTTCGGGGCTCATGGACTGCCCGCCATCGACGCGCAGGGCCAGAAGACCGGTGGCGGCGTAGGACGCCTCCAGCATGTAATCCGGGTTGCCGGGCTCCAGCGCCAGCATCGACTGGGCAAGCTCGAGATACGCCTCCAGCGGCGCCCTGGCATCGGCATACTCCCGGCGGTGAAAATGATGGATGCCGACGTAAGCTTCGGCCTGCGACAACTCGAACAGCACTTCCGCGTCATTGGGTTGGCGCTTGAACAGGTCCCTGAACAGTTCCCTGGACCTGCGCAATGCCGCGATCGACCGGTTGGCGTCACCCTGTCCACCAATGGCCAGGCCGAACTGGCGCAAGGCCAGCCCCACCTTGATGGCCGATTCCCTGGAAAGGTCATCCGGATCGAGGGAGTCCAGGTACGTCACTGCCTGCTGGCTCATCAGGGCCAGCGTTTCCAGGTCCTGGTCCGACCGCAGCCGCTCTCCCAGGTCGACGATGAACCCGGCCATTTCCTCCGCTTTGGAACGTTCCTGGCGTTCGGCAATGCGCGAAGTGACCGTGGTGAACACGAGGGCGATGGCCGCCACGGCCACCGCGGCCATGGCCGCCTGCAGGCCGCGACGACGGCGAAGGTCGCGCTGGCGCAGTTCGTCCAGTCGCACGCCCAGCATTCCGGCAATGATCTTCTGGCGCGCCAGGGTCTTGCCATCCGCCCATGGGCGGGGATCGGCGGCCAGGGGCTCGGCGTCGCCCCGTTCGGTCAGCTCGGGCGGAAACGGCGAGGGGCCGGCGCCCCCCACTTCCCCGTCGACCAGGAGGCAATGCACGGGACGGTCAGGGTGCTTCGTTCGAAACCAGCGCACCTCCTCGTTGACCCATCGCGACCTGGCCGCCTCCGGAGAGCACACCACGATGAGCATCCGCGAGGTGTCGAGCGCCTGCGTGATATGGCTGCCCAGGTCGCTGGCGCTGGACAGGTCTTCCCGATCACGGAATACGGGGGCCAGACGGCGGGGAATGATGCCGTGTTCGCCCTGACGGCCGGCCAGGCGAGAAGGAACGCGATAGCCCTCCAGCACGCGGTGTAGCCAGCCGGCCCACCGGGCGTCCCTGTGGCTGTAGCTGATGTAGGCGGTGTATTGGAACCCCGCCGGGGCGTCAGCGGGGTTCATGCGTCACGCGCATGGCGACCTCAATGCGAGATCTGGCCGATGCCCTTGTTCTGGATGGGCGGATCGGTCCAGAAACAGCCATCCTTGCTGTCCGTGTCCGGGTCGGGACAGGCCTGCACGCTGTAGAAGTAATCCTGCTTCAGCCTGTTCCTGTTCGTCAGCTTGAACCCGGCGAGATCGGCGCCGGGTGCGAGCTTCTTGAAGTTCACCAGCCCGTCCGTTCCCGGGATCGCGCTCATGCCGGCAAACTCCAGGATGAATTCGGTGGGCTCCTTGCCCTGGAGCTCGCACTCGGCGCCTTCCGTTGGTTTGCCTGTGCCGCGGCAAACCTTGAAGGCCCCGATGTGATAACGATTGAACTGCTGGAGACTGAACTCGGCATCGATCTCGTCGCCGATGTTCGCGACGATGCAGCCACGTTTGAGTTCCGTACTGGCGGCAACACATCCCTTCGTCGGTGGTTCGTTGACCTCCAGCTTCGGCCCGGGCATCACGCGGAGCTTGATGGGCTGGTCCTTGACCACGAGCTTCTTCTTCTGTGGGGATTCACATCCCGCCAGGGCCAGGCAACAGATCAGGAACGGCACGATCAGTTTCATGACGATGCACTCCTTGTGTGTGTCTCTCTCCGATAACATAGCAAATTGGCACGAATCCGGCGCAGCGACGGTTCGCTGCAATGCCGGCTGACCCAGGAGAACGGTTGCCGTGCACTGCACCATCTACCGGGCGCGGGGGCGCCCCTACACCTATCTGTATGTTCGCGAGATGTTCGATCTCGAGACGCTGCCGCAGCCCTTGCGGGAACGATTCGACCTCGACGATGTGGTCATGGAACTCGAACTCACGCCCGACCGGACCCTCGCCCAGGCGGACGTTCACCAGGTCATGGCGCAACTGGAGGACACGGGTTATTTCCTGCAGATGCCCCCCGAGGAGGATCCCAGCGGCTGGCTGGAACTGACATCCGGAAAATCCTGAAGCCCCCTCGGGCTCCCGGGAAGAAAGGCCGCCGACCGAAAGCCCCCGGGACGATCGGAACGCCGGAGCCGCGAACAGGTCCGACTCACGCCACCCGGTTGACGGGCACGCCCCGGTCGAAGGAACGGATCACGGCAGTGACCTGGTCGATGGCCTCCTGGCGTGCGCTGACGCTGCCCCAGGCGTTGTGCGGGGTGATGAGCAGGTTGGGGATGTCGTCGGCCAGCAGGGGGTGATCCGGCGGCGGGGGTTCCTCGGTGAACACGTCCACGCCGGCACCGGCGATGTCGCCCGCCCGCAGGGCGTCAGCCAGGTCGCGCTCGTGGACGATGCCGCCCCGGGCGGTGTTGATCAGCAGGGCCGTCGGCTTCATGGCGCGCAGCACCTCCCGGTCGATCATGTGCTCGGTTTCCGGCGTCAGCGGGCAGTGCAGGCTGACCACGTCGGCGTTCTCCACCAGGTGCCGGAACGAGAGACGATCCGGTCGCGGCGATTGGCCGCGGCGCTCGCCGATCAGAAGGTTCATGCCCATCTTGCGGGCCAGGGCCCCGGTGGCGCGGCCCAGCGTGCCGTAACCGATGATGCCCAGGCTGAGGTCGGAGAGGTCGCGAATGGGCCGGTCGTGCAGGCTGAACGTGCCGGCCTCGCGCCAGCACCCGTCGCGCGCGCGCTGGCCGTAGAAGGGCTGTCCCGTCACCAGGTTCAGCATCAGGGTCAGCACGTGCTGCGCCACGGAGTCCGAGCAGTAGTCGCGGATGTTGCAGACGGTCACCCCGTGCGCCTTCGCCGCCTCGAGGTCGACGACATTCGTACCGGTCGCGCAGACCACCACGAGGCGCAGGCCCTTCGCGGCCTCGAAGGCGGCCCGGTCGAGTACGACCTTGTTGGTGACGACCACGTCGTTGCCGGGCAGTCGTTGCCCCAGTTCATCGCGTGTCGTGGACTGGAAGAAGGTCCAGCCGGGGAGGCTGCGGTCGAGGGCGCCGAGCTTCAGCTCGCCGTTGTCGACGGTCGCGAGGTCGAGGAAAACGCCTTGACGCAGGGGCGCGGGAGACACGGGGGCGGACGGGCGCGTGACGCCCGCCGGCTCAGGGCTGGGACGTGGTGGCGACGCTCACGCTGCCGATGTTCACGGCTTTCGCGGCATCGAGCACGGTGACCAGGGCCTCGGTTTCTGCGTCCGGATGAGAGGCGACGATCAGCGGCGAATCGGGCTTTTCCGCCTTTTCGCGTTCCAGGTTGGCCTGCACGGCCTTGGGCTCGAGCACACGGCCCTGCAGCGTGATGTTGCTGCTGCCGTCGATCTTCACCACGATCGGGCCCTTTTTCTGCTCGATTTCCTTCGGCGGCGTATTCGACGGGCGCGAAACCTCCAGACCTTTCTCCTTCACGAACGAGGTCGTGACGATGAAGAAGATCAGCATGATGAACACGATGTCCAGCATGGGGGTGATGTTGATTTCGGCTTCTTCTTCCGCCGAGTGCCTTCTGCGCATGATGTCTACCTTTGTACTGCTCCCGGGGCCCGCTGGCCCGGGCTGCACAGTGTATTGGAATGCGCCCGGGGGCGCCAGCGAGCCAGGGCGGGCCGGTGGCTTCGTTCCCGGGCTCAGGCCAGGGCCGGATTCTCCGGGGTGATGTTCTGCCGCGCCCAGAGCGCGCGTTCCGCCGCGGGCAGCCCCGGCGCGCCGGAGGCATCGACCAGCGCCAGGCGTGGCCGCAGTCCCGCGCCGTTGGCGATCTGGATGTTGAGGCCCGGGCGGGCATTGAGTTCGAGGATCAGCGGGCCGCGGTTCTTGTCCAGGACGATGTCCACGCCCAGGTAGCCGAGGCCGACCGCGTCATGGCAGTTCGCCGCCATCTCCACGATCTTCTCCCATTGCGGCACCGCGAAATCCACCACCGAGGCCGCCGTGTCCACGTGCTCGCGCACCTGGTGGTTACCGACCACCGCCGAGGTGGTCAAGCCGGTGGAAATGCAGATGCCCGCGCCCACGGCGCCCTGGTGCAGGTTGGCCTTGCCATGCGAGGCGCGGGTGGGCAATCGCACCATGGCCATGACCGGGACGCCCCGGTAGACGATTACCCGGATGTCCGGCACGCCCTGGAAGGCGATCAGGTCGAACACCGGGTCGAAAGCCACCAGCTCCTCCAGCATGGCCTTGTCCGGCTGGCCGCCCAGGCTGTACAGGCCGCTGATCACGTTGGTCAGGTGGTGGGCCAGCTCGTCCTCGTCCCAAAGCCGGCCGTCGGTGGCCAGGTACTTGTCCTTGCGCCGGCCGGTGATCACCAGGATGCCGTCGCCGCCGCTGCCGTTGGCCGGCTTGATGACGAACTGGTCGCGGCCGACCAGCTTGCGCGCGAAGCGCCCCGCGTCACCGGAGCGGGCCACCACGCCGATCAGGCCGGGGACGGGCATGTTGCGCGCCTCCAGCGTCTTCTTGCACAGCACCTTGTCGTCGACCAGCGGGTAGGCCTTGCGCGAGTTCAGCCGCATGATGCACTCGGCGTTGCGCCGGTTCAGGCTGAGCACGCCGGCGGCCCGCAACTGGTCGGGTCGGGCGAACAGCTTCACTTGGCCAGCTCCCGGAATCGGATCAGCTCCGTCACCCGGTAGCCGGTGTAGCGTCCGAGGGCGATGGTCAGGCCCAGCAGCACCAGCATCAGTTCGGGAAAGACCAGCGCCCACCAGGCGAACAGGTCGATGCCCATCACCAGGTAGGCGAAGGCGGCGATGGCCAGGCTGCCGATGCCGTCGAGAATCGCGTTGCCGGGTCCGTGTTCCTCCCACACGATGGACATGCGCTCGATCACCATGGCGATGATCACCATGGGGAACAACGCCACCGACAGGCCCGCGTCCACGCCGAGGCGCTGGCTGAGCACCGACACCGCCGCCATCAGCAGCACCACGATGATCAGCACGGCCGAAAGCCTCGGCACCAGCAACAGACGGAGCTTCTCCAGGTAGAAACGGATCAGCAGCCCCACGCTGACGATGACAGTGAACAGCACCAGGCCCGCCACCAGCTGCGTCTCGCGGAAGGCCAGCGCGATCAGCACCGGCATGAAGGTGCCGAAGGATCGAAGTCCGATGACATTGCGCAGGAACGCGATGATGAAGGCGCCCAGCGGCACCAGCAGCAGCACCTCGTACACCGACTGCAGGTCCAGCGGCAGCGCCAGCAGGGAAAACTCGTCCACGCCCGAGCCCGCCTGGCGCGCGCGCTCGGTGGCGAGGTTCAGCGCGCTCACGCTCTGGCGGCGGATGCTGATGCGCAGGTCGTCCAGGCGCGCGCCCGTCGGCTCGACCATCGGGGCGTCGCCCACCCACCACAACAGGAAATCGCTGGGCAGCCCCTGGTTGCCGCTGTTGGGATCGAACACGGTCCAGCCGGTGCCGTTGTGCACGGCGATCCAGGTCTCCAACGGCGCGGCCCGGGCCTGCTCGACCAACCGAACGCCATTGAGCATGACCACCGGGATGCGCGCGGCGGACATGATCATCTGGGCGATGTGCGCCTTGTCCAGGCCCAGCGGCCCCTGGAGGAACAGCGCCATGTTGTCTTCGGGTGCCGGGGCGTTGAGCTTGACCAGTACCTGGGCGGCGAAGCTCACCACGTCGGCGCTCTCGTCACGCACTTCCTCGACGATCTCCCCGAGGGCCGTCTGGTAAGGCTCGTCGAGTTCAGGCGGTTTCGGAAACTTCGGTCGCGGCGCCAGTTCCACGTCCTGGTCGTTTTCGAAGAAAACGCCCCGGTAATACAGGGTCTGTTCCTTGGCGGCACGGCGCACGGACCAGGTCAGCTCGCGCTGCCATCGGTCGTCGTCGACCGCCGTACCGAAACCGCGGGAGATGAAATGCTCGTCGCTCAGGGCATAACCGGGCGTTCGCGTGGGCAGCTGCATGGCGACCTTCATCGCCCCCGGTCCGGGATCCACGCTGATCTGGGCCTGAACCGTCCAGACCACGCTGGTTTCGTCCGGAAACACGGGAAATCCGAAGGCGCGCACCTTCCAGGCAAAGATCGCCAGTCCCGCGAGCACCAGGAAGAGGGCCAGTGTCAGGCCATGGGTCGAGCGCTTCATGATCATCCGTCCCCTTGTTCCGCGCCGGTTTCGTCACCGGTCTCGTCATCCCCCACTTCCGTGTCGTCCGGTTCGCTGGCCGCGCCCGTCTGCGAATCATCTTCGGACCCGGGCGGCGCCCCCTGCCCGGCTTCTGGCCCCGGCTCGGCGCCTGGTTCCGGTTCGGGTTCGTCCGGCTCGTACACGCGCACAGGTCGGGCGTCCGGGTCCTCCAGTGAAGGGTCGAGCACGATGTCCCGCTCGGGCATGTTGTCGGGACAGGTGGCGTCGGACAGGTAGGTCTCGCCGGAGTCGATCACGGCGATGCTGCGCAGGGCGCGCCGGCCCATGAGCAGGGAATAGTTGAAGTTCGTGCGGTCCGCGAGGCTCACTTCCACGTCGAGCAGCTCGCCGCCGATGCAGACCTCGATCTTCACCGTCGGGCGGACGTCGTTGTCGCCCTCATGCTGGACGATGCCGATGGTGCGCATGCGCTCGCGCACCATGATGACCTCTTCCCCGGTATCCGGATGGCGCACGGCGAATCGCACCCAGCGCCGCCCCCACTGGCGAAACCGCTTGATGACGCGCGCATCCAGCGAGGACGTGCGGGCGCCGGTATCGAGCTTCGCGCGGATCTCCCACTGGGGCGCCACGAAGTAGGCGTTCTCCACCCAGCCGAGGATCTGCAGGTCGCGCTCCCCCTCCGGCTCGTCTTCGTAGTCGTCCTCGGCGCCGAACGCCGTCGTGGCGGCGAAGCAGAGGAGCAGCGACCAGAGGGCCGGGATCAAAAATCGCTTGGAAATCAGGGCAGGAGCCTCACGGCGGAAACCCGCGCATCATATCAGCGACGGGGCTTCGCAGACAGGCAATCCCCGTGCAGCGCTCCGGCGGGAATTACTCCACCGTCACCGACTTGGCGAGGTTGCGGGGCTGGTCCACGTCCGTGCCGCGCGCCACGGCCACGTGGTAGGCGAGCAGTTGCAGCGGGATGGTCAGAACGACCGGCGCCAGGAACCGCCCCCCGGTATCCACGCGAAGAATACGTCCATGCCGCTCGGCGAAGTTGCGCCCGGCCTGGCGGTCGGCGATGACGTACAGTTCGCCGCCGCGCGCCTGGACTTCCTCGATGTTGCTGATCAGTTTGGCCAGCAGTTCGTCATTGGGCGCCACCGCCACCACGGGCATGTCCTCGTCCACCAGGGCGAGCGGGCCGTGCTTGAGTTCACCCGCGGGATAGGCCTCAGCGTGGATATAGGAAATTTCCTTGAGCTTCAGCGCCCCTTCCATGGCGATGGGGTAATGGCTGCCGCGGCCCAGGAACAGCGCGTGCTGCTTGTTCACGAACAGTTTCGACAGCTCGGCGAACTCGGCGTCCAGGCTCAGAGCCTGGTTCATGAGGTCGGGCAGCTGGTGCAGCAGGCCCACCGCCTCGCGGTAGGCTTCCGGATCCCGTCCGTGCAGGCGGCCCAGTTCCAGCACCAGCAACTGCAGGGCCACGAGCTGGGTGGTAAAGGCCTTGGTCGAGGCCACGCCGATTTCCGGTCCGGCGCGCGTCATCAGCACCAGGTCCGCTTCACGGACCACGGAACTCTCCGGCACGTTGCAGATGGCCAGGGTGGTCAGGTAGCCCGAGGACCGTGCATGACGCAAGGCCGCCAGGGTGTCCGCAGTCTCGCCTGACTGCGAGATGGTCACGAACAGGGTGTCCGGCGGGACGACCGGGCTGCGGTAACGGTACTCGCTGGCGACCTCGACGGTGCAGGGCAGTCCCGCCAGCCATTCGAGCTGGTAGCGCGCCACGAGGCCGGCATGGAAGGAGGTGCCGCAGGCCACGATGTGGACCTGCTTCACGCGCTCGAGCAGATCCTCGGCGCCGACTCCAAAGATGTTGGGCAGGACCCGGTTCGGCCCGATGCGCCCTTCCAGTGTCTCGGCGACCGCCTGGGGCTGCTCGAAGATCTCCTTGAGCATGTAGTGCGGGTAGTCGCCGCGCTGGACGAGGTCGGCGTCCATCTCGGCGATACGGACCTCCCGCTGGACGGGCGCGTCCTCACCATCGACGACTTGCACGCCCTCCGTGTCGATGCGCACCACGTCGCCCTCGTCCAGGTAGACGAAGCGCTTGGTCACCGGCAGCAGGGGATAGATGTCGGAGGCCAGGAATTGCTCTCCCTCGCCGAGGCCCACCACCAGGGGGCTGCCCCGGCGGGCGCCGACGACGACGCCGGGCTCGGAGGCGGACACCACCGCGATGGCGAAGGCCCCCTGCAGGCGCTGGGCGGCCAGGCGCACCGCCTTGAACAGGTCATTGCCCTCGTTCATCAGGGAGGCGACGAGGTGCACCATGACCTCGGTGTCGGTCTCGGAGGTGAACTCGGCGCCGGCGGCCTTGAGCTCGGCCCGCAGTTCCTCGTGATTTTCGATGATGCCGTTGTGCACCAGGGCCACCCGGTGTCCGGTGGGCCCGGAGTGCCCACTGGCCATGGGATGCGCATTGCGGTCGCTGGGCACGCCGTGGGTGGCCCAGCGTGTATGCGCGATGCCACAGACGCCCTCGATCGGGTGGCGTGCGAGGAGGTCTTCCAGGGCCTGGACCTTGCCCTGGATGCGCTGGCGCGCGACGGCGCCGTCGACCTGCAAGGCGATTCCGGCGGAGTCGTAGCCGCGGTACTCCAGCGTCTTCAGGCCCGCGATGAGGAGCTCACTGATTTCGCGATGGGAGGAAGCGGCGACGATCCCGCACATGGTTCAGTCCTTCTTGACGGGCCGCTTCCAGCCCGTGACGGTGGTCTGGCGGGCTCGGCTGATGGTGAGCTGCCCTTCGGGTGCGTCGCGGCTGATGGTGGACCCGGCGCCGATGGTGGCGCCCGCGCCGACCTTCACCGGGGCGACGAGTTGTGAATCGGAACCGATGAAAGCGCCGTCGCCGATCACGGTGCGGTGCTTGTTCGCACCATCGTAATTGCAGGTGATGGTGCCGGCGCCGATGTTGACCTTCGCGCCGATCTCGCTGTCGCCCAGGTAGCTGAGGTGGCTGGCCTTGCTGCCCTCGCCCAGCGTGACGTTCTTGGTTTCCACGAAGTTGCCGATGCGCGTCCCGGCCGCCAGCACGGTCTTCGGCCGCACACGGGCGAACGGCCCGATGTCGCAGGCGCCTGTGGTCACGACGCCTTCGAGCACGCTGTGGGCGTGCACCTGCGTGCCCGCGGCGAGGTCACAGTCCTTCAGGACGCAACCCGGGCCGATGCGGGTTCCATCCCCGAGGCGCACATGCCCTTCGAGGACGACATTGACGTCCAGGATCACGTCGGTGCCCGTTTCGACGACGCCGCGAATGTCCAGTCGGGACGGGTCGAGCACCGTGGCGCCGGCCCGCATCAGGGATTCCGTCGCGATGCGCCGGTGGCGCGCCTCGAGCGCCGCGAGTTGCACCCGGTCGTTGGCGCCCTCCAGGCGCGTGGCGTCCTCGGCGATCACGGTGTTGACGGCCTGCCCGTCACCCCGGGCCAGCGCCACCACGTCGGTCAGGTAGTACTCGCCCTGGCTGTTGTCCGCGGACAGGCGGCCCAGCCAATCGCGCAGGCGCCCGGCCCCGGCCAGGAGGATGCCGGTGTTCACTTCGCCGATCGCCCGGGTGGCCTCATCCGCGTCACGCTCCTCGACGATGGCGTCGACGGCGCCGGCGAGGTCACGCACGATGCGCCCATAGCCGCGCGGGTTCGCGGGCTTCATGGTCAGCAGGGTGAGCCCGCCGTCATGTACGGCGCACAAGGCGTCCAGGGCGGCCGGATCGAGCAGGGGAATGTCGCCGTAGAGCACAAGGACATCGGCGTTGTCGGGAACGTCCGGCATGGCCTGCATGACGGCATGCCCCGTCCCGAGCCGCTCGGCCTGGGGCGCCCAGGCCAGGTCCTCGCCGGTGAAGGCTTCACGCACCGCGGGGGTTTCGGGGTTGAAAACGACGTGCACCCGCTCCGGCGACAGCGCACGGGCCCGCTCGATCACGTGGGCGAGCATGGGCCGCCCGCCCACGGTGTGCAGCACCTTGGGCAGTTGTGATCGCATGCGGGTTCCTTCACCCGCGGCGAGTATGATGATGTGCAATGGGTTCAAGGGCAGACGCTCCAGGGCGTCAGTATAGCCCTCGCCAAGGGGCCGGACCACGCCGGCGGACCCTGAGAATCGGGCAATCCAGGGTTTTAGCAACGCCCCGGTTTCGATGAACGCCCGGGCTCCAACAAGACAAGAAGCATGACAATGAACGGCTCAGACTCAAAGTCCCGGCGACGCCCCGCGAGGCGCTCGCCGTGAGGCCAGCGCTTTGCTCATACCGGCCGCGCTCCCACGGGAGCGCGCGGGCAACCGTCACCCTTCTGCTGATGGCGTTGCTCTGGATGCCGGCACAGGCCGTCGAACGCCGGGTGGTGAACGAGGGTCAGCTGGTCCTGGAAGACGTTCCGCCGATCCCGTCGGGCCTGGCCGAGCGCCTGGACCGGTACCAGCAACTGACCAGCGAGGAGATGGTGGGTTGGTCCGCCGACGGCCGCAGCCTCTACTACCGCTCCCTGCACCACGGCGTGAACCAGTTGCATGCCCTCGACGGCGCGGGCGAAGCGCCCCGCCGCCTGACCCGCCTGGACGAACCGGTGCGCGAGGTCGTTCGGCAACACCGGGGCGACCTGCTGGCCTTCACGGTCAATGAGGGCGGCTCCGCCTTCGACCAGATCCACCTCCTGGACCCCGCCACCGGCGAAATGCGGGCGCTCACGAACGCGCCCCGCGCATTGAACAACCGCATGGTCTGGGACCACGAGGACCGACGCCTGGCGTACCGTTCCACCCGGCGCAATGGCGCGGCGAACGACATCTGGGTGCTGGACGTGGCGGCCCCGGAGCAGGCCCGGCTGGTCTTCCCGGCCCCGGACGGCGCGCTGTGGAAACCGGTCGCCTTCAGCCGCGACGGCCGGAAACTGCTGCTCCAGCAATACGTAGGCATCACCGATTCGCGCGTCCACCTCCTGGACCTCGAAAGCGGCAATCTCCGGCTGATGGCCGGCGTGCCCGGCCAGGAGACCAGCAACGTGGCCGTCGGTTTCGATGCGGACGACACGGGGGTGTTCTTCGTCAGCAACCAGCGCGGGCGTTCGGCGGAAATCGGCTGGGCGCCGCTGTCCCCCGAGGACACGCCCCGCTGGGTGGAGAACAACATCTCCTGGGATGTGACCGGGTTCGCACTCTCCCCGGAGGGTCGGCGTGGCGCCTTCGTCACCAACGAGCACGGGGCCAGCCGCCTTTACATGTTCAACCCGGAGCGATTCACTTTCCGCGCCGTGCGGAGCCTGCCGATGGGGGTGGTCGGCGACCTGTCCTTCTCCCCCGACGGGCGGCGCCTGGGGTTCACGCTGAGCACCCCGACCTCGCCGGGGGACGTCAACGTGATCCGCCTGTCACGCCTCGGCAACCTGCCTTCGCGGCCGAAACCCTGGACCACGCACGATGCGTCGGGCATGGACCCCGCGGACCTGGTGACCCCCCAGCTGTTCAGTTACCCCTCCCACAGCCCGGTACCGGACCAGCCCTTCAATGTTCCCGCGTACCGCTATCTGCCGGAAGGAAAAGGTCCTCACCCCGTGGTGATCTACATCCACGGCGGGCCGGAAAGCCAGTTCCGTCCCAGTTTCAACGCCACGGTGCAGATGTGGGCCAGCGAGATGGGCGTGGCCGTACTGGCGCCCAACGTGCGCGGCTCACTGGGTTACGGCCAGGGCTACCTGTCGCTGGACGACGGCCGCCTGCGCGAGGACGCGGTGCACGACATCGGCGCGCTGCTGGACTGGATCGCGACCCGCCCGGAACTGGACGCCTCGCGGGTGGCGGTGTTCGGTCCCAGCTATGGCGGCTACATGGCCCTGGCCTGCGCGGTGCACTACAGCGACCGGCTGGTCGCGGCCGTCGACCGGGCGGGCATCAGCCACTTCGTCACTTACCTGGAGAACACCGGGGACTTTCGCCGTGACCTGCGCCGCTTCGAATACGGGGACGAACGCGACCCGGAAATGCGGGCCTTCCTCGAATCCATCAGCCCGCTGAACAACGTTCACCGCATTCGCATCCCCATGCTGATCGTGCAGGGCCAGAACGACCCGGTGGTCCCTGTGGGCGAGTCCGAGCGCATGGTCCGCGCCTTGCGCGAACAGGGCCAGGCCGTGTGGTACATGAACGCCCTGAACGAAGGTCACGGCTACGAGAAGCGGGCCAACCGCGACGTGTACCAGCAGGTGGTGTACCTGTTCCTGGAGCGCTACCTGGCGCCGTAGCGCCCCTCAGCCCTGGGGCAACTCACGCATGGCCGCGAGGTCGGCGGGCGTATCGATATCGTAGGCGGCATGCGGCATGTCGATCCGGTTCAACTCGCCACGACGGGCGACGAGCAACTGGCGGGCGCCCCGGTCGCCGCGCAGGCGCGACAGTTCGGCGAAGCAGTCGGCCGGGAAGATCACCGGCGGCCCGAAGCGATCGTCCCAGGCGGCGACCGCGATACGCTCCGGTGCGTCACGCCAGGCGGCCACGAGCATGGCGAGGTCGGGCCCGTCGACAAGATACTGGTCGCAGAGCAGCACGAGGGCGCCGGCAATTCCGGGTTCGAGCCCCCGGGCGGCCAGGGCGAGCGATCCACCCATGCCTTCGCGCCAACGGGTGTAGTGGCGTCGCTGAACGCCCAGCCCTTCCAGCGAACGCGCCACCTCGCGTCCACGCGCGCCGGTGACCACCGTCACCCGCGACGTGCATTCCAGCAACAGGCGCGCCGAGCGATGCACCAGGGTCTCGCCCCGGAATTCCAGCAGTTGCTTCGCCCGCCCAAGGCGCGAGGAGCCCCCCGCCGCCAGGAGCACGGCGTGCAGTTCAGTCACCGGAAAGCGAGCGGCCGCTGCGCCCGTTCAACCGGGCGTGGATTTCGGCCGTGATGGCCAGGGCGATGGACTCGGGCAACTCGGCGCCGATATCCATGCCTGCCGGGCCATGGACTTCGAAGCCCGGGGCGTCCAGTTCGGCCAGCAGCCGATCCCGTCGGGCCCGGGGTCCAAGCAGGCCCACGTAGGCGGGCGGCCGTTCCGCCAGGCAGGCCAGGTAGGCCGCGTCGTGGTCGACGTGATGGCTCATCACCACGGCCGCATCGAACGATTCCAGCGGCACACGGCCGGCCAGGGCGTGTGGGCGGTCGCAGGCAGTCTCGACGCCGACCGGAAAGCGGTCCGGGTCCGCGAGGACCGGACGATGGTCGTAGACGGTGCAGTTCCAGCCCAGGCCCAGCACCTGGCGGACCAGCGGCACGGCGTCCGGGCCGGCGCCGCAGACCAGCACTCGCGGTGTGGGCGTCACCTCCAGGAGCAGCACTTCGACCGGGCCATCGGCGGTGTCGACCTCGATGGCGCGTGCGCGTCGTCCGACGCCACCCGTTTCCTGTTCGACCAGGAAACTGAGCAGGGCCGGCGGTCCCAGCGTGGTGCCATCGCCACCGGCCAGGGCGGCGTCTCCGGGTGCGAGGCCCGGAGCCTGCGAGGCCGTGACCAGCGCCATCCGGCAGGCCGTACCGCCTCCCAGGCAGGCCAGCAGGGAGCCCAGCGGCTCGAAACCATCCCCCCGATCCAGGCGCTGCAACAGCAGGTGGACGGCGCCGCCGCAGCCCAGGCCCAGGCCGAGTTGCAGTTCGTCGTCGTCCTTCAGGTCGTAGCTGACGCGGTGCGGCCGGCCGGTCTCGAACACCTCGCGCGTGCGCGCGACCAGGTCCCCCTCCAGGCAGCCACCGCTGATCAACCCGGCGAAATCCCCGTTCCGGTCGACCAGCATGAGGGCGCCGGGCTTGCGGTAGGTGGAACCTTCGGTCGCCACCACCGTGACCAGCACCAGGTATGGCTCGTCCGGGCGGGCCGCCAGGAATGCGGAGAGCGTTTTCAGTCCGAGGTGCACGTCGGGCGCCCTAGATCCAGCGCCGCACGCGCTGCCTGTAGGCCAGGTAATCGTCCCCGAAAGCGGCCTCGAGAAAGCGCTCCTCACCTTCGATGAAGCGCTTCTGGATGATGAACAGGAACAGGGGCAGGGGCAGCAGGGCGCCAAGGCTGCCCGCAATCAGTCCGCCGCCCAGGAGCACGAAGGCCATGCCCAGGTACATCGGGTTGCGGCTGAGGCGGTACAGTCCGCCGGTCACGAGGGTTTTCGCCTCGGTGAACGGCACGAGTCCGGTGCGGGCCGCGATGAACTGGCTCACCGGCCAAAGGATCATGAGCAGTCCCGCCACCACCAGGAGACGGCCGACGAGTCCCAGCCAGGGCCAGGGCAGCGACCACAGGGGGAGATGCCGGTTCAACAGAAAGGCGAGTCCCAGGCCGATCACCAACCAGAACGGTGGAACGAATTTACGGGGTTGTTCCAACGGCCTCGAACTCCAGGTCGAACCCATTGTCGTCCAGGTCGGCAACGCGCGCGATCAAGCCGCCGTCCACCGCGCGATAGTCGAGACGCTGGGGGAAATCGTTGTCCGGGTTCTCGAAACGGGCCGAAACGCCGTCACAGACCACCAGGGGAAAGGACACGGGACGGCCGTTGTGGTCGATCTCCACCGTGTAGGTCAACACGCCGCCGACCGGGGCGATGACCATGGCTTCGGTCTGCTGCAGCTCATTGCCGCCGGCCGGCCCGGAGGAGGCTTCGCCGACCAGGCTTCCATCGTCGGCCCGTCGCCATTCCTCGGAAAACACCGTTCCCTCGGTCTCCACTCGCCAGGCGCCGAGCATGAAGTCGAGCGCTGACGAGGCGGTGCAGTCCACCCCGGTTTCCGTCTGAGGCAACGCCGTTGGCGGCAGCGCCAGGAGCGCCGCCGCCAGGGCCATGCCGGGAAGGAACAGGCGATTCGGACCGGTCATGAGCGCGTTCCGGTCAGTTGGACCAGCCTTCCTTTTTCGCTTTCATGGACAGCCACAGCAGGAACGCGGCGATGACCAGCACGAGGATCGGCACGATCATGCCACCCACGCCGGCCGCTGTGCTCTTGGCCAGGAAGAAGGTGTGGATGTCCTGCGCGATGACGGCCAGGAGCGACACGGCGAACACGGGGACGGCGAGGTTCTTCTTCATCAGCAACAGGATGCTGCCCAGCAATCCCGCGAAGGTCGCGATGGCGAACACCCAGAGCACCCAGGAGGGCGTCGCGGCCAGCTGAGCGAGCTGCGCCTCGGTGGCGACGCGGTCCGCCTCTGGCAGGGTCGCCAGCACTTCGGGCGTGACCAGCTTGGGCATGAGCGCCGTGAACAGGTACATGACGCAGCCCAGCAGGTTCCAGAGCAGGGCGATGATGGCGACGGGCGTGAACCAGCCGGGGGCGGGGACTTTGGTGTTCATGGTTGAGCTCCCTTTTTCGTTGGCGTTGCGGGTGGACGTCGATCGATCGGAACATTGGCGCTACGTTAGCACGGCGTTGGAACGAGCCGAACCCCGCAGCGGCTTCAGGAAAGGAAATCCACCTCGCCTGATTCCAGGCAATAGTGGGCCCCCACGATGGTCAGTTCGTCTGCCTGGCAGAGGGTTTCGATGATTCTCGAGCCGGAACGCAACTGCGCGACGGAGGCCATGACATTGGCGCGGGTCGCAGCATCGAGCAGGGCCGCGTCCCCGCCGGAGTGCATCGCGAGCAGCGGCGCCACGCTGGGCGTGACCCGTTCCACGATGCTTTCCAGGCTTTTCGAGCGCAGGCCCGGTTCCTGCCGGAGATGGTCCACGGTGGCCTTGATGGCGCCACAGCGCGAGTGGCCCAGCACCACCACCAGGCGGGTGCCGAAGGAGGCGGCCGCGAATTCGACACTGCCCACCTGGGAGGGCGCCACGATGTTGCCCGCGACGCGGATGACGAACAGGTCCCCGAGACCCTGGTCGAAAACGATCTCGGCCGGGACGCGGGAGTCGGAACAGCCCAGGATGATGGCGAAGGGATATTGCGCCTCGACCAGGTCCTGCCGTTGCACATCGGCCAGGTGCTGGCCGATGTTGCGGCCGGCGACGAAGCGGCGGTTGCCTTCGCGCAGCCGCTCGAGCGCCTCCTCGGCGGTCGTCACGGCATCGGGTTCATCATTCATCCATCACTCCCATCGACCGGTTCGGTCGCGCGTTCAATCCTGTCCCTGTCGCTTTCCGGCCAGCACCAGCCAGACGCCGCCGAGGGTGACGGCGCCGGCCGACAGCAACCGCGGCGTGAGGGGCTCGGCCAGCAGCACCACGCCGCCGATCGCGGCGATCACCGGCACGGACAACTGTACCGTTGCGGCACGGCCCGCTTCCAGACCCTGCAGGGCCGCATACCAGGTCACGTATCCCAGTCCGGAGGCCACGCTCCCCGAAACGACCGCCAGCGCGACACCCATGGTGGTCACCGACAGCGACTGGCCGGAGATCCAGGGCCAGGCCAGCAGCGCGGCCAGCACCGGCGGCGTGGCGAGGAGAAAATTTCCCGCCGTGTCGGCCAGCGGATCTTTCGCGCCGCGACCGAGCAGGGAGTACGCGCCCCACCCTGCCCCCGCCAGCACCATGAGCACGGCCCCCACCGGGTCCGGCGCGGTCACACCCGGGGCCAGCAGCCAGGCCAGCCCACCCATGGCGAGGACCACGCCCAGGACGCCACGAATGCCGAAGCGCTCGCCGCCGGCCAGGGCGCGGGCGAACATGGTCAGTTGAACCGCTCCGAACAGCAGCAGGGCGCCCGTGGCAGCCGACAGGCTGCGGTAGGCCAGGGAAAATCCCAGCAGGTAGAGCACGAGCATGGCGGCCATGCCCAGGCTGCCGCCGGGGCGGCGGCGGTCCCGTCGCAGCGCCAGCAGTCCAACCAGCACGAGCGCCCCGCTCGCCACGCGCAGCGCAGTGAAGGACGCGGCATCGATGTGGCCTGCCGCCAGGGCCAGGCGGCACAGCAACGAATTGGCCGCGAAGGCGACCATCGCGGCCACGGTCAGCGCCAGGGTCCGGTGGCTCACGGCTGTCGGCTCCGGGAATCGCTCGGCGGCGGGCAGCCTGCCGCGGTCCGGCATCTCACTCCACGAGCCAGGGGTGGCTGAACCAGTAGTAGCGCCCCCCGGGGCCGGGCGCCGTGCAATTGACCCGCTGGCGGCCCCGGCCCAGCGCATTCAGGGGCGTGACCCGGAATCGTCCCGGCGCCAGCCACTCCGGGTCCACGCGCCCCTGTCCGCTGACATAGCAGGCCAGCCGGGGCCATTCGGCGCGCTCGCCGGCGAGCGTCACCACCAGCTCCGGCCGTGGTCCGGTCACCGGGTTCCAGGGGTCGATGGACGCCACCGGAAGGGGCAGGCTGTCGAGCTTGGTCCGCAGTTCGCCGAGGTCCGAGTAGGCCTCGTTCACGGGAAAACGCGGCAGGGCGCGGGCGTCCGTGGCAGCACCGCTCACCGGTCCGGATTGCTGGCCGAAGGCCACCCAGCCTAGTTCCTGCACCAGGTCCGCCAGGGCCACGTCGTACTCGCCGAAGGGCCAGGCGAAGACGCCTTCCAGCACGGCGCCCGTGGCGCCCAGTTCTTCCTCCAGGCGCCGGGCGCCGCGCTCCAGGTCCTCGCGAACCCTCGCCAGCCGCTGAGCGTCGGACTCGCCCGGCCGGCGTTGCACGAGGTGGTCGTGCGAGCCGGAGTGGTTGGCGAAGGTCACACCCTGCCTGGCCATGGCCCGCATCATGTCCCAGTCCATCAGGCTGGAATGCCCCTCGTCCACCGGGTCGGTGGCCACGAACACGGTAAAGGGAATGCCCGCGTCGGCAAGCATCGGCCAGGCGACGTCGTGGACGGAGCGATAGGCGTCGTCGATGGTGACCGCGACCGCGCGATCCGGCAGCGGCGCACCGCCCGCGAGGCGCTCCAGCAGACTTGGAAGCGCGATCACCGTGCGGCCATCCTGGGCCAGCAGGGCCAACTGTTCGCGAAAGTCCTCCGCCTGGACATTGGTGGACGGATAGCGGTCCTCGGCGAAGCGGTGGTACATCAGGACCGATACACTGTCCGCGGTTGCGGAAAAGGTGGACAGGACCAGGAGTGCCGCCAGGCAGGATGTCAGGCCGGAACGGATCCGGAACGCGGCCCGGATCACGGACCGGCGCCCGGGACGGCCGATGGACTGACGGGCGGCGCCAGCGCGTGGCCGGACGCCGTCACGTTCCACCGCCGATGTCGCCCGGGATCAGCCGCGAGGCACGAGCACCGAGGTGGCGACGATGGCGTACTCGAAGGCCGGCGGGTTGTCCGGGGGCGCCTCGCCCATGTCCTCGGCATAGTGCGCGGCCCGCTCGGCCGGCAGGGGCTGGCGGGAGAAGGTCCCGACCAGGGTGACATCCTTGCCTCCGCTGTCGGTGGGGACGAAGAAGCTGTAGTCGGCGAAGCTCACGCGGGCGCTGGCAGCGCCTTCAGTGGCGATGAAAAAGCAGCCCTTCTTCTGGCAGACCTTGGCCACACGGGTGGTGACGCGGACTTCCTGGCCCTCGAATTCGTCTTCGCGGGCGATCAGTTCCTTCAGGCCGAGACCGGGCTGCTTGTCGGACATGGCGACGCCGAACACCTCCCATTCCGGGGTGGACTCCACCGGCTCGGACAGGCGGATCGTATCGGCTGAAAGTGGGGCGGCGAGGACGGACAGGCACACGGCCAGCAGGAAACGGGTCATGATGAAGACTCTGCGGGAAACCCCCACATTATAGCGCCGCACCCGGGGGCTCAGGCGCGCTCCGCCAGCAGCGCCTCGATGGCATCCTCGATGTCGGCCTCGTCGAACTGGTCGTTCGGATCGTCGTTGGTGAGACGGTACCGCTCCACGCCCTCGCCGTCATAGATCAGCACCACCGGTATGGCCAGCAGGTCCAACGCCTCGAAGGACCGGGTCAGGTTCTCCGCCAGGTGATAGGCGGGAAAATCGGCGCCGATCTCCTGCAGGAATTCGTTGGCCCAATCGATGCCGACCTGGTCCCTGGGGTCATCGAGGTTCAGCGTCATGAACGCCACACCCCGGTCCCCGTAGCGCCCGGCCATGGCGACCATTTCGGGAAAGCGCTCGATGCAGGACACACACCAGCTGGCCCAGAGATCAACGACCAGGATGTCGGGCTGTTCGGCGGCGACGATGGCAGGCCACTCCTCCAGGCCGATCACCCGCATGGGTCCCTCCGCCCGGGCCGGCTGCACCGTCGCGAACAGCATCGCCAGGCCGGCGATCAGTCCCAGCCCATGAAGCCGTCGATGGGCCGGGCGCCCGGGGTCCGGGTTACTCATACTTGACGCTGCAGCCCTGCGCGCGGGTCTCCGCCGGGTCGGGCGTCGTTCCGGCCAGGGTGGCCGCGATGGCGTCTTGAGCGTAGAAGGCGCCCGGGTCGCCGTTGGTGAACATGATTTCCCCGTCCCGTGTTTCACGCGCCGGGGAGTCGTGCAGCAGGCCCATGTAGGTCAGTGTGCGGTCGGCATCGAACACGAAGTATTCGGGCGTCCGCGTCGCGCCGAGGGCCCGGCCGAGGGCCTGGCTCTCGTCGTAGACGTAAGTGAAGTTGTAGCCCACGCGCTCCGCGTGCTCCTTCATGGCGGGCAGGCGGTCATCGTCGCGGCGGTTCACGCTGAACCCGACCACTTCGACGCTCTGGCCCTCGAAGGAGGCCACGAGGTCGACCAGCCCCTGGTCCATGCCTCGCACCCAGGGACAATGATTGGCCAGGGAGACGAGCACCACCACGTCGGCGTCGAAGTCATCACTGCCGTAGTGTTCACCGTCCGTTGCAGGAAGGGCCTCGAACGCCGGCATCGGTGCGCCGATGTCGAGCACCGTGTTGTACAGCCCCGCCTGGGCCATCGAAGCGAGGCCGAGCCCCGCGATGAGGATTCCGTGCTTCAGCCAGCGTGCATCCATTGCGTGTCCTCCTGTTTGCCTGGGTCCTACAGTCTAGCGCCGCCCGATGATGTTCGTGTGGACGATCAACGGCGGACCAACGCGGTTTTCACACCACCATCGTCCTGGCTCGCTACACTTGGAGACTCCCAATCCAGACGAGTTCGCCATGATCCGCAAGCTGTTCCTGCCCTGTTTCGCCCTGGGCCTCCCGGCCGCCGCCCTTGCGGACTGGACCGTGGTCAACGAGGAATCCCGCCTGTCCTTCGTCTCCACCAAGGCGGGACAGGTGGCGGAAGTGCATCGATTCGGCGAACTTTCCGGCACGCTGGCGGAGGATGGGGAGTTCCGCCTCGCCATCATGCTGGACAGCGTGGATACCGGCATCGAGATCCGTGACGAGCGAATGCGCGAACTGCTCTTCCAGACCACGGAGTATCCCGAAGCGACGGTCACGGCGCGCCTGGACCTGTCGCCCCTGCAGGCCCTGGAGCCCGGTGCGCAGACCGAAACAGTTTCTGAAGCACAGCTCACACTGCACGGAACCGAACTCAACCTGACGGTCACCGCCTCGGTGGCGCGCCTGGACGACAGGACGTTGCTGGTGACCAGCAGCGAGCCGATGGTCGTGAACGCCGACCAACTCGGCCTGCTTACGGGCGTGGAGAAATTGCGTGAAGTCGCCGGTCTGCCGGCCATCAGCCCGGCAGTACCGGTGACGTTCCGGCTCACGCTGCGGCAGTGAACCGGGCATGAAAAAGCCGGCCCGTTTCGGGGCCGGCATCTTCACGAACAACGGACTTCAGGGTTTCCCGGTGATGCCGGCCCGATGGGGCCGGCATCAGCCTGTGTACGGGAATCCGTCAGTCCAGGGTGGGCCTCAGTACGGTCAATGATTCCGCCTGAACGACCACCTCTTCCTCGAGGGGCGGCTCGATCGTGATGCAGCCGGAGACGCGCGTGAGGTCGGACGTGCCTGTCTCCTTGGTCGACAGGGCATGGAGACCCAGCAGCTGCATGTTGTACAGCGGATAGTCTCCCTCCACCTCGCACACGTCATAGACGCCGCCATTGGCACCCGACAGTTCGCAGACGAATCCGCCGGGAACCACGTCACCGACCGCCGGGAAACCGTCCGGCTCCTGCGTGCGCACCGTCACCCGGCCTTCCCAGGACGCATCCGAGCCGCGTGCCTTGGCGACCAGGCGCGTGATGCGCCAGCCGTCCGGGAAAGGCTGTGGCACAGCCACCTGCAGGAAAGGCCGCGGGCCACTGATTTGTGGCGCCGCCGAATCCCCGATGCCGTAGTAACGACCACCCGAATCATTGGCGCTCACGATCTCCGCAACCAGCGTGTCGACGGTCCCCTGCTGGATGTCCACGCGAATCTCGCGGGTATCGGCAAAGCACATCGTCACCAGGGACGGATTGGTGGCGCCGGGCGGGCCTTCGGGGCCCTCGGGGCCAGCCGGGCCCTGGGGACCGGCCGGGCCTGCGGGGCCTGCAGGACCTGCGGGACCCGCCGGACCCTGGCCACCGTCGGCTCCATCCAGTCCATTCGCCCCCGGCAGACCCTGAGGTCCCTGGGGACCGGTGGGACCCGCCGGACCCGTGAGGCCCTGTGGACCTGCCGGACCCGCGGGACCCGCGGGACCGGTGTTGCCCGGATCGCCGGTAGGGCCCTGGGGGCCTGCCGGGCCCGCCGGACCCGTTGCGCCCGCCGGCCCAGCCGGACCGGTGTCGCCCGCCGGACCCTGGGGACCTGCGGGACCGGCTGGGCCCTGGACACCTGCCGGACCGGCCGGGCCTGTGTCGCCCGCCGGTCCTGCTGGACCTGCCGGACCTGCCGGGCCTGTGGCGCCGGCCGGACCCGCCGGACCGGTGTCACCCGCCGGACCCTGGGGACCTGCGGCACCCGCCGGACCTGCCGGACCCGTATCACCTGCCGGACCGGCCGGGCCCTGGGCACCTGCCGGACCCGCCGGACCTGTATCGCCTGCCGGTCCTGCTGGACCTGCCGGACCTGCCGGGCCTGTGGCGCCGGCCGGACCCGCCGGACCGGTGTCACCCGCCGGACCCTGGGGACCCGCGGCACCCGCCGGGCCTGCCGGACCCGTATCACCTGCCGGACCTGCCGGACCCGTATCACCTGCCGGACCGGCCGGGCCCTGGGCACCTGCCGGACCCGCCGGACCTGCCGGACCCGTATCACCTGCCGGACCGGCCGGGCCTGTGTCGCCCGCCGGGCCTGCTGGACCTGCCGGGCCTGTGGCACCCGCCGGACCTGCCGGACCTGTATCACCTGCCGGACCCGCCGGGCCCTGGGCGCCTGCCGGGCCTGCCGGACCCTGTTCGCCCGCGGCACCGGTCGGACCCTGTGGTCCTGCCGGACCGGTCGGGCCTTCGGGGCCTGCCGGACCGGTGGGACCCGCCGGGCCTTCCGGACCCGCCTCGCCTTGTGGACCTGCCGGACCCTGCGGACCCGCCTCGCCCTGGGCGCCCTGCGGACCTTCAGGACCTGCAGGGCCGGTCGGGCCTTCGGGACCGATCGGGCCCTCCGGTCCGGTTTCACCTGCCGGCCCCTGTGGGCCGGGGTCGCCCGGCGCACCAGGATCACCCTGTGGACCCGGTTCACCCTGGGGACCTTGCGGGCCCGGAGGACCGTCAGCGCCCGGGGGACCTTCCGCCAGTTCGAGACTGACGATGGTCAGGTCGTAGAGCGCAACATTCGTGGGGTTGCCGTCGCCGCCGTCGTCATCATCGCCACCGTCATCGTGATCGCCGTCGTCATCGTCGTCGTCGCCACCCCCTTTCCACCACCACGTTTCAGTGGTGTCGCCACCGGCGTAAGCGGCATTCGTGCAGTCGTCGTCACCGCCTCCATCGTCATCGTCGTCACGACGGCCGGTTTCGGTACCGCTGTCGGAAGCGCCGTCGAGATACCAGTCGTCGATCGCCACCTGCCTGCAGTCGTCCGTGCTGACGGCGACCATCTTGAGGAGGTAGTCCCCCCAGGGAACCACCGGTTCACCGCCGGAATCCACCTGGGGCAGATCGACGACGATGCAGTCGACTCCCGATGGGTCGAGCGGCGGGGAAGGCGGAACGGTACACAGCGACTGGCTGGCGGAGACGTCGAGCACAGTGGGCCAGGTGCCCAGGTAGATGGACGGATCCTCGCCACTGGGGCCGTAGAAATCGGTTCCCCAAATGACCAGTTGGTTGGGCTGGAGGAAATTGCGCTCTCCGTCCTTCGCCAGCTGGACTTCCATGATCTGGGTGTCGGCCAGGACGCTCTGCGAAAGGGCGGCCAGCAGGAAACATCCGCCAGCCAGCAGAGTGCTGGGTCGGGGCGAGGCCCGGTGGGTATTGGTGCTCACGACAAACTCCTGAAAGCTGTCGTCCTTGAAATGGCTGCGGCGCACAGGATTGCGCGCCGAGTGGCGTCCCTTTTAGGTCATTCTTATTTGCCGCAGCCCATCCCGCGCGTCAATGTGCGGTTCTGGATTTCCGGCCCCCAATCCTTCGCTCTCGCGAAACCAGAATGGCCCAGTATCCCCGAAGTCGACAGAGCCTCCTCTTGCGAGGACCCCTATACAGTGGTCGTGCTTTGTATCCCCTTTGGATTCCCAAGCCTTTGTATTTACGGGAAACCAAGACGACGAAGCCGTCCGATCTGCGCAGCTGACCTGCAGTCTTCAGAGCTGTTGCCTTTCCCCACCTTAAATCAGCACCAGAAAATTGCAAGCAATCCCTGCCGGATTAAGGGGGAATTCGAGGGTCATCCAGTAAAAAACCCCGGCCAGGCCGGGGTTTTTACCGGAGACGAATCCGGGATCAGCTGCGTCGTGCGGACACGAGGCCAAACAGGCCCAGCAGACCGGCCATCAGGATCAGGCCGAGGTGGGACAGGCTCGGGATGCTGGCGTCACCACTCCCCGACAGGGGTACGAACTGCTGCACCGTGAAGTCATCGAAACCGAACACGTCCAGGCTCGTGGAGTTCGCGAACGTGGCCGAGGTGATGGGGGTCAGGCTGACCACGCCGAAGTACAGGACAGAGGCGTCATCGGCGCCCAGCGTGTGAGCGATATCGACGTCCTGGAATCCGCCGCCCTCGAGGGTCAACCGCAACGACAGACGCCCCTGGAAGTCGCCCATGTCGATGCCGTAAAAGCCCAGCCCCTGGACCGGCGACGAGAAGTCGATGGTGAACTCCCGGTCCGTGTCCCAGTAGTTGGGATCAGAGATCGGGTACCGACCGTCACCGTTGTTGGCGCCGGGCGCCACGGCGGTGACCATACCGGACGGCGCCGTGACGGTTGCGGTCACTGCCCCGAACGTGAGGGGCAGCGGCGCCGTGGTGCCATCCGAGAATCCGTCGAAGTCCTCGGTGCCCGCGCCGCCCGTGTTGGTGCCGGCCTGGGCCAGTCGGGCGAGGAACGCGTCCCGCGCCGCATCGGCGTTGGGTGTGGCGGCCAGCCTGGCGGTTCCCCCTGTGTTCAGATCCTCACCGAAGAAGACCTGCTGGGCGGCGGCCTGCGCCGACAGGGCCGCGAGCGTCAGGCACAACAGCAATTTGCCCGTCTTAGTCATTAAATTCATTATGGTTTCTCTCCCTTCCCCAGTGCGGGTTATTTTCTCAGAACATCGGTCGCCTGACAATTCATTCGCCCTGAACGCCATTGATACGCGACCTTCCCAAAAGCCGGAGCAGTGCCAGGCGCATCCCCCGGAACACGGGGTAGAGGGGACGCGAGAGCCGCTCCGAACGAAACAAATGGTACACCCCCCGGTTGAACAGGCCAGAAGGGGTCGCCATCAAGGTCAAACCATGCATCGCTTCGGCGCCGGACAGGGTGCGATCACCGATGCGCACGACCATTTCCCGGTCGAGATCGTAGCCGGCCGCCTGCAGGGCCCGCACTTCGTCTCCGCCCTCGCGGGCGTCCACCAGGCGCAGCGCGCCCGCGGCGGTCTTCAGGCGCAACCCGGCCACCCAGTGATTGCACACGGGGCATTCGCCGTCGTAGTAGATCACCACCCCGTCCACGGATTCACTCGTTGCCACGCGCCACCTCCGCGCGCTCCAGCCGCCCGCCCAGCCAGGGGTCGGGCAACGGCGTGGTCAGTGGCAACACCCAGGGATAGGCGCCGAAACGGCGCGACTCCTCGAGCAGGTTGACGTCCGGGTCGATGAATCGCTGCGGCGGCCGGCCGTTCAGACGGCAGGCGACGTCCGCGTACACCCCCACGGGGTTGTCCCCCTCCGCCCGGTGAACCGCCGCGACATGGTGGGCGAACTGCAGCAGCATGTCCGGCTTGCAGGCCATTTCCTCGGCCTGGTTGCGGTTGATGAAGCGTGGAAGGGAAACGCGCTGTTCGGCGCCCGATGCATCCCTCAGGGTGAAGCGGGCCTGGCCGTCCTTGTCACGCAGCTTCATGCGCCAGGCGAATCGGTGCCCCGCTTCGTTCCAGGCCACGTCCCCCGGCATGAACCAGTGGCGCATCGGAAACAGGGCCTGGACCAGCAGCCAGATGGCCATGCCCGCCACCAGCAAGGCGGGCGCCGGCGGGCGGGGAACGTGCGCCGGGTCGAAGCGCTCCGCCACGGGCAGGAACACCTCGTCACGGAAAATCGGCCAGGCCCGGCGAAGCCGCGCAAACACCTGCTTGGGCCAGTCCGGGTCGAACAGCAGCAGGCTGGCGAACAGGGTGAACCAGGGAAAGATTCCGATGTTGAACACGAAGTGGTTCAGCACGTGAAAGGACGCGTAGATGCACAGCACCGGCAGCCGAGTGCGCCGGAACAACAACAACGGCGCGCCCACCAGGTGCAGTGCGATGACGCCATAGGCGCCCAGCGCCACGGCCCACTTCTGGAGGAACAGCGGGCCGACCAGGGCCATGTCCGAGCGCACCGCCAGCCACATGCCGAGCGGTTCGAGGTTGAGCCAGTCGGGATTGATCTTCACCAGGCCGGCCCAGATCAGGACGATCTCCAGCTGGGCGCCCAGCAGGAAGATCGGCCAGAAGGGAATCCGGGGGCTGGCGATCTCCGGCCGGCGGCGGGCATCCAGGGCCATGTACCGGTTGGCCGGCACGAAGCACATCAGGACGGCGAACAGGATCACCAGGTAGAAATGATTCAGGTACAGCGCCTGGTCCTGCAGGAAGGAGTAGATGAAGGCGAGAGTGAACGTCACCATGCAGAACCGGTAGCGCCAGCCCAGGGTGATGCCCACGCCGAGCAGGCCCAGGGCGATCCAGAGCAGGTCCATGCCCGGGGCCGGCAAGGGGTGGACCCAGGCGAAGCCCCAGTACTTGAACAGGAACGGTGGATCGTTCCAGAAGCACTGGATACAGAACTTGAACAGGTAGCGCAGGGACTCGACCACCATGATGAGGCCAAAGCCCATGCGGAAGACTGCCAGCGAACTGGCGTCGACCTCGCGGAACAGGTAACGGCGAAGGCGGTTCATTTCATGGGTCCCCTTGCCGGCCAGTATACCCGCGCTGGGCTGCGCTATATTATCGCCCTCCAAGTCACGAGGCGTCCGCACCATGCGAACCCGGACCCTGCTCGCCGCCGGCCTCATGGCGGCTTCCTGCGCCGCCACCCCGGTGATCGGCGACGACACGAAACCCGTACTCCAGGGCATTGAAGAACCAATGGCGGACAGACGACCCACGGAACTCGAGATCCACGACCACGTGCGCGTGGACGACTACTTCTGGCTGCGCGACGACGATCGCGAGGACCCCGAGGTGCTGGCGCATCTCGAGCGCGAGAACGCATGGTTCGAGCAGGAAATGGCGCACACGAAGGCGCTCCAGGACACCCTCTACTCCGAGATGACGGGACGCCTGGACCCGGACGAATCCTCCGTGCCCTACGAGGACGACGGCTGGTGGTACTACTACCGCTACGAGCCCGGCAAGGAATATCCCGTCTACGCCCGCCGCAAGGGCACCATGGAGGCGGACGAGATCGTCCTCGTGGACGCCAACCAGCGTGCCGAAGGCCACGATTACTACGACCTCGGCAACCTCGAAGTCAGCGACGACCACCGCTACGTCGCCATTGCCGAGGACACCCTGAGCCGCCGCATCCACGACATCCGCATCCTGGACACGCAGACCGGCGAGTACCTGCCCGAAGTCATCGGCAACGCGGCCGCTTCTCTGGCCTGGTCCGCGGACGGCCGGTACCTGTTCTACCTGGACAAGCACCCGGAAACGCTGCTCGCCTACCGCCTCATGCGCCATGAGCGGGGCACGGACCCGGCGGAGGACGTGCTGGTCTACGAGGAGGCGGACAACACCTTCTACAACGCCGTCTGGCGCAGCCGTTCGGGAGACTGGCTGATGCTGGGCCACGGCAACACGGACACCACCGAGGTGCAGTTGCTGGCCGCGGACGATCCGCTGGGTTCCTTCGAGCCCTTCCTGCCGCGCAAGACCGGCCACGAATACGAGGTCGACGACGCGGGTGGGCGCTTCTTCATCCGTACCAACTGGGAGGCGGAGAATTTCCGCGTGATGCAGGCCACCCGCGAAACCGCGTCCGACACGTCGAAGTGGAAGGAACTCGTGGCGCACCGGGAGGACGCGATGGTTCGCGACCTGCTGGCCTTCGACGACTGGCTGGTGCTGGAGGAGCGCACCGACGGGCTGCGCAAGGTGCGCGCCCTGGCCCTGGACGGCAGCGTCGACCGCTACCTCGAGGCCAACGAGGAAGCCTACGTGATGTGGTTGTCCACCAACCCCCGCACCGACACGCAGACCCTGCGCTACGGCTTTTCCAGCCTGGTCACGCCGGGGCAGATCTGGGACGTCGACCTCGCCACCGGCCAGACCACGCTCATGAAGGCCGATCGCGTACTGGGGGACTTCGACAGCGCCAACTACCGCACCGGCCGCCGCATGGTCACCGCGCGCGACGGTGTGAGCGTGCCCGTCTCGCTGGCCTGGCACAAGGACACGAAACTCGACGGCTCGGCGCCGGCGCTGCAATACGCCTATGGCTCCTACGGGGCTTCCACCGACCCCTGGTTCCGCAACTCGGTCATCAGCCTGCTGGACCGCGGCTTCGTCTACGCCATCGCCCACATCCGCGGTGGCCAGGAACTCGGCCGGCAGTGGTACGAACAGGGGCGGCTGATGCACAAGATGAACACCTTCACGGACTTCATAGACGTGACCAGGGCGCTGCAGTCCGAACGCGTGATCGATCCCGAGCGCACCTACGCCCTGGGCGGCAGCGCCGGCGGCCTGCTGATGGGGGTGGTGGTCAACCTGTCACCGGAACTCTACGACGGCGTGATCGCGGCGGTGCCTTTCGTGGACATCGTCACGACCATGCTGGACGATTCCATTCCGCTCACCACGGGCGAGTATCGCGAGTGGGGCAACCCCAACGAGAAGGACGCCTACGAGTACATGCTGTCCTACTCGCCCTACGACAACGTCAGTGCCCAGGACTACCCCAACCTGCTGGTCACCACCGGCCTGCACGACTCCCAGGTGCAGTACTTCGAGCCGGCCAAGTGGGTGGCGCGCCTCAGGGAACGCCGCACGGACGACAACCGGCTGCTGATGCGGGTGAACCTCGAGGCCGGCCACGGCGGCGCCTCAGGGCGCTATCGCCAGTACGAGGAAACGGCCCAGGAGTTCGCCTTCATCATCGACCTCGCCGGCATCGAACAGTAGGGCCGGTCCGGCGACCGGTCATGCACCGCCCGCCGGGATCAGGGCGGGGCGGCGAGGACGATCCAGGCGAAGACGCCGATGAAGGACACCACGCCGGCGACCAGTGCCACCATGAACACGGTGTAGGCGGACTGAAGCAGGCTGAACTTCCGGGAGAGCACGCTGCCGAGGCCATGGATGTCGCGAATCATGGCCTCGTACAGTTCCTCCCGCTCTTCCATCAACTCGGTCATCCCCCGGATGAACTCGGGCTCTTCCAGGCGGGCGAAGTTACCGAAGAACAGCAGGTTGCCTTCGCTGTGGCGAAGGTCGTCCAGGCTGATGGCGTGCGGGCTCACCCGCGGCTTGGCGGCGAGGATGGAATAGACCAGGGACACCATGGTGCCCAGCAGCAGCACCGTGGTGGGCAGCAGCAGCCAGGGGTTGCTGTCGAGCTTGGGCGCGACCGCGGCGATGATGATGGAGATGATGATCCCGTTGATGCTGATCATCATGTTGGCCTTGTTGTCGGCCAGGCTGGTGAGGTCCATCTGCACGCGATAGACGCTCTTGAACATCGTTTCGATGCCCCGGGCGGTGCCGGCGCCCTTTTTCTTCATCGGCTGTTCGGATTGGCTCTCGGGTTCCATGAGCGCATGGTACCCCGCGCCGCGGGATTCGCCCACGGCGCAATGCTTCAGCGGTTCAGCGCGCGGCTTACTGCGTGACGGCTGCTTCCAGCAACGCCTCGCACAGCGGCACGTTGTCGGTCACGACGCGCTGGACGGTGACTTCGCCCGACACCCCGGCATCCGGAAAGTCGTACACCACCCGGGCGCTGTTGCAGCCCTCGAAGGTGACGGTGACCGTCCCGTAGCTGGCCGTTCCCGGCGCCGGCTGGGCAGCATCGAACACGCCACCACTGGACAGGTAGGCCGTGAGCGTGGCCGTGTTGCCTTTGAAGGTGCCCTGGGCCGTGATCCAGCGGTGGCCGGGTTCGCCGACCGTCGCGGTGACCCCGTCCGCCGGACGCTGGACATCGAAGGTGAACCAGGACAGGAAGAAGGTCCCGCCGTCCGGGTAGACGGTGAAGAACATGCCCTGGCCGTTGGTTTCCGGGTTGTACCAGGCGTCGTTCAGGCCCGGGTTGATCGTGAAGTCCGAAACCGATTCGACGTCCAGCAGCACCAGGTTGTCCAGGGTCGCCGACTCGGGGTAGGTGTAATTGCGCAGTGGCGTCGAGGAAAAGGCCCCGCCCAGGTTGTACCGCGGCAGGGCATTGATCGCATCGACGACGTCCATGCCGTCCCCGACCACTTCACCGAACACCGTGTAGCCTTCTTCCTCGGTATCCAGGCTCGTGTTGTCGCCGACGTTGATGTACCACTGGCTCGTGGCGCTGTTGGGCTGGCCGGAAATCTTCGCCATGGCGATGGTGCCACGGGTGTTGGAGATACCCGGCTCGTTCGGTACCGGGTCGAAGGTCTCGACGGCCAGGATCTCGCCTTCGGGTTCGTCCTCGTAGCTGACCCGGTAACCGCCCCCCTGGATCACGAAGCCCCCCACGCTGCGGTGAATGACGGACTGCTCGTACTCGCCGGCTTCCAGGTAGGCCAGGAAGTTGGCCACGGTCAAGGGCGCTTCTTCCTCGAACAGGTCGATCTCGATGTCGCCCAGGTCGGTGCGCAGCACCACGTCGCCGGCATGGGCCATGGGAGCGAGCAGCAGGAAGGGAAGTACGAGGGCAGCGGCGCGCGGGGCGCGGCGACGATGAATTCGGTGCATGGTGGTTCCTTTGGGGACGGGCAGCCCGGGGGCCGCCGCGGTCGTGCATTCGGTGCGAGGTCGCGTATTTTCGCGTGTTCCGGCGCTGAAGGAAAGGCCGATGCGGCAGGGCGCTTCGCAGAAGGCGGCCACACCGCTACCATCACTCCGGACAAGCAGCATTTCGACACTTGAACCGGAGCCGCCATGGGCCGTCCCACCTACATCCTCACCGCCAGCTGTACAGACACCGTCGGTATCGTGGCCGCCGTGTCGGGCTTTCTCGCAGCACGTGGCGCGCTACTCACCGAACTTTCCCATTTCGTGGATGAAGACGCCCAGAAATCGTTCATTCGCACCCGTTTCGAGGACGATGCCGACACGGATTCCGCCGCCGTTGCGCTGGCGTCGGGATTCAAGGAAGCCGTGGCGCGGCGCTTCGGCATGCGCTTCTCCCTGCATCCCGCGGAGCGGCCCATGCCCACCCTGGTGGCCTGCTCGAAACAGAGCCACTGCCTGAATGCCCTGCTCCACCGATGGGCTTCGGGGCACCTGCCCATCGACATCCGCGGCGTGGTTTCCAATCACGAGGACGCGCGTTCCCTGGTCGAGTGGCACGGCCTGCCCTTCCACCATCTGCCGATCGAATCGGGCGCCAGGGCGGCGCAGGAAGCGCGCATCCTCGATCGGTTCGAGGCGACGGGCGCGGAGCTGCTGGTGCTCGCCCGCTACATGCAGATCCTCTCACCCCATGCCTGCGAGTTGCTCGCCGGCAAGGCCATCAACATTCACCACTCCTTCCTGCCCGGCTTCAAGGGGGCCCGGCCCTACCACCAGGCCTTCGATCGCGGCGTCAAGCTCATCGGGGCGACCGCCCACTACGTGACCACGGACCTCGACGAGGGACCGATCATCGAGCAGGACGTGGGGCGCGTGGACCACTCCATGGCCGCGGAGGAACTGGTCCGCCTGGGCCAGGACATCGAGTGCACGGTGCTCAATCGCGCGGTGCGCTGGCACGCCGAACACCGGGTATTCCTGAACGGCCGGCGGACGGTGGTGTTGCCGCACTGACGACGATCTCTTGGGGCGCCGTCCCTACTGCGCGACCCCCGGACACGAAAACGCCGGCGTGGAAGCCGGCGTTTTCATCGAACCCGTTGCGTCGCCTCGGCGCTACTTGCGGCTGACGTTTTTGCGCAGCTGCTCCAGGGCCTGAAGCTGGGCGATGGCCTCGGCCAGCTTGGCCTGTGCCTTGTCGACATCCACGGTGTCACCGCGATCGGCCAGGGCGCGTTCCGCTTCTTCCTTGGCCTTCTGGGCCGCCGCGGCGTCCAGGTCGGCGCCGCGCATGGCGGTGTCGGCCAGCACGGTCACGATGTGCGGCTGCACCTCGATGATGCCGCCGCCGCAGAAGAAGAACTGCTCTTCGCCGTTGGCGTCAACGACGCGCACCGGGCCCGGCTTGAGCTGGGTGATCAGCGGCGTGTGGCGAGGATAGACACCCAGTTCGCCGGACACCCCGCTGGCGAACACCTGGGCGGCCTGGCCGGACCAGATCTCCTGCTGGGCCGAAACGATGTCGCACTGGATGGTTTTGCTCATACTTTCGCTCCGGGAGTGCCGGGGTCAGACTCAGGCCGCAGCCTTCTTCTGCATGCCCTTGGCTTTCTCGATGGCTTCCTCGATGCCGCCGACCATGTAGAAGGCCTGCTCGGGCAGGTGGTCGTACTCGCCTTCCACGATGCCCTTGAAGGCGCGGATGGTGTCCTTCAGGGACACGTACTTGCCCGGCGCGCCGGTGAAGGTTTCCGCCACGAAGAAGGGCTGGGACAGGAAGCGCTGCACCTTGCGGGCGCGCGCCACGGTGTCCTTGTCCTCCTCGCTCAGCTCGTCCATGCCGAGAATCGCGATGATGTCCTTCAGCTCCTTGTAACGCTGCAGCACGCCCTGCACGGCGCGGGCCACTTCGTAGTGCTCCTTGCCGATCAGGTTCGGGTCCAGCAGGCGAGAAGTGGAGTCCAGTGGGTCCACGGCGGGGTAGATACCCTGCTCGGCGATGCCGCGCGACAGTACCAGCGTGGCGTCCAGGTGGGCGAAGGTCGTGGCCGGGGACGGGTCCGTGAGGTCGTCGGCGGGCACGTACACGGCCTGGAAGGACGTGATGGAACCGGTCTTGGTCGTGGTGATGCGTTCCTGCAGCAGGCCCATTTCCAACGCCAGCGTGGGCTGGTAGCCCACGGCGGAGGGCATGCGGCCCAGCAGAGCGGACACTTCGGTGCCGGCCAGGGTGTAACGGTAGATGTTGTCGATGAACATCAACACGTCACGGCCTTCGTCGCGGAACTCCTCGGCCATGGTCAGACCGGTGAGCGCCACGCGCAGGCGGTTGCCCGGCGGCTCGTTCATCTGGCCGTACACCAGGGCCACCTTGTCGAGAACGCTGGCTTCCTTCATCTCGTGGTAGAAGTCGTTGCCCTCACGGGTACGCTCACCCACGCCGGCGAACACGGAGTAACCGGAGTGCTCGATGGCGATGTTGCGGATCAGCTCCATCAGCGTCACGGTCTTGCCCACGCCGGCGCCGCCGAACAGGCCGACCTTGCCGCCCTTGGCGATGGGCATGATGAGGTCGATGACCTTGATGCCCGTTTCCAGGATGTCGTTGCCGCCGGCCTGCTCCTCGTACGAGGGCGGCTTGCGGTGAATGGGCATGGTCTTCTCGGCGCCGATCGGGCCCGCTTCGTCAATGGGCCGGCCCAGCACGTCCATCACGCGGCCCAGGGTCTTCTCACCCACCGGCACGGAAATGGCGGCCCCGGTGTTGGTCACCGGCAGTCCACGCTTCAGGCCATCGGTGGAGCCCAGGGCGATGGTGCGCACCACGCCGTCACCGAGCTGCTGCTGCACCTCCAGCGTGATCTCCGTGCCGTCCACGGTCAGCGCGTGGTACACCAGGGGCAGCGCGTCGCGCGGGAACTCCACGTCCACGACGGCGCCGATGACTTGTACGATGTGTCCATTGCTCATTGGTTCATGCTCCAAATCTTGCTTCAATCCATTCGGGAAGCGCGGGGTCGGTAGCGGTTTCCAGCCAGCCGTCGCCCGTATCCCACAAAATCAAACGGCCGCAGCCCCGCTCACGATCTCGGAAATTTCCTGCGTGATCGCGGCCTGGCGGGCCTTGTTGTAATCCAGTTTCAGGGCGTCGATGAGGTCCGCCGCATTGTCGGTGGCGTTCTTCATCGCGATCATGCGGGCCGCGTGCTCGGACGCCAGGTTCTCCAGCACGGCCTGGTAGACCAGGGACTCGATGTAGCGGATCAGCACGCTGTCCAGCAGGGTTTCGGCGTCCGGCTCGTAGATGTAGTCCCAGATGTCGCCGATGCCCTCGTCGTCGGTTTCCGGCAGGGGCAACAGCTGGTCGACCACCGGCTTCTGCGCCATGGTGTTGATGAAGTCGTTGTAGGCCAGGAAGACTTCGTCGACGGACTGATCCCGGTACTGGTCGAGCACCACCTTGATGGAACCGATGAGGTCCTCGATCTGCGGCTTCTCGCCCATGCCGGTGACCCGTGCCGCGATGTCCACGTCGATATTGCGGAAATACGAGCCGGCTTTCTTGCCCAGGGTCACGACGGTGATTTCGGCGCCGCGCTTCTTCCACTCGCTCATGTGCGCCAGCAGGCGCTTGAACAGGTTGGTGTTCAGGCCACCGCAGAGCCCGCGGTCGGTCGAGACGACGATGTACGCCACCTTCTTCACTTCGCTGCCGTGTGACACGGTGAAGGGGTGCCGGTACTCCGGGTTCGCCTTGCCCAGGTGGCTGATGATGCGCCGCATCATCGCCGCATAGGGACGCGTGGCGTTCATCAGGTCCTGGGATTTACGGATCTTGCTCGCCGAGACCATCTCGAGCGCCGAGGTCACCTTCTTGGTGTTCTCGACACTCTTGATCTTGCTCGTGATTTCCTTGCTGCCTGCCATGTCTGTTCCCCGTCGGGGTGGGCCTTACCAGCTGCCGCTGGACTTGAATTCCTTCACGGCGTCGTGGAGGCGGCCTTCCAGCTCGTCGTTCCAGTCACCGGTGTCCAGGGCTTCCAGCAGGTCGGCGTTCTGGCTGCCGATGGCGTCGATCAGGGCCGATTCGAAGGCGCCGATCTTCGCCAGCTCCACGTCGTCCATGTAACCGCGGTCCGCGGCGAACAGGGACACGGCCATCTGGCCCACGCTCATGGGGCTGTACTGCGGCTGCTTCATCAGCTCGGTCACGCGCTGGCCTCGCTCGAGCTGGGCGCGCGTGGCGTCGTCCAGGTCGGAAGCGAACTGGGCGAAGGCCGCCAGTTCACGGTACTGGGCCAGGGCCAGGCGGATACCACCGCCGAGCTTCTTGATGACCTTGGTCTGGGCGGCGCCACCGACTCGGGACACCGACAGGCCGGCGTGCACGGCCGGGCGGATACCGCCGTTGAACATGTCGTTGTCCAGGAAGATCTGGCCGTCCGTGATCGAGATCACGTTGGTCGGAACGAAGGCGGACACGTCGCCGGCCTGGGTCTCGATGATCGGCAGCGCGGTCAGTGAACCGGTCTGGCCGGTCACGGCGCCGTCGGTGAACTTCTCCACGTAATCGGTGCTCACGCGCGCGGCGCGTTCCAGCAGGCGCGAGTGCAGGTAGAAGACGTCACCCGGGTAGGCTTCGCGGCCCGGCGGGCGGCGGAGCAGCAGCGACACCTGGCGGTACGCCCAGGCCTGCTTGGTGAGGTCGTCGTAAATGATCAGGGCGTCTTCACCGCGGTCGCGGAAGTACTCGCCCATGGTGCAGCCCGCGTAGGGCGCGATGTACTGCATGGCCGCCGAGTCGGACGCCGAGGCGTTGACCACGATGGTGTGCTCCATGGCGCCATGCTCTTCGAGCTTGGCCACCACGTTCGCCACGGTGGACTGCTTCTGGCCGATGGCCACGTAGATGCACTTGATGCCCGATTTGGCCTGGTTGATGATCGTGTCGACCGCGATGGCGGTCTTGCCAATCTGGCGGTCACCGATGATCAGCTCGCGCTGGCCACGGCCGATCGGCACCATGGCGTCGATGGACTTCAGGCCGGTCTGAACCGGCTGGTCGACGGATTTACGCCAGATGACGCCCGGCGCCACTTTCTCGATCGGCGAGTAGCCGTCGTTGTCGATGGGCCCCTGCCCGTCCAGCGGGTTGCCCAGGGCGTCGACCACGCGGCCCAGCAGGCCCCGTCCGTGCGGCACTTCGAGAATGCGGCCCGTGCACTTGACCGTGTCGCCTTCGGTGATGTGCTCGTAGTCACCCAGGATCACGGCGCCCACGGAGTCGCGCTCCAGGTTCAGGGCCAGGCCGAAGGTGTTGCCGGGGAACTCGATCATTTCACCCTGCATGGCGTCTTCCAGGCCATGGATCTGGGCGATGCCGTCGGACACCGACACGACCGTTCCCTCGTTGCGGGACTCGGCCGAGATGTTCAGTTCCTCGACGCGCTTCTTGATCAGCTCGCTGATTTCGGATGGGTTCAGAGTTGCTTGCATGGTCATTTTCCTGTGACAGCCGCGGTCCCTTTGGGCACGGCCGGATTCACTGCGATTCGTTTCAGCCCAGGGAGCGTTCCAGGCGGCCGAGGCGCCCTTTCAGGGAACCGTCGATCACTTCGTCGCCGGCGTAGATCACCGCGCCGCCGATCACCGAGGCGTCCACCTCGTTGTGCAGCTCGATCTCGCGCTCGAAGCGCTTCGCCAGCGCCTCGCTCAGACGGCTGGACTGGCCTTCGTCCAGGGCGACGGCGGAGACGACCCGGACACTCAGCCGGTTCTCCGCTTCCTCGCGCAATTCGGCGAAGATTTCGGAGACCTGCGGCAGCAGTGGCAGCCGGTCGTTGTCGCCCATCGCACCGAGGAAGCGCTTGAACGCGGGGTCCAGCGGCTGGCCGGCCGCGGCTTCGATGACGCTGATGGACGTGTCCGTATCCTGGCGCGGGCTGCCCAGCCAGTCGGCCATGGCCTCTTCCGACACCACGGCGGCGGACACGGCCAGGGCATCGCCCCATCCGCCCAGGTCGCCGGCCTCGCGGGCCAGTTCGAACGCGGCCTTGGCGTACGGCCTTGCGAGGGTCGTCAGGTTGCTCATAGTTCGGCGATCAGCTTGTCGAGCAGCTCGCGGTGCTTCTGCTCGTCCACTTCGCGCTCCAGGATCTTGGCGGCGCCGGCCACGGCCAGCGCGGCCACGGCGTTGCGCAGCTCCTCGCGGGCCTGGTTCGACGCCTGGCTGATCTCGGCTTCGGCCGCGGACACCTGGCGCTTGCGCTCCGTGGTGGCGTCGGTCTTGGCCTGGTCCAGGATCTGGCTGTGGCGCTGGTTGGCCTGCTCGATGATCTCGCCGGCCTTGTCCCGCGCGACCTTGATTTGCTGGTCAGCGCGATCCTTGGCTTCGGCCAGTTCCTTCTCGGCGCGGTCGGAGGCCGCCAGACCGTCCGCGATCTTCTCGCGGCGCTCATCCATGGCCTTGAGCAACGGCGGCCAGATGAACTTCATGCAGAACCACACGAAGATCATCATGGCGATCGATTGCAGTATCAGGGTGGCATTGATATTCATGCCGGTTCCTCTCTTCTGGTGCCGTGGCGCGGGCCGGCCGGTGCCGTCCCGCGCGCCATCAGGGCTTTCTTAGCTGCCCAGGGCAGTCTGGAGCTGGCCGACGAACGGGTTCGCGAACGTGAAGAACAGCGCGATACCCACGCCGATCATGGCGACAGCGTCCAGCAGGCCGATGGCCAGGAAGAACTTGCCCTGCAGCATCGGAGCGAGCTCCGGCTGGCGGGCGGAACCTTCCAGAAGGCGACCGCCGAGGATACCCACACCAATACCCACGCCGAGGGCGCCCAGGCCGATCAGCAGGGCAACGGCGATTGCGGTCATACCGATTACAGTTTCCATGGTCTTACTCTCCGTCTAAGAGTTTGTAGCTATTAAAAAAAACGTTCTTCGATGCTGGCCTGTGACCTGTCAATGGTGCTCGGAAGCCATGGACAGGTACACGATGGTCAACATCATGAAGATGAATGCCTGCAGCAGGATGACGATGATGTGGAACACCGCCCACCCGAAGTGCATCAGCTGCCCGCCCAGGAACGCGGCGCCACCGACCAGCAGCATCTCCGCCAGCAGGAACCAGAGGGTCAGCTTCGTGCTGAGCTTGCCCTTCATGTTGGCCCACAGCGTGGCGAAAACGATGGCCACGGCCACGGTCCAGAAATACCAGGGGATGTGATCGCCGAACACGCTGCTCAGGCCCGCGGCGAAGAAGCCGGAGCCGGCCGTGAACACGAGCGCGATCAGGATGAAGATCAGCTCGCCGGCGTACAGGTTGCCGAACAGTCGCAGGCCCAGCGAAACCGGCTTGGCCAGCAGGCTCACGATCTCCAGCAGGAAATTGAACGCCATGACCAGCGGCCAGACGATCTTCGGCATACCCAGTTCCTTCGGGTTCAGCGGGTTCATGACCAGCTCGCCGACGAAACCGCCCACGCCCTTGAAGCGCAGGGAATAGATGATGATGAGCACGAACACGGTGATGGACATGCCCAGCGTGGCGTTCACGTCCGTGGTCGGGACCACCTTCTGGTAGGGCACTCCGGCCTGCTCGGTCAGCCAGGGCAGCCAGTCCACCGGGATCAAGTCCATGAAATTCATGAAGAAGATCCAGACGAACAGCGTCAGCGCCAGCGGCGCGATCAGCCGGCTGGTGCCATGGAAGGAGTCGCGCACGGATTCGTCGACGAATTCGACGATCATCTCGATCAGGGCCTGGAAGCGCGTGGGAACGCCACTGTTGGCGGCCTTGGCCACCTTGCGGAACATCCAGCCGAAGAACAGGCCCAGCAGCACGGCCCAGACCAGGGTGTCGAGGTGGAAAGACCAGAAACCGAGCTTCGCCGCCACGTCGGCGCCGCCGCAGATGAAACCTTCGTCACCGAACCCGCAGGTCAGGTTCTGCAGGTGGTGCTGGATGTACCCCGAAGAGGTCAGTTCTCCGCTGCCGCTTGCCATCGATTCTCTTCCGCTTCCTTCTTCGACCTTGAAAACCGCAGGCCCACCGCCAAGGTGGGTGTCAACGGTTCGAAATCAACCCCAGCCAGCCCGCGAGCATCACGCCGCCCATGCCGGCGAAGAACCAACCGGCGGCCAGGGGCTTCACACCCGTGAACACGGCCACGCAGATGGCCGCACAGAACAGCCACTTCACGCTTTCGGCCAGCACGGCCGCGCGCAGGAACGCACCACTGTCGGCACCGAAGCGCCGCGCCACGATCAGGGCGAACGCCACGCCTGGCAGGTAGGCCGCCAGGGCGCCGAACATCGACGAGTAGGCCGCGACATGGCCCGCAACCAGGGCTGCGAGGCCGGCAATCCCCAGGCCGGCCAGGGCCTGGATCCGCATCCAGCGCCTTGCCAGGTGGCGGTTGTCCACCGCGGCGGGAACGTTCATCGGTACTGCCCCATCACTAAAATGCGGCTTTGACGCACCCGTCGACGGGCCGTCATCGCCGCCTTTTCATGGCGTCGGCGAGCCGAGTTCATTAGCCGCCGCCAAAGACCGCCCATTTTAGCATCCCGGTTTTCTATGGGGCAACAGAAACACTGCCGGAAAACCCGATTTGGGCAGGGTTTCAGGGCCCGGAACGATGTTTTTTCATTCCGGGTGCATCCAATCCGGCTCCAATCTGCATCTCCCAGGGTGTACCTTGAACCGAAAAGGAGAACGCAATGGATGGATTGGGCATTGGGATCGGCGCGGCCGGATTCTGGCTTTTTATCGCGGCCATCGTCGTCGCGGGCATCTGGGATGGCGCGAAGAAGCGCGAATCCAGGCAGGAAACGCTGCGCCGCATGGTGGAAAGCGGCCAGAAGGTCGACCCGGCCTTGATGGACAAGCTCCTGGACCTCGGGACGGAACGCCAGGACCGCCAGGACCGCGACCTCAAGGTCGGGGGGATGATCACCGGATCGGTGGGCCTGGGGCTGGGGGGTTTCGGCTGGTTTCTCGGAAACTTCGATACCCAGGCGAGCCTCGCGATGTACGGCATCGGCCTGATGCTCCTGGTGATCGGCGGAGGGCTGTTCATCGCAGGCAAGTACGTGGAGCGCGCCAAGAAGCGGGAAGCTTCCGGCACCAGCGGCCTGGCCTGATCCTTGACCGGCTTTCCCGCCCACTATGCCGACGGCGCCGAAGCGTTGGTCGTCGGCCTGGCCCGGACCGGCGACGAGGCCGCGTTCACGGAACTGGTGCGTCGTCGCCAGTCGTGGATTCGCGGCCTGATGCGCCGGCTCTGCGGAGAGGCGGCGCTGGCGGACGACCTGGCCCAGAAGGCCTTCCTGCAGGCCTGGCGGAAGCTGCCCGGCCTGGAGCACCCGGAGCGTTTCGGGCCCTGGCTGAAGCAACTGGCCGTGAACACCTGGCGCCAGCATGCCCGCAGGAACGACCCCATGCGCAACGCGGACGACACCGGGGAACCTGAAGACAGCTCACGCGCCCCGGCGGGCATGGCCATGGACCTCGACCGCGCCCTGGCGCAACTGTCGCCCGACGCCCGGATGTGCATCGTGTTGTCCTACAGCGAGGGCATGACGCACCCGGAAATCGCCACGGCCACGGGGCTTCCGGCGGGAACGGTCAAGTCGCACATCCGGCGCGGCACCCAACGCCTGCAAGGACTGCTCGCCGACTACGACGAGCGCATCGAAACGGAGGAAAGGCAATGACGGACGAAGCCCGCGATCCTGGACTGCAGGCGCTGTTCCGGTCTGCCCCCGACCTCCCCGAGGACGCCGCTTTCATCGACAGCCTGCGCCTGCGCATGAAGCGCCAGGGGCGGCTTCGGATGGCGAACCGGCTGATCGTGGGTGGATTGCTGGTGGCGGCGGCCTTTTCGCTGCAGAACGCCCTGTTCCCGATGTCCAGCGCACTGCTCTCGCCACTGCTGGACATCCAGGGCCTGGCCGGGAAAGTCGTCGCGCCGATCAACAGCCCGGCCGGATTGCTGTCGGTGGTCCTGCTCGGTGTCCGGGCGCTTCACCGGCGCGTGACACGCGGCTGACGCCCGCCGCCCCGATCAACCCTTGATCAGCCCTCGATGATCTCGACGGCCAGGTGGTTTTCCGTCTTGAGGGAGGCGGTGACCAGGCAGGCAGCCTCGGATTTCTGAAGCAGGCGTTCCGCCTTCTCGCGGTCGGTGCCGGCCGGCACAGCCAGGCGGGCGGTGAGATCGAAGCGCGTGAAGCGCGTCACCCCGTCGACCCGGTCCAGGGTCCCCTGCACATCGCATTCCAGGTGTACCCAGTCCAGCTTCGACGCCCGCGAGATGGCCTTGAAGGTCAGGATGAAGCAATCCGCCACGGCGGCCGTGAGCAACGATTCCGGAGACCAGTATCCGCCCGGCCCGCCAAACTCGGGCGGCGGCGCGCTCTCGATGTCCGGCGCGCCTTCAGCGTTCAGCGTGACCTGGGAATCCGGCGTTGCAGTGGCGCCGGTGTGGTAGCGATGGGGAAATGGGTGCATGAGCGATTCCTCGAATTGGCCTTGCCTTCCAGATGCGGGCAGGGCCGGAACCTCTCAAGCCGAATGCAGCGCGATCAGTCCCCGGCGAGGTGGCCGATGATGCCCTCGAGTTCGTCGGCGGAGTTGTAGCTGATCACGAGCTTGCCCTTCCCCTTGGCATTGTGCTGGATGCGCACCTGCGCACAGAGCTTTTCCGTGAGGTCCTCCTGCAGGCGCAGGATGTCCGGATCGCGCGTGCTGTTCACGCCTTGAGTCTTCGGTTTCGACGGCTGCAGCAGGCGTTTGACCAGCAGTTCGGTCTCGCGCACCGACAGCTGCCGTCGCACCACCTCGCGGGCGGCCTCGGCCTGGCGCGCCTCGGGCAGGGACAGCAGGGCCCGCGCATGGCCCATCTCCAGGTGCCGGTCGTCCACCATGCCGCGCACCTCGGCGGACAGCTCGAGCAGGCGCAGGAGGTTGCTCACCGCGGAGCGGGACCGTCCCACCGCCTCGGCCGCTTCCTGGTGCGTCAACTGGAACTCATCCACCAGCCGCCGCAGCGCCGTCGCCTCCTCAAGGGGGTTGAGATCCTCGCGCTGGATGTTTTCCACCAGCGCCATCGCCACCGCCACCTCGTCGGCGACCTCGCGCACGATGGCCGGAATGGTGTCCACACCCGCCAGCTGGGCCGCGCGCCAGCGGCGCTCGCCCGCGATCAGCTCGAAGTCGCCGCCCACGGCGCGCACCACCACGGGCTGGATCACGCCCTGGCGGCGAATGGACTCGGCCAGTTCCTCCAACCGTTCCGGATCGAACACCGAGCGCGGCTGGTACTTGCCCGGCCGCAGGCGTTCCACCGGCAGGTCCTTCAGCCGGGGCCCGTCATCGTCATTGCCTGACGCCTTCTGCAGGGTGCTCTGGCTGAGCATGGAGGAGAGGTTGCGCCCCAGGGGATTCTTGCGGGTGGACATGGGAATGGATTCCTCGGTGGTTGCCGCGCTCAGCCGGCCTCGCGTTTGCGGCGCCGGCGCAGGACTTCGCCGGCCAGGCCGATATAGGCCAGGGCGCCGCGCGAGCCGGGATCGTAGTGGAGCACGGGCAGGCCGTGGCTGGGCGCCTCGGCGACGCGCACGTTGCGCGGCACCAGGGTGCGGTAAACAGTGTCGCCGAAGTTCTCCATCAACTGGTCCGACACGGCGGTCGCGAGGTTGTTGCGCATATCGTACATCGTGCGCAACAGGCCCTCGATTTCCAGCTTGGGGTTCACGCTGCTGCGCACCTGGTCGATGGTTTCCAGCAGGGCCGCGAGCCCTTCCAGGGCGTAGTACTCGCACTGGATGGGGATCAGTACGCTGTGCGCCGCGGCCAGGGCGTTCAGCGTCAGCAGGTTCAGCGAAGGCGGGCAGTCGATGATGATCCAGCCGTAGCGGGGCGCCACGTCCTCGAGCGCCTCGCGCAGGCGGTATTCGCGACCCTCCACGTTCATCAGCTGGAACTCGGCCGCGCCGAGGTCGCCGTTGGAGGGCAGCAGGTCGAAGGAGAGCTTCTCCGGACTCAGAAGGGCCTCGGTGAGTTCACACTCGCCGACCAGCACCTCGTAGGCAGTGCGCTCCAAATCGCGCGGGTTCACGCCGCAGCCCGTCGAGGCGTTGCCCTGGGGATCGAAGTCCACCAGCAGCACGCGGTAGTTCATGTCGGCCAGGGCGGCGGCGAGGTTGACGCAGGTGGTGGTCTTTCCCACCCCGCCTTTCTGATTGGCTACTGCGATGATGCGGGCCATGGTCCTGTTTCTTTCGTTATCAAGGCCGATCCCTCGACCATCATTCCCCGGGGGAGACCGCGAGGGTCACCAGGTGGCGTTCGGCCTCGAGTCCGGGCACGGCGAGCGGCGTCTCGGACAGCACCCGAACCCAGGGCGGCAGCGCGTCCAGCTCCTCGATGGGGGATTTGCCTTTCATGGCCAGCAGGCGCGTGGCCGGGGTCGCCAGGTGGCGGACCGCCGTGGCGAAGTTCGCCAGGGAACTGAACGCTCTCGAGGTGATGGTACTGAACTCGACCGGCGCTGAGAAGCGCTCCACCCGTTCGTGCACCGCCTCGACCCGCTCCAGGCCCAGTTCGCGCACCACGTGGCGCAGGAAGCGCACCTTCTTGCCGGCGCTGTCGATCAACACCACGGTGCGTTCCGGGTCCAGGATCGCCAGGGGCAGGCCCGGCAGGCCGGCGCCGGTACCCACGTCCAGCAGCGGGCCCGTCAGGACATGCGGATGGATGGACAAGGCGTCGAGCACGTGGCGGGCCAGCAGGTGGTCGAGTTCACCAGGGGCGACCAGGTTGTAGGTCCGACCCCAGCGGCGCAGTTCGGCCAGGTAGGCGAGCAGTCGCTCCATCGCCCGGGTGTCCGGGTCGAGACCCAGCCCGCGCAGGCCGGCCTCCAGGGCCTGGTGTTCCTGCTCCCTGGAAGCGGTCACGATCGTGGGTGAGGCCGCGCGGCCGGGCGTACCGGGCCAGTCCTCAGATCTGGTCGGCCCGCTTCATCTGCGAGACGATGCGGTCGGACAGGCGCGCGGCCACGTCCTGGTACTCAACGTCCTTGCTGCGCGTCACCATGCTCCAGACCCGCTCGACGCGGCGCACGTCCACGTAGACCGTCTCGAGCATCAGCTCCAGGGTCTGGTCTTCCCAGCCCGGGCCTTCGCGCACGGTGTAGACATCATAGAAGTAGGGGCTGTACCAGCCGCCGACACCGGTGCCGACATGATCCAGCCAGTAGTCGGCGCGTTCGTAGCCCGCGCTGGCGCCACCGCCGATGATGAACACCATCAGCACGGCGTCGGCATTGGCGTTGCGCAGCGCCTTCTCGACCTTTTCACGGGTCAGTTCACCGCGCATTCCGGGCAGCTCCGAGCTTTCCACGGCGTTGGCGCCGGCATCGCGCAGGGAGGCGACCACGTCGCGCTCGATCACCAGGCGCTGCAGGTCGTCCGGCCAGGCCACCAGCACGGCGAGCTTTTCCGGTGTTTCCACCGTGGCGGTGTCGGAGTGCCAGGTGTCGACCACCTTGGTGGTGCCACAGGCGGCCAGCAGCACTGCGGCCAGGGTAGCGAAGAGGACCGCGGCCAGGCGCGGGAGCGTGAATCGGTTCATGAAAACGTTCCGGAAAGGCGATTGAGCACTGTTCGGCGCATTATACGGTGCCCGGCGCGTGCTTGACGATGGTCAGGTCCAGTTCCTCGGCCCGGTGACAGGCCACCCAGTCGCCCTCGGCCATACGGCGCAGTGGCGGCACCTCCAGCTCGCAGCGTTTCACCGCCCAGGGGCAGCGTGGATGGAAGACGCAACCCGTCGGCGGGTTCATGGGCGAAGGCATGTCCCCCCGCAAGCCGGTCTCCTCCGCTCCGCGCCGCCGCCGGCCCGGCTCGGGAATCGGCACGGCCTTGACCAGCGCGTTGGTGTAGGGGTGCAGCGGACGGCGGTAGAGATGCCGGGCCGAGGCGACCTCCATGGCGCGCCCGAGGTACATCACCATCACCCGGTCGGAGATGTGCTTCACCACGGCCAGGTCGTGGGCGATGAAGATCAGCGACAGGGCCAGCTTGCGTTGCAGGTCCTTGAGCAGGTTGATGATCTGCGCCTGGATGGACACGTCCAGGGCGCTCACCGGCTCGTCGCAGATGATCAGTTTCGGGTTGAGCACCAGGGCCCGCGCGATGCCGATGCGCTGGCACTGGCCGCCGGAGAATTCGTGCGGGTAGCGATTGATCTGGTTGGGCAGCAGGCCGACCATCTTCATCATCCCGCGCACGCGCTCTTCCACCTGCACACGGGCGATCTTCGGGTAGAAGGTCCACAGGGGCTCGGCGATGATGTCGCCCACGGTCATGCGCGGGTTCAGCGAGGCCAGCGGGTCCTGGAAGATGATCTGCAGTTCCTTGCGCTTGCGCCGCAAGGCCTTCTCGTCGAGGCCGACCAGGTCCTCGCCCAACCAGAGCACGCGCCCCCGCCGCGGCGGCACCAGGCCCAACAGGGCACGGGCCAGCGTGGATTTTCCACAGCCCGACTCGCCGACCACGCCCAGGGTCTCGCCGCGCTCCAGCTCGAAGCTGATGCCGTCCACGGCCTTCAGCGGTCGAACCTGCTGGCGCAACAGGCCGCCATCGTGAATGTCGTAATACACGGCCAGGTCCTGGACCTTGAGCACCGGCGGACGCTCGTTGCCGCTCATGGCGCCTCCTCCAGGTGGCAGCGCTTGAGGTGTCCGTCACCGGCGTCGCGCAGTTCCGGCGCCTCGGCGCAGGCCTCAAAAGCGCGGCTGCAACGGTCGCGAAAGCAGCAGCCGCTGGGCAGCGACAGCATGTTCGGCGGGTTTCCGGGAATGGCGTGCAGGGCGTCGTCGTCGGCGCGGTCCAGCCGCGGAACGGAATCGATCAGCCCGCGCGTGTACGGGTGCCTGGGCGAGCGGTAGATCTGCTCCACCGTGCCGTACTCGACCATTTCTCCGGCGTACATCACCAGCACGCGGTCGCTGACCCCGGCCACCACACCGAGGTCGTGGGTGATCAGGATGGCGGCCATGCCGGAACGCTGCACCACCTCCTCCACCAGCCCGGCGATCTGGGCCTGGACGGTCACGTCCAGCGCCGTGGTCGGCTCGTCGGCGATGAGGATGTCCGGCTCGCACAGCAGGCCCATGGCGATGAGGATGCGCTGGCGCATGCCCCCGGAGAACTGGTGCGGGTACTGGCGGATGCGCGATTCCGGGTCCGGGATGCGCACGGCCCGCAACATCTCCACGGCGTGTACCCGCGCCTCGCGGCGCGACAGGCCCTGGTGGTGCATGGCCACCTCCACCATCTGCCGTTCGATGCTGAGGTAGGGGTTCAGCGAGGTCATCGGGTCCTGGAAGATCATCGCGATGTCGCGGCCGCGGTGCCGGTTCAGCTCGTGCGGCTCCATGGCCATCAGGTCCGCCCCCTGGTACAGCGCCTGTCCGCCAGACGTGCCGTTCTCCGCCAGCAGGCCCAGGATGGCCAGCATGGCCTGGGTCTTGCCGGAGCCGGATTCACCGACGATGGCCAGCCCCTCGCCGGGCTCGAGCGTGAAATCCAGGCCGCGCACCGCGTGCACTTCGCCCTCGGGCGTCTCGAAGCGCACGTGCAAATCCTTGACCTCCAGCAGGGGCATCAGCTGCGGTCCTTCGGGTCGAGGGCGTCGCGCAGGCCGTCACCGATGTAGTTGAAGCAGTACAGGGTCACGGTGAGAAAGGCCGCGGGAAAGGCCAGGGTCCAGGGCGCGGACTCCATGTCCTGCGCACCGTCACTCACCAGGGCGCCCCAGGAGCTCATGGGCTCCTGAACCCCCAGCCCCAGGAAGCTGAGGAAGGACTCCACAAGGATCACCTGCGGGATGGTCAGGGTCACGTACACCATGACCACGCCCAGCAGGTTCGGCACGATGTGGCGCCGGATGATGTCCCGGTTCTCCACGCCGCAGGCGCGCGCCGCCTCGACGTATTCCATGCGCTTGAGCGAGAGCGTCTGGCCGCGCACGATGCGGGCCATGTCCAGCCAGTTCACCGCCCCGATCGCGACGAAGATCAGCAGGATGTGGCGGCCGAACACCACCATCAGCAGGATCACGAAGAACATGAAGGGCATGGCGTAGATGATGTCCACCAGCCGCATCATGACGCGGTCGGTCACACCGCCGTAATAGCCGGCAATGGCGCCGTAGCTCACGCCGATCACCAGGCTGACCAGGGTCGAGACCAGGCCCACCAGCAGCGAGATGCGTCCGCCCTCCAGGGTCCGCACCAGGATGTCGCGGCCCACGGCGTCGGTGCCGAACCAGTGGCCGTTGGCGAAGCTGGGCGCCGATTGGGTGTGGTCCCAGTCGGTGTAGTCCATGTCCCAGGAAATCACCCAGGGGCCGATGATCACCAGCAGGATCATCACTCCCATGATGATGGCCGCGGTCACCGCGGCGCGGTTCTTCAGCAGCCGGTGCCAGGCGTCTTCCCAGGGCGAGCGGCCCTTGACGTCGCCCAGGTGCAGCGCCGCCTCGAAGGGATCGAGCTCCGCCGCCGGCGCACCCACCCCGGCCGTGGTCGCCTCAGAGCTCTTCATAGGCGATCTTCGGGTTGAGGATGGAATAGAGCAGGTCGACGATGAAGTTCAGGGCGATGATCAGCACGCCGTAGAACAGCACCACGCCCATGACCAGGGTGTAGTCGCGGTTCAGCGCGCCCTGCACGAAATAGCTGCCGAGCCCCGGTATGGAGAAGATCCGCTCCACCACCACCGAGCCCGTGATCAGCGCGGCCGTGGCCGGGCCCATGTAGGAGATGACCGGCAAAAGCGCCGGCTTCAGCGCATGGCGCAGGATGACCTGCCGCTCCGGCAGCCCCTTGGCCCGCGCCGTGCGGATGAAATTGCTGTGCAGCACCTCGATCATGCTGCCGCGCATCAGCCGGGCGATGTAGGCGATCACCGGCAGGGCCAGGGTGACCACCGGCAGCACGGCGCTCTGCCAGGTCCAGTCCCAGCCCCCGGCAGGCAACCAGCCGCCGTACACCGCGAACAGCAGGATCAGCAACGGCGCGACCACGAAGTTGGGTATGGACACCCCCAGCATGGCGAAACCCATGGTGGAAAAATCGGCCGCCGAGTTCTGCCGCAGCGCGGCGCCCACGCCGATGCTCACGCCCAGCACGAAGCCCAGCAGCATGGCCAGGGCGCCGATGGTGAGGGAAACGGGAAAGCCCTGGGCGATGAGCTCGTTGACCGTCCAGTCCTTGTACTGGAAGGACGGGCCGAAATCGAGCACCAGGATCTGGCCCAGGTAGCGGAAATACTGCTGCAGCAGGGGCTCGTCGAGGTGGTACTTGGCCTCGAGGTTGGCCTGGATTTCCGGCGGCAGCGCCTTTTCGCTGTCGAAGGGCCCGCCCGGCGCCACGCGAACCAGGAAGAACACCACGGTGATGAGCATGAGCAGCGTCGGCAGCACGCTGAGCAGGCGCCGGGTGATGTGGCGAACGAAGCTCTGGTCCAGGGTCATCCGCCGTCGCCTGCATCCAGGGCCGTCGCAGCGTCGATTTCCGGCGGCGGCGCATCGGGCTCGGGCGTGGGCTCTGGCGTGGGCCCGGGCGTGGGCTCGGGGCCGGACGCCTCCGCGGGCGCGACCGCCGGCGCCGGGTCCGCCGCCGGCCGGGAGCGGAGCAGGAACATGTGCTTGCTGGGGTGGTGGTCCATGACGTTGTGGTCCCAGCCGCGCAGGTGCGGGTCCACGAGTCGCTTGGTCACGTAGGTGTACACCGGAATGATCGGCAGGTCCTCCAGCAGCACGCGCTCGGCTTCCTGCATCAGCCGGCGACGCCGCGCCGGGATGCGTTCGGCGGCGATCTGTTGCAGGAGGGAATCATACAGCGAGTCACTGAACCCGAAATCATTCTGCCCGTCACCGGTGCGGAACAGCTGCAGGAAGCTGTAGGGGTCGGCGTAATCACCGATCCATCCGGCGCGGAACACCTGGGTCAGCACGCGCTGCGAACGGTTCTGGAGAAACACCTTCCATTCCTCGTTCACCAGCGTGGCCTGGACGCCGAGCACCTGTTTCCAGAGCGAGGCCAGCGCCAGGGCGACTTTCTTGTGGTTTTCGCTGGTGTTGTAGCGAATCTCGATGCGCAGCGGGTCGGACTCGGTGTACCCGGCCGCCGCATAGAGACGACGGGCCTCGGCTTCGCGTTCTTCCTGCGTCCAGGTGGCGTACTCCGGCACCGGCGACACGTAGTCCCCCACACCGGGCGGCACCAGGGTGAAGGACGGCGCCTCGCCGAACTGCGTCACTTTTTCCGTGATCAGTTCACGGTCGATCGCCAGCACCAGCGCACGGCGCAACTGCGGGCTTTCGATGAAGGGTTCGCGGGTGAGGTTGAAGCCGAAGAAGTACGAGCCCAGCCAGGGACTGACGACCAGCTCGTCCGCGTAGTGCCGGCGCAGCCAGTCGAACTGGTTGTTGGGCACCTCGTAGGTCCAGTGCAGCTTGCCGGAACGAAACTGCTTGAGCGAGGTGGAGAGGTCCTCCAGGGGGTAGTAGACCACCCGCTCCAGCAACGTGTTGTCCGCATCCCAGTAGCGCTCGTTCCGCACGAGTTCGATGCGCGAGCGCACCCGCCAGCGGTCCAGCACGAAGGCCCCGTTGGAGACGAGGTTGCCGGGGCGGGAGAAGCGATCGCCGTGGCGCTCCAGGCTCTCGCGGTGCAGCGGATAGGTGGACGGGTGGCTGAGCAGGGACAGGAAGTACGGCGTCGGATCCGCGAGGCGGATCTGCAGGGTGAACTCGTCCAGCGCCTCCACGCCCAGGTCCTCGGGCGGCCTTTGGCCGGCGAGCACCAACCCGGCATTCTCGATCGGCAGCAGCATGCCGGCGGAGTTCGAGGCGGTGATCGGGTCGGCACTGCGCCTGAGGGACCAGACGAAGTCCTGTGCGCGCAGCGGATCGCCGTTGGACCAGGTGGCCTCCCGGCGCAGGTAGAAGGTGTAGGTGAGCCCGTCCCGGCTGATGTTCCAGCGCATCGCCGCCCCCGGCACCACGCGTCCGTCCGCGCCCTCCGCGGTGAGGCCTTCGAAGAGGTCGCGCAGGATGTTGCCCGCGGGCACCCCCTCGGCCAGGTGCGGGTCCAGGGTCTGCGGCTCCTCGCCGTTGTCCCGGTGCAGCACCTGTTCGACGGCGAGCACCGACGGATCGGGGCGGCCGGCGTCGGTGAGCACCAGGTCCACGGGGCGGACAGTGCGCGAACGATCGCGCGGCGCCTCGCCGTCCCCGCCGCAGGCGCTGAGCAACAGGGCGCCCGCCATCAGGCAGGCGAGCACGCCCGACGGGCCGCCCGCGAGGGCGCGCGTCAGCGTGCGATTGTGGGTCGGTCTGAACAGGCCCTAGTCCCCCAAGGTCCAGGTAGCGCGACGGGTGGCTGCCCCGCGGGTTGTCCAAGCACCCCCGTACCCGGGGTCCATCATGCGTCCCATCATGCGTGCGGGGCCGCGCGGTTCGCCATCGATATGGTTTATCCTAATCCATCCTTCGTATTCAGGAGACCCGGCCTTGGGGGGACAGGCATCCAGCGCGGTGATCGAGCACCGCCGCGAGCTCGTCGAGTACCTGGCTTCCGGCTGCAAACCACGCGATGCGTGGCGCCTGGGCACGGAGCACGAGAAGTTCGGATTCACCCGCGACGACCTGCGCCCGCTGCCCTACGACGGCCCGCGGGGGATCAGCGCCGTGCTCAGCGGCATGGCCACCCAGTTCGACTGGCGGCCGCAGGTGGAGGACGGCAACATCATCGCCCTGCTGGACGACACGGGCGCCTCCATCACCCTCGAGCCCGGCGGCCAGCTGGAACTCAGCGGCGCTCTGCTGGACGACCTCCACATGACCTGCCGGGAGGTCAACACACACCTGGCCCAGGTCAAGGCCGTCTGCGACCCCCTGGGCGTCGCCTTTCTCGGCATGGGCTTCCACCCGAAATGGGCCCGGGAGGACATGCAGTGGATGCCCAAGTCCCGCTACCGGATCATGCGCAACTACATGCCGAAGGTCGGAACCATGGGCCTGGACATGATGAGCCGCACCTGCACCGTGCAGGTCAACCTCGACTTCGAGTCAGAGGCCGACATGGTGCGCAAGTTCCGCACCTCCCTGGCGCTGCAGCCGGTGGCCACGGCCCTGTTCGCCAATTCGCCTTTCGTCGAAGGCCGGCCCTGCGGTTACCTCAGTTATCGCTCCCACGTCTGGGAGGACACCGATCCGGACCGCACCGGCATGCTGCCCTGGGTGTTCGAGGGGGACATGGGCTTCGAACGCTACGTGGACTACATGCTGGACGTACCCATGTACTTCGTGAAGCGCGGCGACCGCTATGTCGACGCCTCCGGCCAGTCCTTCCGTGATTTCCTGGACGCGAAACTGCCCGCCCTGCCGGGTGAGAAGCCGACGCTGAAGGACTGGGAGGATCACCTGACCACCGCCTTCCCCGAAGTGCGGCTGAAGCGGTTCCTGGAGATGCGCGGCGCCGACGGCGGCCCCTGGCGGCGGCTCTGCGCCCTGCCCGCGTTCTGGGCCGGCCTGCTGTATCACGGCCCCAGCCTGGATGCGGCCTGGGACCTCGCCGCCACCTGGAGCCTGGACGAGCGTTTGCAACTGCGGCGTGACGCGGCCCGTCTCGGGCTGCGGGCGGTGATTCGCGGACGAGACCTGCGCGAAATCGCGCTGGAACTGCTGCGCCTGGCCCATGACGGCCTGGCGGCCCGTAACCGCCTGGACGCGGCCGGGGACAACGAAACGGGCTTTCTCTCGCCCCTGCAGGAAACCGCCGAAACCGGCCTCACACCGGCCGACCGGAAGCTCGAATTGTTCGAAAACGAATGGGGCGGGTCAGTGGACCCGGTGTTCAGGGATTTCGCCTACTGAGGGCGGGCGCCCTCACTCCACCTTCCAGACCACCAGCGACCACTCCGCCCGGTCGGGCGCGCTGTGGTCGAAGCCAAGGAAGTAGGTCTTGCCGGCCTCGAAGTCCGCCTCCAGGGGCGCGACGGCGGCGTACTCGTTGCCCGGTCCCACCGGGCAGTAGCGGGTGTCGAGCGCGACGGTGCCGCTCAACGAGTGGCGCCCCGGGTCGAGGTAGAACTGCTGCGGGCTGACGAAGGCTTCCCGGCCATCGACCTGCCGAACGGACACGCGCGAGATGCACTCCATCGGCTTCGCGTCGCGGGTGATCACGCGCGCCTTCTCCGTCTCCCAGGCCACGGCGGGGCCGCTCAGCACCAGCGCCCAAGCGGCGACCATGCAGGACCCTTTGAAGCCCTTCGCCACGCTGTGGGCAGGTCCTGCCTGTCGAGGACCCGCACGAGGTCCGGGGCCCGGATCGATCAGCGCCAAGCCGTTCAGAACGGCAACTCCAGGTCCGGCTTCACCGCCAGCAACTGCTCACGGAAGATTTCCTGCACCCGCTTCAGCGCGCCTTCGCTCTCGGCGTCGAAACGCAGCACCAGGATGGGCGTGGTGTTGGACGCCCGCACCAGGCCCCAGCCGATGGGGAAGTCGGCGCGAAGGCCGTCGATGGTGCTGACGCGCGCGCCCGGAAACTCGGCGGCTTCCTTGAAGCGCTCGATGAACGGGTGATTTTCACCCTCGGCCAGGTGCACCTTGAGCTCGGGCGTGCTCACCGAGTCGGGCAGCGCGGCGAACACGTCTTCCGGCGCCTCCTCCTTCGTGGCGAGAATCTCCAGCAGGCGACAGGCGGAATAGATGCCGCAGTCGAAGCCGTACCAGCGGTCCTCGAAGAAGAAGTGGCCGCTCATCTCGCCCGCCAGCGGCGCGCCGATTTCCTTCATGCGGTTCTTCATCAGCGAGTGGCCCGTCTTGTACATCTCGGGCTCGCCACCGGCCTTGCGAATCACGGTGTCGAGATGGCCGGTGCACTTGACGTCGTAGATGATCGTGGAACCGGGTTTGCGGGACAGCACTTCCCGCGCATACAGCATCATCACGCGGTCGGCGAACACGATCTGCCCGGCCGGCGTGACCACGCCCAGGCGGTCGGCGTCCCCGTCGAAGGCCAGGCCCAGGTCGGCGCCGGTCATTCGCACCGATTCGATCAGGTCACGCAGGTTTTCCGGTTCGCTGGGATCGGGGTGGTGGTTCGGGAAGTCGCCGTCGACGTCCTCGTACAGCGGAATGACCTCGGCGCCGATGGCCCGCAGCACTTCGATCGCACAGACACCGCCGACGCCATTGCCGCAATCGGCCACCACCTTCAGGGGGCGGGCGAGCTGGATGTCGTTGGCGATGCGGTCCAGGTAACCCTCGAGCACGTCTTCACGGTGCACCAGGCCTTTCCCGGTCCGCAAATTCCCGGACCGGATCCGCTCGAACAACTGGAAAATGTCATCGCCGGCGAGGGTGTGGCCGCCCACCATGATCTTGAAGCCGTTGTAGTCCGGCGGATTGTGGCTGCCGGTGACCATCACACCGGTGCCCTTGGCCAGCTCCCAGGCGGCCCAGTACAGCACCCCGGTGGGCACCACGCCGATGTCGATGACGTTGCAGCCGGCCGCTCGCAGGCCCTCCACCAGACCTTCGGCGAGCTCCGGGCCGGAATGGCGCCCGTCCCGGCCCACCACCACGATGTTGGCGAGGCCGTCGCGCGCGTGGCTGCCGATGGACTGGCCGATCTGGTAGGCGACGCTGCGGTCCAGGGTCTTCCCGACCACGCCGCGAATGTCGTAGGCCCGGAAGATCTCGCTCTTCAGGGTGACGGCGGCGGCACCCTGCTCCGGGGATGGGTCATTGGGCACGGAAGCGCCCGCCACGCCGCCGGCAATGGCGGGCTTCGTCGCGTCGCCGTCCTTGCGTGGCCGCAGGGATGGCGGTTCGTCATCCCCTGCCGGCGGCTGGCCCGGCGGGGTCGATTGGACGGTTGCCGCCGGCGCTTCTTCCGCCGCAGGGCGCAACGAGGGCGGGAGTTCATCCGCATCTGAAGACGCCGGCTGGGAAATCCGTCCGACAAAGGGCGAATCGGCCGGGCGGTCGAAGCCCGTCGGGCGGGTCGGGCGGTCCAGGTCGACCTCCCGGGTCTGGGGCGTCAGCGGCTTGGTCGCGGGCCTGGCCGGAGGCTGCTTCGGCTCGGGCGGGCCCAGGGCGGGCTCGCGGCGATGGTCCGCCAGCGTGGGCGGACGCCCGGCCGTTCCACGATCGCGCTCGCGCAGGGTGACGAAACGCTCGGGCATGGTCTCCGCGGGAGGCAGCTTCTTGTGCAACACCCGGTGCCGGTACAGACCAAAGCCCAGCAACAGGGCGCCGAGGATCAGGAGCACGGTCTGTTCCCTGCCGCCGACCAGGCTGTCCTGGCGGCTGGCCGGGTACACCACCTGCAGCATGGATCCGGGCACCGGGACGCGCTGCATGCTGTGCCCGGCGGGGATGCCGCCGCCGATTTCCTTGAGCTTGACGGGGGCATTGGCGCCGGTGGCGTGTTCGAGCCCGATGTAACCGGCGGCGGGCTCGGCGATGTTGAACAGGTTCAGCAGGTAGGTCGGGTCGAGGTAGACCACCAGGAAGCCCTTGCCCTGGATGGCGCGGCCGATGGCCGAACCACCGGCGAGGTATTTCAGGCCATCGTCCTCGATGATCTGGACCGGGGAGCGTTCCTCTTCAACGGCCGCAGCCATGATGTCCAGCAGAATGAAGCCGTTGTCGCCCAGCAGGTCGAGATCCATCATGAACACGTCCGGCCTGTAGACGTGCACGTCGGTGACCTCGGGGATCAGGTTCCGGGTCTCGGCCAGCAATGTCGCACTGACCGGTTCACCCGCGAGGGCCCGTTCCGCCAGGGCCTGGACCGTGCCGTTCTGCAGCAGTTCCTGGATTTCCTGGACAACGCGACTCATCTGGTCGACGGACTGGCGGGCCTCGTTGCGCGCCTTGTCCGATCGGGATTCATCGGTGGTGCCCATGATCATGAACAGGGCCGCAACGATCACGATGATGGAACCGGACAGCAGATAGGGCCAGGGCGCGGCGAGCATGCTGTTGGCCGGGGAACGGGTCCCGACGATGTCCGCGAGTGTACGGCGCGCCATGCTCAGCCCGCCCCGGTGTGGCCGAACCCGCCGGCGCCACGGTCAGAGGCCTCGAAATCGTCCACGACTTCCCAGGCAGCCTGGACCACCGGCACGAACACCAGTTGGGCGATGCGTGCGCCGGGCTCGACGCGGAAGGCCGTGGTGGAGCGGTTCCAGCAGGAGACGAAGACCTGCCCCTGGTAGTCGCTGTCGATGAGTCCGACGAGATTGCCCAGCACCAGGCCGTGCTTGTGGCCCAGTCCGGAGCGGGGAAGGATGATGGCGGCGAGCCCGGAATCGGCCACGTGCATGGCGAACCCGGTGGGAATCAACCGGGTGTCTCCGGGTGCGATGTCCAGGGGCGCATCCACCATGGCGCGCAGGTCCATGCCGGCGGAACCGTCGGTGGCGTAATCCGGTAATGGAAACTCGCTGCCCAATCGGGCATCGAGCACGCGCAGACGCACCGGCGTCCGCTCAGAATCCCCCGCCATGGCTCCCCTGCGTTGATGAGTGTCTCAGCAACTGATATCCCGTCCCTGGTGCCCAGCGTCGTGGCTACGCCGGTCCCGGTTTTTCGTTCTCCCTATGCGCCTACTATACCAAGGAGGCGTCGGAGTTCACCGATTTTTTTAAGCATTTTCCCACGCCGCGCCAGGCGGTTCCGCGCTGTGCGGGGCGGCGCGCGGGGCGCACACTGCGGCCATGGAAGCCTGTCGAACCGAACCCACGGGGGATGAAGCGCGCATCGCGCCGGCCGCGGACCTGCAGTTGCTGGCCGATCTGCTCGGCGCCGGCGTCGGCCGGGAACAGGCCCGCGCACTGGCGGCTTCCGCCCTCTCGGCCGCCGGTGGCGTGCGTGGCCTGGGCGCCCTGGCGGAGCCGGCCCTGGCCGCCCTGCCCGGCTGGAACCCCGCCTGCGCGCGGGCCCTGGTGGCCGCCCGTGAGCTGGTGCGCCGCCAGCTCGAAGAAGGCCTGAGGCGGGGGCGGCCACTGACCAGCCCGGCCGACACGCTGGCCTACCTCAAGGCGGCCCTGCGCGATCGGCGCCGCGAGGTGTTCTCCTGCCTGTTCCTGGACACGCGCCACCGGGTCATCGCCTGCGAGGAGCTGTTCAAGGGCTCCATCGACGGCGCCTGCGTCTATCCACGGGTGGTGGCGGAAAAGGCCCTGCTGCTGGGCGCGGCCGCCGTGATCGTGGCGCACAATCATCCTTCCGGGGTATCCGAGCCCAGCCTGGCGGACCAGGCCATCACCCGGCGTCTTCGGGATGCCCTGGCGCTGCTGGAAATCCGCCTCCTGGATCACTTCGTGGTCGGCGACGGCGAGCCCGTCTCCATGGCTGCCCGTGGCATGCTGTAGCGCGGATGATGCGATTCGGGCATGAAAACCTTGCACCCATTCCGCTTTTTCGGTATAAAGTGCGGCTGTTTTGCCCATTGACGTACGGGAAAGTCCCATGTCCAGAATCTGTCAGGTCACCGGCAAGAAACCGATGACCGGTAACAACGTGTCTCACTCCAATGTGAAGACCAAACGCCGCTTCCTGCCCAACCTCCACACCCATCGTTTCTGGGTGGAGAGCGAGAACCGTTGGGTGAAGCTCCGTGTGTCCACCAAGGGTCTGCGTATCATCGACAAGAAGGGCATCGACGCCGTTCTGTCGGATCTGCGCACCCGCGGCGAAAACGTCTGACGGGAGTCGCATCATGGCCAAGTCGAACCGCGAAAAGATCCGCCTGGTGTCCACTGCAGACACCGGCCACTTCTACACCACCGACAAGAACAAGAAGAACATGCCGGGCAAGATGGAGATCAAGAAATATGATCCCGTCGTCCGCAAGCACGTGGTCTACAAGGAAGCAAAGATCAAGTAAGCCGGAGCCACCCGCGCTTGCCTCGAAAACCCGCCACCCGGCGGGTTTTTTTGTGGCTCACCGTTTCCAGCCGCGACGGCGGAGCACGAGGTTGCCCCATTCGTCGGGTTCGGCGCGCCAGCCGGGAGCCACCCAGGCGGTGGCGGCGCGGTCGGTGACGATGGCGGGGCCGGGGACGGCTTCGCCGGTCGGCAGGCTGTCCCGGTCCAGGACCGGCACGGCCTGTTGCAGGTCGGTCATGAACACGCGCCGCCCCTGGCCAGATCCGGCCGGAGACCGACGCGGCCGCTCCAGGCTGTCGATGGCGGCCGGCGCACGGGCCGAGAGGCGCAGGTTGACCAGTTCCACCGGCCGCTCCAGGCGATGGCCGCTGCCGGCCTCGTGGGCCGCGTGGAAGGCCTCGGCGAGGTCCGTTCCCGGGGCGTCGTCGAGCACCAGCGTGGCGCTCTGGCCCTCGTATCGCAATTCCAACCGCCGGCGGAAGCCGAGCGTATCGGTCGCCACGCCCTCTGCGGCCAGTTCCTCGGTGGCGCGGGCTTCCAGCGCCACAAAGGCCGACTCCAGGTCCTCCCGACGCTGCGCTTCCAGCCTCCCGAGCACGGCCCGGGACAACTCCCTTCCCGGCTCGGAGGCCAGCATGCCCTGGGCCGAGAGCACACCGGCCAGTGCGGGCAGGACCACGGTATCGAGGTCCAGCAGTTCCGCCAACTCGCAGGCATGCAGGCCGCCGGCGCCGCCGAAGCACAGCAGGGCGTAATCGCGCGGGTCGTGCCCGCGCTCCACCGAGATCACGCGCAGGGCGCGGGCCATGTGCTCGTTGGCCAGCCGCAGCACGCCCCGGGCCGCCGCCACCCGGCGACAGCCCAGGTCGGTCGCCAGGGCGTCCATGGCGCGGGCCGCGGCCTCGGCGTCCAGGGGCAGGTAGCCCCCGAGCAGCGTATCCGCCGGAATTCGACCCAGCACGAGGTTCGCGTCGGTCACCGTGACGGCTTCGCCGCCCTGGCCGTAACAGGCCGGACCCGGTTCGGCGCCGGCCGATTCCGGCCCCACCAGCAGCATGCCGCCCTCGTCCACGCGGGCGATGGACCCGCCACCGGCGCCGATGGTGTGAATGTCGACGGTGGGTACGGTCAGCGGCCAGCCGGCGATGCGGGAGGAATGGGTGAGTGGAATCTCGCCGTCGAGCAGGGCGACGTCCGTTGAGGTGCCCCCCATGTCCAGGGTGAGAAAGCGACGGCGGCCGGTCACCGCGCCGATCAGCCGCGCGGCGGCGATTCCGCCGGCCGGGCCGGACAGCAGCAGGCGCACGGCGCCAGCCGCCGCCTGGTCGGCCGCCACCGTCGTCCCGGAACTCTGCATCACGGAAATCCGCGCCCGCGGCAGGCCCTCCGCCAGCCGGGCCAGGTAGCGGGCGATCACCGGGCCCACCGAGGCATTCAGCCAGGTGGCGATGCCGCGTTCGTACTCACGAATCTCGGGCAGCACCTCGCTGGCCAGGCTGACGAAGCGCTCACCGCCCGCGATGGCGGCGATTCGCTGTTCCTCTTCCGGGCAGAGAAAGGCGTAGAGCAGGTTCACGGCCAGCGCGTCCACGTCCAGGGCGTCCAGTGACGCCTTCAGCGCCGCCAGCTCCTCGTCGGTGGCCCGGGCGAGCAGCGCACCCTGGTGGTCGCAGCGGGTCGCGACTTCCAGGCAGCGTTCCTCGGGCACGGGCGGGGGCTGGACCGGCTGCTCCAGCGCATAGACCTCGCGACGGTTCTGCCGCGCCAGGCTCAGCACGTCGCGGAAACCGGCACTGGTGACGTAGGCCACCCGGGCGCCCTTGCCCTCCAGCACGGCATTGGTGCCCACGGTGGTGCCGTGGATGACGATCACGTCGCGCTCGTCGAGGCCGAGGCGGCGCAGGCCCTCGATGATGGCCCGCGAGGGGTCGTCGGGCGTCGAAAGCACCTTGCCGTGCAGCAGGCGGCCCGCCTTCCAGGCCACCAGGTCGGTGAAGGTGCCGCCGGTGTCCACGCCCACCAGCACCGGCGGGTCGTCCGTGTCGAGGTCGGCCGCGTCGGGAGAAGATGTCATGAGTGCGATGTCATGCAATGGGCGTCATGGAATGGCGGAGCGCATGGCGGGGACCCATGCCGGAAAGGTGCGCCTATGGTAGCGTTCGCCGCCGGAGGATACAGCCCATGCCCGAGTTGCCCGAAGTCGAAACCACCCTGCGCGGGGTCCGTCCCTGGTTGGAGGGCCGTCGCCTGGCGGGCATCACCGTGCGCGAACGGAGGCTGCGATGGCCGGTGCCGGAGGCGGTGCAGAAGGCCCGGGGCGCCACCGTCACCGGACTGCGGCGCCGGGCCAAGTACCTGCTCATCGACACCGACGCCGGCGGGTCGCTGCTGGTGCACCTGGGCATGTCCGGTTCACTGCGGGTGGTCACCGACGGCGCCGCGCCCCGGACCCACGACCATTTCGACCTGGAAACGGCCGAAGCGGTCGTACGCTTCAACGATCCACGACGCTTTGGCGCCCTTCTCTGGGTCGAGGGAGACGCCGAGGACCATCCCCTGCTCAGTCACCTGGGACCCGAGCCCCTGGGCGGGACCTTCGACGGCCGATGGCTGCACGGTCTGGCCCGCGGCCGCCGCGCGGCGGTGAAGACCTTCATCATGGATGGCCGGGTGGTGGTGGGCGTGGGCAACATCTACGCCTCCGAGGCCCTGTACATGGCCGGAATCCACCCGACGCGCCCGGCGGGTCGGATCTCGCTGGCGCGCTACGAGGGGCTGGCGGGAGCCATCCGCGACGTGCTCGCCCGCTCCATCGAGCGCGGGGGCACCACGCTTCGCGACTACGTGAACAGTGACGGCGCGCCCGGCTACTTCGCGATGGACCTGCTGGTCTACGGCCGTGCGGGAGAGGGATGTTTCCAGTGCGGGGCGGAAATCCGCCAGAAGGTCATCGGCCAGCGTTCGAGCTTCTACTGCCCGCGCTGCCAGCGCTGAGACTCAACCGTCGCCTTCCAGCGCGTCTTCCAGGCGCTGTTTGCGCGCCTCGTCCGCCTCAAGATACTGCTGCTCCAGGGCCTTGGCGTCCTCGAGGCGCTGCACCGGTTCGGCGATGAAGGTCTTCTCGATGGGAACGGGCTCCGGGTCGGGCATCAACTGCCAGCCCAGCAGCAGCACGATGATCAGGATCAGCAACCAGCGCATGGCCGCAGCATCGCGCGATCCGGGTCGTCGATGCAAGTGTTCCTCAGAGCAGCCCGCCCCCGGCCTGGTCCGGCGAATCGTCCTGCGATCCGTCCGGAGGCTCGATGAACTTCACCCGCTTGCCGCCGGAAAACACGGCCTTGAACTCCTTGCGGCTGACCGAGACGTAGCGGTCGTTGCCACCGATCTCCACCTGCGAGCCCTCGCGGACGGCGTAGCCGTGCTCGTCCACCCGCACGACCATGGTGGCTTTGCGGCCGGTGTGGCAGATGGTCTTGAGCTCCTCCAGTTCGTCCGCCCAGGCCAGCAGGTGGCGGCTGCCCTCGAACAACTCGCCCTGGAAATCCGTGCGCAGGCCGAAGCACAGCACCGGGATGTCCAGCTGGTCCACGACCTCGGAGAGCTGGTAGACCTGGTCGCGCGAAAGAAACTGGGCCTCGTCCACGAGCACGCAGTGGACGCTGTGCCGCTCCAGCTCCTCCCGCGTGCGTTCCAGCAGGTCGGAGCCGGCATCGAAGGTCAGCGCCTCGGCTTCCAGGCCGATGCGTGAGCGGATGGTGCCGACCCGGTAGCGGTCGTCGATGCGCGGCGTGAACAGCAGCGGCGTCATGCCGCGCTCCCGGTAGTTCCAGGCGGACTGCAGCAGCACCGTGGTCTTGCCGGCATTCATCGCCGAGTAATAGAAGTAGAGCTTTGCCATGACGTTCCGTTGGTTCAGCGACCCATCTTCGGACAGGCCGGCGGGGGATTCAATCGAGCCGCGAGGTCTCCCCGGCGGCTCAGTCGGCTTGCTGCAGCACGGCCTGCGCCGTGGTCCACAGCTGCCACTGTGCCGGGTCCCGGGCCAGGCGTTCGTCCAGGAACCGGCCCATCCGGGCCAGGGTGGCGTCGCGGTCGGACAGGGAGCCGGCGTCGCTGACCTCGATGACGCGCTTGCCGCTGGCCGCGTCCCAGGTCATGGCGAACAGGGCCGCGGTGGCGCCCTTTTCCACGGCCATGCCCAGTCCCCGGGGGTCGACCGGCAGGCGGTGGCCGAGCAGTGAGAGGGCCCGCGCCCGTGAATGCCCGGCCGGCGCATCCAGCAGCAGCACCAGGCCGACGCCCGGTTCGCCCAGGGAGCGCGCCACGGCGTCGCGTCCACCCGGTACCCGGATTTCCTTGCCACGGCAGACCCGGCGCAGGTAGGCCATGCGGAAGCGCAGGTGCGCGTAGTACACCGGGGAACGGAACAGCCAGTTGCGGGGAATGTCCCGAAACACGAAGCGCGGCGTGTAGCCGGCGGCGGCGAGGCAGCGCAGGAACAAGGTGCTGGGGCCGAGGTGGGTGCCGAGCAACACCAGGCTGTCGGCCTCGGGCCAGCGCTCCGGCCCGGACACCAGGTGGCGCGCGATGCGTCGGTCGGAGCTGAAGTGACCGTGCCAGGCGTCCACGGCGTCGAGGAAGCGCACCAGGCGCAGCGTGCGCAGGCGTTGTTCGGGATCGCCCTCCTTCAACACCGCGGCCATGTTGTCCCGGCCGTTCTCGGCGTGAAAGCGGTACAGCCAGGCCTGCCCCGAGAGGAAACGGGCCACGGTATTGGCCGCCCGCGCGGGCAGCAGGAAACACAGGCAGGGAAACAGCCAGTAGGCGAAGCTGTCCACGAACTGCTGCCACAGCCAGCGCAGGGGATGGGCGCGCGGGCCGGGGAGCCGCGGTACGTGGGCGGGACGACGGGAACCCGACGGGCGCCCGGTTTCGTTCCCCGCCTCCTGTCCGGCCCCCTGCTGCGGCATCGCACTCACGAACGCACACCCTCCATGCGCACCCAGCCCTCCGTCGCGCCGGACACGCGCAGGTCCAGGCCGGCTTCACGGTAGCGGGCCTGAACGGAATCGGCCTGCTCCTCGAGAATGCCGGTCAACAGCAGGCGGCCACCCGGTTTGACAGCGGCCACCAGCTCCGGCGCCAGGCGTTCGAGAATACCGGCCAGGATGTTGGCGATGACCACGTCCCAGGCGCCGGCTGCGGGCCGGTCGCCTTCCCGGGCCCGGACGCGCTCCGCGACGCCGTTACGTTCCGCATTCTGGTCCGTGGCCCAAACGGCCTGCGGATCGTAGTCCATGCACAGCACCGATTCCGCACCCAGCAGGGCCGCGGCGATGCCCAGGACGCCGGAGCCGCAGCCGAAGTCGAGCACCCCGTTGCCGTCCAGGCCGGCGCCGTCCAGCCACTCCAGGCACAAGCGCGTGGTCGGGTGCGTGCCCGTGCCGAAGGCCAGGCCGGGATCGAGATGGAGCAGGCAGGCCGAGGGGTCCGGCGGCGTGGCGCCGGTGGGAACGATCCACAACCGCTGGCCGAAGCGCATGGGCTCGAAGCGGTCCATCCAGGCCCGTTCCCAGGGCTGGTCGTCGAGGCCGGAAGTCTCGGGCTCCTTCTCGAGGGGCAACAGGGCCAGGGCGGCGAGCAGGCGCTCGCGATCCACCGCCGGGTCGAACAGACCCGTCAGGCGCACGGCCTCCCAGAGCGGTGTTTCGCCGACGCCCGGTTCCCACAGGGGCGTGTCCCCGTGGTCGGTCAGGGTGACGGCAAGGGCGCCCTGGGCGAGCATCAGCTCCTCGGCCACCTCGACGTGGCGCCGTTCCAGGGTCAGGCTCACTTCGAGAAAAGCCGGCTTGGCGGCTTCTCCGCTCACTCCTCGGGGCCGGCCCGTTCCTTGAGGCGCTTTTCCAGGTAGTGGATGTTGAAACCACCCGCGAGAAAGCCGGGGTCCTTCAGCAGCCACTGGTGCAGCGGGATGTTGGACTTGATGCCGCCGAGGACCATCTCGTCCAGCGCCACGCGCATGCGGGCGATGGCGGTCTCACGGTCGTGGCCGTGGGCGATGACCTTGGCGATCATGGAGTCGTAATTGGGCGGCACGCGGTAGCCGTCGTAGATGTGGGAATCCACCCGGATACCCGGCCCGCCCGGCGTGTGGAAGCCGTCGATCGTGCCCGGACAGGGCATGAAGCTCTCCGGGTCCTCGGCGTTGACGCGGCATTCGATCGCGTGGCCGCGAATCTGGATGTCTTCCTGCTTCCAACTCAGCTTCTCGCCGGCGGCGACCAGGATCTGCTCGCGGATGAGGTCCACACCGGTGATGCGCTCGGTGACCGGGTGCTCCACCTGGATGCGCGTGTTCATCTCGATGAAGTAGAAATTGCCGTCGTCGTACAGGAACTCGAAGGTCCCCGCGCCGCGGTAGCCGATGCGCTTGCAGGCCTCGACGCAGACCGCGCCGATTTCGGCGCGCTGCTGGGCGGTGATGCCGGGCGCCGGCGCTTCCTCGATGACTTTCTGGTGGCGGCGCTGGGTGGAGCAATCACGCTCGCCGAGATGGATGGCGTTGCCGTGCTCATCGGCCATTACCTGGATCTCGATGTGGCGCGGGTTGGTCAGGTACTTCTCCATGTAGACCGTGTCGTCGCCGAACGCCGCGCCGGCTTCCTGGCGCGTGAGCTTCAGGGAGCTGACGAGGTTCTTTTCCTCGTGCACCACGCGCATCCCGCGCCCACCGCCTCCGGCGGCGGCCTTGATGATCACCGGGAACCCGATCTTCGCCGCGATGGCGGCGATCTCCTCCGGATCATCGCCCAGGGGGCCACCGGAGCCGGGCACGCAGGGCACGCCGGCGGACTTCATGGCCTCGATGGCGGAGACCTTGTCGCCCATCAGGCGGATGGTCTCGGGCCGCGGGCCGATGAAGATGAATCCGCTCTCCTCCACGCGCTCGGCGAAGTCGGCGTTCTCGGCCAGGAAGCCGTAACCCGGGTGCACCGCCACCGCGTCCGTCACTTCCGTGGCGGCGATGATGGCGGGGATGTTGAGATAGCTCTCCGAACCGGGCGCCGGCCCGATGCACACGGACTCATCCGCCAGGGCGACATGCTTGAGATTGCGGTCCACGGTGGAATGCACCGCCACGGTCTTGATGCCCAGGGCGTGGCAGGCGCGGTGGATGCGCAGGGCGATTTCGCCGCGGTTGGCGATGACGATCTTTTCCATGATGGCCATGGTCGTCGCCGGTCAGCGGATCACGAACAGTGGCTGGTCGTACTCCACCGGCTGGCCGTTCTCGGCGAGGATGGCCACCACCGTGCCGGAATGGTCCGACTCGATCTGGTTGAACATCTTCATGGCCTCGATGATGCACAGCGTGTCACCCACCGCGACGGTCTGGCCCTTGCTCACGAAGTTCTCGGCTTCCGGGCTGGAGGCGGCGTAGAAGGTGCCCACCATCGGCGCGCGGACCACCTGGCCGTCCGGAATGCCGTCGCCTTCGGCCGGGGCGGCGCCGCCCTCCGCGGCGGGCGCAGACGCCGGCGCGGGCGCCGCGGCTGCCGGTGCAGGCGGCATGGCGTACTGCGGCGCGTAGGCCATCGGCGGCGCCGACGGGCCGGCGCGGCTGATGCGCAGGGATTCCTCGCCCTCGACGATCTCGATCTCCGAGAGGCTGGATTCCTCCAGCAGTTCGATGAGTTTCTTGATTTTACGTATGTCCATGCCCTTGCCCTCTGCTCAGGGTTCGATTCGGTTGAGGATCGCCTGCAGCGCGAGCAGGTAGCCCTCGCCGCGAAAGCCGCTGATCACGCCCTCGGCGATGTCCGCGAAATACGACACCTGCCGGAATGGCTCGCGGGCCGAAACGGCCGACAGGTGCACTTCGATGAATGGGATTGCGACCGCCAGCAGCGCGTCCCGAAGGGCGACGCTGGTGTGGGTGTAGCCGGCCGGGTTGAGGATGATCCAGTCAACCCCGTCACGGCCCGCCTGCTGCACCGCGTCGATGAGGTCGCCCTCGGCGTTGCTCTGCACGGCGTCGAGTTCCAGCCCCGTGGCCGCGGCCACGTAACGCATTTCCTCGAGGATCTGCTCCAGGCTTCGCTGGCCGTACTGGCCGGGCTCCCGCGTGCCGAGCAGGTTCAGGTTCGGTCCGTTGACGACGAGAATGCGGGTCATGACGACTCGGAGGCCAGCAAGGGGCGGCAGTCTGCACCACGGGGCGAACATTGTAAACAATTCGCCGCCGTATTGGGGACGATCGCTACCGTTTCCAGCCCGGCAAGTCCTCACGGCGCGCCGAAACGCGGTTCAGAGCAGAGGCTCGAGCTCCGCCATCAGTTCGTCGCGTTCCAGTTCGCCCAGGTGCGTCCAACGCACCGTGCCTTCCCGGTCCACCAGCACGGTATAGGGCAGGAGGCCGTCCCGGTTGCCAAAGGCGAGGCTGGTGGCCATCACGTCCCCGGCCCCGACCAGGATGGTGTAGCCGATGCCCAGCCGCTCGGCGAACTCGCGGGCGCGCGCCACGTCGTCCAGGGCAATGCCGACCACGGCCAGGCCCCGCCCGGCGTGGGATTGCTGGATCTCGTCCAGCATGGGCATCTCGGCCCGGCAGGGAGCGCACCAGGTGGCCCAGAAGTTGACCAGCAGCACCTGGCCGTCGAAGTCATCGGCGCTCACCCGGCGGCCATCGCTGGCGCCCAGTTCGAACGGCGGGCGTGGCCGTCCGTGCAGGGCGGCAGGGCCTTCGCCGGGTGCTCCGGCGCCGGTCGCGTTGGGATCTTCCTGCAGCCAAAGCCCCGTGAGCACGCCCGCGAGGCCGGCCACCAGCGCGACGACCAGGCCGAGCAGTGTCGTGCGGCTCATGCGCTCGGCGCCCCTGCCGGAACGGGACAGCGCCGCAATGCGGATGCTCCCGGCGTCCCGTGACCCGGAACCGACGGGCAGGCGCCGTGATTCGGTACGGGATTCACCAGGCCGCCAGCACCTGGCGCAGATGCGCCGCGAATTCGGTCGGCTCGAAATATCCCACCAGGCGGTAGTCTTCCAGTTCGTTGCCGTAGCGGTCGAAGAACAGGATGGCCGGCGGGCCGATCACGCCGTGGCGTCGCATCAGGGCCTGGTCCACGTCGTCATGCGCCGTCACGTCCGCCTGCAGGGGCGTCATCTCCGTCAGCAGGGCCTGGACCTCGGGTTCGGGGAAAGTGTTGCGCTCCATGCGGATGCATTCAACGCACCAGTCCGCGTAGAAGTCGAACACCGCCGGCCGGCCCTGCGCGTTGGCCTGGGCCACCGCGTTGTCCAGGTCCTCGACCGACTTGACGCGGCGAAAGGCGACGTGCTCCTGCGCCTGGCCGCCGCCCGAGAAATGTCCCAGGGGCTTGAGCCAGTAGTCGCCGCCGGAGGCCGCGCCGACGAACTGGATGGCGCCGAACAGCAGCAGCGACACGCCCAGGGCCTTCCACAGCCGCGCCCAGCCGCCGGCGCCTTCGGGAATGCGCTCCAGTGCGCCGAGATACACGCCGCAGCCGACCGCCAGCAGACCCCAGAGCACCATGACCAGCACCCCGGGGACGATGCGCTCGAGCATCCAGATGGCCAGGGCCAGCAGGCCGACGCCGAACACGGCCTGGACGGTGTTCATCCAGGCGCCGGCCTTCGGCAGCAGCCGGCCGGCGGAGGCGCCGAAGGCGACCAGCGGCGCCCCCATGCCCAGGGACAGGGCGAACAGGGCCGCGCCACCGAGCACCGGGCTGCCGGATTCGCCGATCACGATCAGGGCCGCCGCCAGGGGCGGGGCCACGCAGGGGCCAACGATCAGCGCCGACAACAGCCCCATCACGGCCACGCCGCCCAGGCGACCGCCCTTCATCCGGTTGCTGGCCTGGGTGATGCGGGTCTGCCAGCGGCTGGGCAGCCGCAACTCGTAGAAGCCGAACATCGACAGCGCCAGCAGCACGAACACGACCACCACCGCGGTGATGATGGCGGGGTGCTGGAACACGGCCTGCAGGTTCTTCCCGAACAGCCCCGCGAGCACGCCGGCCACGGTGTAGGCCAGCGCCATGGCCAGGACATAGACCAGCGACAGCGTCAGGGCGCGTGCCGTGGTGATGCGGTCGCCTTCGCCGGCGATGATGCCGGAGAGGATGGGCACCATCGGGAACACGCAGGGCGTGAAGGCCAGCAGCAGGCCGGCCAAGAAGAAGGCGACCATCGCCCCGGCGGGATTCTCCAGCAACAGGGTGGCCAGGCGGCCCTGCTCGGACACCGGTGCGGTCGAGGAGGACCCAAAGGGTTCGGAAGCCGGCTCGCCGGACGCGCCTGCGCCTTCGGCGGCGGACCCTGACCGCTGCAGGCCCGCGCCCGTTCCCGCGCCCCCTACTCCTCCCGAACCCTGCAGGGCGACGGCAGCCGCCGGCAACTCCACGAGGATGCGCCCGGTCTGCGGCGGGTAACAGATGTCGCCGTCGCGACACCCTTGCCAGTCCGCCTCCAGCGTGACCGTGACCGCAGGGCCGGCGGGGCGTGCGAAGCGCACGGGAATTTCCGCCTGGCCGAAAATCACCGGCACCGGCCCGAATTCCGGGTCGTCCTTGATGGTGCCTTCCGGAAGCTCGACGGCATCGACCGACACGCCTCCGGCGACCTGGCTGCCCGTGATGGCCTCGGCAAGCGGGGCGGCCGACGAACTCGCTGCCGCTCCGGATTCCGCGACCACCCGGAAGGCGAAATGGTCGACGTAGAGGTAGTAGCCGGGTTCTGCCGTGAAGCGCACCAGGGCCGTCCCCTCGTCCAGCGCGATGGCCTCGTAGCGGAAGGCCTGCTCCGGCGGCAACGCTGCGTCACCGGCGCCGGGGCCGGCGGGTACGTTGCCGAGCAGTTCGTCCAGCGCCGAGGACTGCGCCGAAGGCCGCAGGGAATTCGATGCCGCATCGGAAGCGAGCGGCTGGGGCGACGCGGCGGCCGGATCCGTCGGATTGACCCGCGGCCGAACCGGCGCCGACGCCAGGGTTTCCGTCTGGGCCCGCGGCGCGGGGATGGTGGCGATGTCCACCGAGGCGGGCAGGCTCACCAGCACGGTCTGGGTCGTGGGCGGGTAACACAGGACCTTTTCCAGGCAGCCCTGGGAGCGGACGTCGAGGCTGACCTGTCGGGTGCCGGGCGGCACCACGGACAGCGGTACCGCCACCGCCAGGCGATCACGGAACTTCACCACTTCTTCGCCGAGCAGCTCGTCGTAGGTCAACTCGCCGGGCGGCACATCCGGGGCACCCAGCTCGACGCCCGGCGTGGTGGTCGAGAAGGCCAGGAAGCGGTTGTTGTAGAGGAAATAGTCCTCGGCGATGTCCCAGCGCACTTCCACGCGGTTCGCGGCGAGCGCCCGGGCGGAAATCGCGAACACATCGCCATACTGGCGCACCTCGCCCGGTTCGATCGCGCGCGCGCCACCGCCCGCGAGCATCAGGAAGAGGGCCAGGAGCCGGAGGAAGAAGGTCATGGGCATGGAAGTCCGGGCCGCGCGGGGCCGCGCCAGGTCAGCGCCGCGGCGCGCTCACGTCGATACCGTCGTCCGCAGCCACTTCAGGTAGGGCTCGGACACGTGCTCGGCATCGAGCGACAGCAACTCGGGAACGTCATAGGGATGATGTTCCTGCAGCCAGTGCTCGATGACGAAAAAATGGGAATGGGTGGTCTTGATGATCATCAGCACCTCCTGCTCGTCCTTCACCTCGCCGTTCCAGACATACAGGGACCGCACGGACGGCAGGATGTTCACGCAGGCGGCGTGCCGGTTGTCCAGCATGCCCCGCGCCAACCGTTCCGCCGTGGCCTCGTCCGGGCAAGTGCACAGGATGGCGATGGTCTCGTTCATGGCCGCGAATTCTATCGGAACTGGCGTGAACGCGTCGCAGACGGGGGCCCCGGGGGGGGCCGGGCCGGCCCTACGGGCTGAAGGTTTCGCCGAAGAAATCGCCTTCGTGCCAGGTGGGGCGTGCGGCAGTGTTGGCGATGCGTTCGCCGATGCCGTGGTTGATACGCACGAAGCGGGTGGCGGCGGCATAGTCGATGGGCAGCGTGGGCTCGTCCGAGGGGCGGTGGTAGTGATCCTCCCGGAACTTCATGGCGATGCTCATGCCTTCGCCAACGGTCTCGCCGCCCCGCGTGTTCACACCGGTCACGAGGAAGATCGAGGGAATGCCCTGCTCCACGAAACGGTAGTGGTCGCTGCGCACGAAGATGTTCTGCTCCGGCCAGGGGTCGGGCGTAAGCGCCGTGTCTTCGGCGGCAGCGGCGACCTCCACCACCTCGCCCAGGCTCGAGTGAGAGGCGCCGAAGGCGATCACGTCAGCGAAGTCGTACAGCAGCATGGGCATGTCGAGATTGACCACGGCGACCAGGTCTTCACGCGGCACCGTCGGGTTGTGGGCGAAATACTCCGAGCCCACCAGGCCCTTTTCCTCGGCGGTCACGGCCAGGAACAGCACCGAGCGCCGCGGCGGCTCGTCCTCGGTGAACCGGCGCGCCGTTTCCAGCATCACGGCGATGCCGGCGGCATTGTCGAGGGCGCCATTGTTGATGGCGTCCTCGTGCCCTTCGCCGGGCAGGACGCCAATGTGATCGAGGTGGGCCGTGTAGACCACCACCTCATCGCCCAGCAACGGATCGGCGCCGGGAAGCAGGGCCGCGACGTTGGGGCTGGTGATGTTCTCGTGGGTGCTGCGCTGGGCGAACTCGGCCTCGCCCGCCAGCGCGAAGACCGGCAGCGGCTCGGCGGCCTCGTCCAGGGCGATCAGTTCCGCGAGCGCCAGCGGCGCGCCCTCGAACAGCACATCCGCGGCCTCGTGGTGCAACAGGGCGCCGCCCCGAATCTGCTCGCTCTCGCCATGAACCTCGCCCTGCGCATCCAGCCAGCCCATGGCGGGCGCGCCGACCACGGATTCCAGCCGATCCCAGGCGAATCGCTGTGCGGCACGGGGCGTGTAAATCTGGATCGCGCCCACCGCGCCGGCGGCCTCGGCCGCGCGCTGCTTCTGGGTCCGGGAAGAGAAATGGGCGCCTTCCTCGCTGGGGAAGGACGCGGGCTGCCCGGCGAAGGCGACCACGATCCTGCCCTCGACGTCGATGCCGGCATAGTCGTCGTGGTCCAACGCCGGGGCGCTGATGCCGTAACCCACGAACACCAGCGGGGCGCGCACGCCGCTGTCCTCGAAGGCGCGGCTGGCGCCGGTGAAGAACTCCTCAACGAACACGAACTCCCGGGTCGCTCCCTCGCGGTGATGACTCAGTCGCGCAGAGCCGGGGATCTGGAACGCTTCGCGCAGGGGCACCGCTTGCAGGTAGCTGTCGCCGCCACCAGCGGGCGCCAGGCCCAGCTGACGGAACTGGCTGGCCACGTAGTTGGCGGCGATGTCGTAACCCGGGGTTCCGGGCTGGCGTCCCGCCAGGGTGTCGTCGGCGAGAAACTCGATGTGCGCCCGAATGCGTTCACCGGACAAGCCGCCGGGCGCTTCAGCAGCCGCTTCGGAGGCGACCGCAGCGATGGAAGCCAGTAGGGCCGCCCCGACCAGGGCGGCGCGCGACGCCAGGCTCAAACTTCGAAATCCGGCAGCTTCTTCCCGGCCAGCACGCGCTTGAGGCGCACGTACTTCGGCAGGCCCTCGCGGTCGTAGGGGGGATAGTCCTCGCCGCGGATCAGCGGGCCGAGGTAGGTTCGCGCCGCCGCGGTGATGCCCATGCCGTCCTTCGTGATGAACTTCTTCGGCATCTTCTTTTCGCGGTTGGCCATGCGGCTGAGCGGCGCCTCGCCTGCCTTCCATCTGTACGGCTTGTCCGAGAGCCGCTCGATCACGGGCATGACGCCGGACTTGCCGGCCAGGGCCAGCTCGATCGCCGCCTTGCCCATGGCGTAGGCCTGGTCCACGTCGGTCTTCGAGGCCACGTGACGGGCCGAGCGCTGCAGATAGTCGGACACGGCCCAGTGGTATTTGTAGCCGAGCCTGTCCTTGACCAGCCCGGCGATCACCGGCGCCACGCCACCGAGCTGGGCATGCCCGAAGGCATCGCGCACCCCGGCGTCGGACAGGAACTTGCCGTCGGGGCCTTTCACCCCTTCCGACACCACGATGGAGCAGTAGCCGTGCGTCTTCACGGCCTTGTCCACCTTGGCCAGGAAGGCCTTCTCGTCGAAGGTGACTTCCGGGAACAGGATCACGTGGGGCGGGTCGCCCGCCTCGCGCTGGGCCAGGCCGCCGGCGGCGGCGATCCAGCCGGCGTGGCGCCCCATCACTTCCAGGATGAACACCTTGGTCGAACTCGAGGCCATGGACTCCACGTCCAGGCTGGCCTCCATGATGCTCACGGCCACGTACTTGGCCACCGAGCCGAAGCCGGGCGAGCAGTCGGTGATGGGCAGGTCGTTGTCGATGGTCTTGGGCACGCCCAGGCACTGCACCGGGAAGCCCAGCTTCTTGCCGATCTGCGAGACCTTGTAGGCGGTGTCGGAGGAATCGCCGCCACCGTTGTAGAGGAACACGCCGATGTCGTGCGCCTTGAAGACCTCGATCAATCGTTCGTACTCGCGCAGGTTGTCCTCGATGCCCTTGAGCTTGTAGCGACAGGAACCGAAGGCGCCGCCGGGCGTGTGGCGCAGCGCAGCGATGTCGGCCTTGCGCTCCTTGCCGGTGTCGATCAGTTCTTCGCGCAGGACGCCGATGATGCCGTCCTTGCCCGCGTAGACCTTGCCGATGGCGTCGCGGTGGGCGCGGGCGGTTTCGATCACGCCGCAGGCGGTGGCGTTGATGACGGGGGTCACCCCGCCGGACTGGGCATAGAGCACGTTTTTACGGGTCATGGGGCATCCTGGATTGAGCCGGATTTCCGCCCCGGCTCCGGTTTGACTGGGGGGCGGCTTGCGGGTAGCGTAGCCACCCTGTTTCACGCCCTATTCTAGAGGACGGAATCCGTCTCATGCGAATCGTTCTGCTGGGTGCGCCCGGGTCCGGAAAAGGAACCCAGGCTGCGCTCCTGAAAGACCATTACTCCATTCCCCACATCTCCACCGGCGTGCTCCTGCGCGAGGCCGTGGCCAACGAGACCGCCCTGGGCAAACAGGCCAAGGCGATCATGGACCGCGGCGAGCTCGTACCCGACGACGTGATGCTGGACCTGATCCGCGAACGCCTGGGCCAGGAGGACGTGCGCGCCGGCTATATCCTCGACGGCTACCCCCGCAACCTCGCCCAGGCCGAAGCCCTGGACGCCGTGCTCGGCGATGTCGGCCTGCCCGTGCAGGAAGCCGTGCTGATCGAGGTGGACGAGGACCAGGTGGTCGAACGCATCGCCAAGCGGGCGATGGAAGAAGGCCGCAGCGACGACACCGAGGAAGTGGTGCGCAAGCGCATGCGTGTCTACGAGGAGCAGACCGCCCCGGTGGCCGGCCACTATGCCGACCTGGGCCTGCTCACCCGCGTGTTCGGCGAAGGCACGATCGAGGAAGTGCTCGAACGGATCAAGGGTGCCCTGCAACAGGGCGTCGACGGCTGAGGCCGCGTCCGGGGCGTCCCTGGTGAGCCCCCGCAGCCCGCATTCGTTTCGGAAGTCCCGTCATGGCTAGTTTCTGGCACACCGTGCTCGACCTGCTGCGCCTGAAGGCCGGTCCGCAGGACATGCCGTCGCACCGCGCGTTCACCCTGGTGTCCATCGTCGTGTACGTCGCAGTGGTCATGGTCACCTCCGCCTGGCTGGCCCAGGTTCTGACGGAGCCCGGCAAGGAACCGGTCGACGAATCCACCCGCAACCTGATCAGCATCGCGATCCATTTCGGCGCCGCGGCGCTGCTGCTGGCCTGGCGCAGGCGGCCCGAGCGCCTGCAGCAGACGCTGCTGGCCTTCGCCGCCACCGGCACGATCGTGCGCCTGCTGGTGTTCTTCCTGCTGCTGCAGCAGTCCCCGGACGGCAACCAGCCGATCCTGGCGCTGGTCTGGTTCGCCCTGTTCGGCTGGTCGCTGGCGGTGGACGCGAACATCTTCCGGCACGCCCTGGATGTCGCCATGCCCGTGGCCATGCTGATCACGGTGATGCTGCTGGCCCTGACCTACATCGTGCTGCACCTGGCCATGTTATGAGCAAACACATCCACATCCTCGGCATCTGCGGCACCTTCATGGGCGGCGTGGCCCTGCTGGCGCGGCGCGCCGGCTTCAAGGTCACCGGATCCGACCGCAATACCTACCCGCCCATGAGCACGCAGCTCGAGGCCGAGGGCATCGAACTCACCGAGGGGTGGGACCCGGCGCAGCTCGACCCGGCGCCGGACCTCGTGGTGGTCGGCAACGCCCTCAGCCGCGGCAACCCGGCGGTGGAAGCCGTGCTCAACCGCGGCCTGAACTATGTTTCCGGACCCCGCTGGCTCGGCGAGAACCTGCTGCGCGGCAAGACTGTACTGGCGGTCACGGGCACCCACGGCAAGACCACCACGTCCAGCATGCTGGCGTGGATCCTGGAGGCCACCGGCCGGGCGCCCGGCTTCCTGATCGGCGGCGTGCCGCGCAATTTCGGCGTCTCCGCCCGCGACGGCGAGCAGCTGTTCGTGGTCGAGGCGGACGAATACGACACGGCCTTCTTCGACAAGCGCGCGAAGTTCGTGCACTACCGCCCGCGCATCGTCGTGCTCAACAACCTCGAGTACGACCACGCCGACATCTACCCGGACGTGGACGCCATCCGCACCCAGTTCCACCACCTCGTGCGCACCATTCCGGGCGAGGGCACCATCCTGAGCAACGGCGCCGACCCCCAGCTCGAAACCGTGCTGAAGCAGGGCTGCTGGAGCCGGCTGGAGCGCTTTTCCACCGCCGAGGACGCCGACTGGCGCGTGCGCCTGATGGAATCCGACGGTTCCCGCCTGGCCTTCTATCGTGGCGGAGAGCCCGTGGCCGAGGTCAGCTGGGATCATTGCGGCGAACACAATGCGCTGAACGCCTGTTCCGCCGTGGGCGCGGCCGTGGCGGCCGGGGTCGATCCCAGCGAGGCCGTCGCCGCCCTGGCCGGGTTCCGGGGCGTGAAGCGGCGCCTGGAATCGCTGGGCGTGTTCGACGAGATCACGGTGTACGACGATTTCGCGCACCATCCCACGGCCATCCGCATGACGCTCTCCGGCCTGCGTCGCCGGGTGGGCAACGCGCGCATCCTGGTGGGCCTGGAACCGCGCAGCAACACCATGCGCGCCGGCGTGCACGCCGACCGGCTGGGACCGTCGCTGATCGCCGCCGACCGGGTCTGGCTGCTGACCGGCGACGACATCGACTGGGATCCGCAGGAAGCACTGGCGCCGCTGGAAGGGCGCGGGCGCGTGGTCACGCGCACCGGGGACCTGCTCAAGCAGATGCTCGAGGAGGCCCGCCCGGGCGACCACGTGGTGTTCATGAGCAACGGCGGATTCGACGCCGCGCCGCGCCGGTTCACGGAGGAACTCTCGGGGTGACGGATACGGCGGACATCGCCCTCTTTCCCCTCAACGTCGTCCTGGTCCCCGGCGGTCATCTCCCGCTGCGAATCTTCGAGCGCCGCTACCTGGACATGGTGCGCGAGTGCACCGGCCAGGACCGGCCCTTCGGTGTCGTCCTGGTGCTGCACCCCGACGACGACGCCCCGGCAACGCACGTGCGCATCGGCACGGACGCCCACATCCGTGACTTTCATACACTGGAAGACGGTCTGCTGGGCATCGTCGCGCGTGGCGGGCGGCGTTTCGTCGTGCATTCCACGCGTGCGCGGGACGACGGCCTGCTGCTGGGCACGGTGGAATACCTGCCGGTCGAACCCGACCTGCCCCTGCCGCCGGAATTCGGCCTGTTGGCGGACATCATCCGCGGGTTCATGGACAAGGTCGGTACCGACTATCCCGCCTTCGAGGACCCCCGTCCCGACGACGCCACCTGGGTGAGCTACCGGCTTACCGAGCTGCTGCCGCTGGATGTGGCGGAGAAACAGGCCCTGCTGGAACTGGAAGCACCGCTGGATCGGCTGCAGGCCCTGCTGGAAGTGCTGCCGCGGTTCCAGACGGACTCCCCGGACGAATGAGCAGCAGGCCCTCCCGGGCCTCACGCACCATCACTCCCGGCCAACCGGCCCCGAACGACCTGAGATCTCCTTCAGCAGAGGGCTGCGGCCGCCAGTGGCTGAACACCCACAGGCGCTGCTCCAGCTGCTCGACGGTGTACTGGCCGAGATAGACCGGTGTGGCGGCCTCCCCCAGGCGAACCCCGGAATCCCAAAGCCGCAACACCCATTGCCGTTGCGGGTCGTCGGTAGCGCGGCGCAGCACCAGCACCTCGCCCTGCCCCAGGAAATTTCGCCCGGTCAGTGGCAGGGTTCGCTGGTTCGCTTCCGGGTTGAGCGACTTGAGGAACCACCGCCAGGTCGCCGGTTCGACGTGCTCCCAGTCCTTGTCGGTGAGGTCCTCTACGACCGTGCCCACCGGCAGGGCGACCTGCAGGTTGAACGCCTGGACGGCCACGGATGCGGAGCGCGTGCGCTGCTCCGGCAGCGTGCGCCATTCCTGTTCCCACCACGCCTGCTCCGTCAGGTGCGATTCCGGGACCGGAATGCGCACGGCGACCAGGTCCTTTTCGAGATGGACGCCCACCTGCCAGGTAAAGGTCAGCGCCAGGGTGCCGTAGAAAATGGCGCAGACCATGGTGCCGGAGAAGGCCCGCATGGCGCGCGCCCGGTAGGCCATGCCGACGATCGCCGTCCATGCCATGCCCAGGATGAAGCCCACCAGCGCGCCACTGAGCCAGTCCAGGCCCAGGTACACACGGGCCATGGCCAGCAGGGTCAGCAGCAGGGTGGAGGCCAGGTAGGGCCAGCGACGGTGCCGGCGGCGCAGTTCCTTGGCCACCATCACGGAAAAGAACCCCAGCACCACGGTGGCGAAGGTCATCGGCGCGCTGGGCAGGAAGGTCATGGACTGGCCCGCGACTTCGGTCAACGGCATGGAGCGCAGGGTCCAATCCATCAGCAACTGCAGGGCCAGCCCCCCGGCCATGGCCACGCCCCAGTGCGCGGCGGCGTTGATGCGGTTGGCGCCCAGCAGCCACAGGGCGGTGGCCACCACGGTCGGCAGCAGGACCCAGGTGCGCGAGAGCTGGCTGATGGCCACCATCAATGGATCGGTGATGTCGTTGCGCAGGGTCTGGGTCCAGGCCAGCACGGCCAGGTCGCTGCGCCCCGGTTCGGAACCGAAGGGGCCGAGGAACAGCAGCAGTACGAGCCCGCACAGGGCCGCCACCAGCAGCAGGCCCAGGGTGCTCACCGACAACACTTCCGGTTGCGACGGGTCGATGATCGGCCCGGAAACGCGCCCCAGAACGGGGTGGCGCCGTGACCAGCGGATGGCGCGGCGCAGCCAGCGCGCCGACCAGACCACGCCCAGTTCGTAGAGCAAGCGGATCAACCACAGGCAGAACCAGGTGATGCCGACCGCCAGGCCGATCACCAGGGCCAGGCGCCCGGCGTATTCGGCCGCCACTTCCAGGGCGTCGCCGAACAGCATGCCCGGAAGCAGGTAGGCGGGCGTCCACAGGATGCAGCCCGGGATGCACACGGCCAGGAACCGGCCCAACGGCATCCCGAGCATGCCCGCCGTGGTCGGGATGATGGGGCGCAGGGGGCCGATGAACCGGCCCGCGAGGATGCTCCACAGGCCGAACCGGCGGAAGAATTCCGCGCCGCGCAACAGCATGCCGGGGTAGCGCGAGAACGGCCACACGCGCCGCAGCTGGTTCTGGTAGCGGTGCCCGATCCAGAAACTGAACAGGTCGCCGCAGAAGGCGCCCAGCGACCCCCCGATCCAGATCGGGGCCAGGGAAGCGTCCCCCAGCCCCAGCAGGGCGCCGATGCCGAACAGGATGAGGATGCCCGGCAGAAAGATGCCCACCACCACCAGCGATTCGATGAAGGCGATGAGGAACAGCACCGCGCCGGACCACCCGGGGTTTTCCGAGATCCAGTTGAGCAGTTCCTGCAGGTAGCCGTTGTCCATGTTTTCCGGAACGCAGGGGAGTGGATTGAGCAGGCGGGCGGGCCGACTCGGTTATGATACGACAGCCATGACCGGGCGCCGTGACAGCCCGATGAAAACAAGGGAGAAATCACAGCGATGGCCAGCCTCAAGCACAGGACCGTATTCATCACCGGGGGTTCCCGCGGGATCGGCAAGGCGATCGCCCTACGCGTCGCCCGTGAAGGCGCCCGCGTGGTGGTCGCGGCCAAGACCGACACCCCCCATCCCAAGCTGCCGGGCACCATCCACGATGCCGTGAAGGAAATCGAGGATGCCGGTGGCCAGGCGCTCGCCATCCGCCTGGACGTTCGCGACGACGACGCGGTGGACGCAGCGATGGCGCAGGCTGCCGAACACTTCGGCGGCATCGACGTGCTGGTCAACAATGCCAGCGCCATCACGCTGCGCAATACGCAGGACCTGCCCATGCGGCGCTACGACCTGATGTTCCAGGTCAATGTCCGCGGGACCTACACCTGCTCGCGCGCGGCCCTGCCCTACCTGCGCAAGGGTACGAACCCGCACATCCTGAACCTCTCCCCGCCGCTGAACATGAACCCGGCCTGGTTCCGGCACCACACGGCCTACACCATGAGCAAGTACGGCATGAGCATGTGCGTGCTGGGCATGGCGGAGGAGTTTCGCGAGTTCGGCATCGGCGTGAACGCGCTGTGGCCGCGCACGGTGATCGCCACCGCCGCCATCAACATGCTCGACGGCAAGGTCAAGCCGGAAAACTGCCGCACCGAGGACGTCATGGCCGACGCGGCCCTCGCCATCCTTTCGCGGGAAGCGAAGACCACCACGGGCCGATTCTTCATCGACGAAAACGTGCTGGTCCAGGAGGGCGTGAAGGACTTCGACCGGTACGCGGTGAAGCCCGGCGCACCGCTGATGAAGGACCTGTTTCTGGACTGAGCAGCGCCGGTCCAGCCGTCCCGCGGCGCCTGCCGAATGCCCCGGCGGATGCTAACATTGGGGGGACAGGTCAACCCGTCCAAGGACAGGAGGTCCTCCTTGCCGCTCACGCACACGGCCCGCCGCCCCGGCGGGTTCACGACACGCATCGGCGCCGCACTCGCAGTGGCGCTGTCTTTTGCCGCACCCCTGCAGGCAGACGACCCCGGCGCCAGCAACGGCATCGCGGGCCCGACCGACGTCGTGCTCCGCCAGGGCCTGTGGTGGAGCCCCGACCACGGTGGCAGCGGCTGGGACCTCAACCGCATCGGCGATTTCCTGTTCGTGGTCTGGTACACCTACGCCGAGGACGGCAGCCCGGTGTGGTACACGGCCGGCGCCGACATGGACGGCAACCGCTTCCAGGGCGACCTGATGCGCCACCGCTGGGACCACGCCGCCGGCGCCGTCGAAGGCTTCGAGGTGGTCGGGTCGCTGGACATCGCGTTTCCGCACCCACAGATCGCCGAGGTCCAGTGGGAACTGGGCGAGGCGGAAGGCTCGCGTGTCCTGCAGCCGTTCCGGTTCGCCTCCACCCCCACGCTGGACGACCACAGCGGCATCTACCACGACCCGGCCGAAACCGGTTACGGCGTGTCGGTGCAAACCCAGGGTGAACACGTCTATGCGGTGATCTACCACTACGACGCCGCCGGCGAGCCCACCTGGCGTTCCGGCGCAGGGCGCGAAGGCGAACGGAGCTTCGACCTGACCCGCACCACGGGCAGCTGCCCCTCCTGCGCCCAGGTCGGCTCGGACCACCAGCCCGCGGGCGAGCTGTCCCTGCAGTTCGAGACCGAAACCCGCATGCGCATCGCCTTGCAGACCAGCGACGGCAGCTGGGACCGCCCCGATGCGGGGCAGCTGATGCTCTCGGATCCGCCATCGGGCCGCCCCCACCCCGCCGCGATGGCCAAACTGGCCTCGGCGGACGCGCTGAAATACTTCTTCGACCGCGCCTACCGGGCCTCGCCCACCTACGACATGCCGATCATCTGCGCCCCGGCGCCCATCCTCAGCCCGGCGCCGCCGACGGATGCCGGCAATGGCGAGCTGGTTTCCGGCACGAACGTGCAGGAAGCGGGCGTGGACGAGGCGGACCTGGTCAAGGCCACAACCGACCTGCTGTTCAGCATCGACGCGGCGGATTTCGGAACGCGTTTCGAGTCCGCGGAAGACGGCGAGGGAGACGAGGGCCATTACCTGCAATCGATCACCCGCTGGCAGGTGAGTCCGGGCGCCGGCAACCCGTCCTTCGAAGCGCGCTACGAGGTCACCTACCCCGAGGTCCAGCGTCCCCAGCACACCCTCGAGGGTGAAGGGCTGTTCCTGCACGCCGGCGCCGAGGACACGAACCGCATGCTCTACCTCGGCAGCCAGGTGGAATCGAGCTGCTGGGGCACCGGACTGTCCCGGTCCATCGTCCAGGCCTGGGAGTATGGTGAGGGAACGGACGAAACGGTCGACGTCTCACTGGTCATCGACGGCCGGATCACCTCCAGCCGGCTCATCGGGGACCGGCTGTTCCTGCTGACCAGTTACCAACCCGATTTCCACGCGATCGCGGCCCGGTTCCTGCCCTCCGAAGAACAGAAGGAGGCCTACACGCAGGAGGAATTCCGCGCCATCCTCGCGGCCCTGGACGGCGAAATGCTGCTGCCCCGGGTCCGCCTGGGAGACGGTTCCGAGCACACACTGGTCACCGCCGACCGCGTGATGATCCCGCCCCTGCCCGGCCACCGCCTGTCGGCGGAACTGAACGTGCTCAGCGTGTTCGACGTCAACGACCTGGGGGCGCCCCCGGTCAGCGCCGCCATCCTGGGCCGCGCCGACGGGCTGTATGCGACGCCCGAAGGCGTCTGGGTGGCCGGCGCTCGACAGCATGTCGAGATCACCCCCGAAGGCCGCGTGACGCTCGGGCCCTACGTGGACACGGACCTGCACCGTTTCTCCATCAGCGACAAGGGCGTGGAATACGCCGGCTCCGGAACCATCGAGGGCGGCATCGGCCATGATCCCCGGCGGTTGGCGTTCCGCCTCAGCGAACACGAAGGCGCCCTCAGGGTGCTCAGCGATTCGGGCTGGTGGCAGGAGCGCTGGGGCGATGCGGGCAGCAACCGGTTGACCGTTCTCGGCACCGAGGCGGGCGGCGACTTCCTGTTGCCCGTGCGCGCCGTCCTCCCCAACGACCAGCGTCCGGAGCGCATCGGCAAGCCGGAAGAGAGCGTGCACGCCGTGCGCTTTTTCGGCGACCGGGGCTACGTGGTGACCTTCCGCCGTATCGACCCGCTGTACGCGCTCGACCTGTCGAACCCGAACGATCCCTTCGTGCTCGGCGCCCTGGAGATTCCCGGCTATTCCGAGTACCTCCACCCGGTGGGCGCGGACCTGTTGCTGGGCGTGGGCATGGACGCGATCAACGTCAACGAAGGGACACCCCAGGAATTCACGGTCGAGCAGGGCGTGCTGGTCGGCCTGTTCGACGTGTCCGACCCGGGCGCGCCGGTCCTGCTGGACGAGGACACGATCGGCGACAGTGGCAGCTCCACGCCGGTGCTCCAGTCCCATCACAATTTCACCTGGCTGCCGGGCGACGCCACCATCGGACGCCCGCACCGGTTCAGCCTGCCGGTGGACGTGCACGGGCCCCGGGACGGCGTCTACAGCCCCGACCCGTCCTGGTCCTATCCGTGGCTGGCCACGGGCGCGCTGATGTACGAAATCGTGGGTGAACGGGGCGCGGTGCGACTGGATCGCCTCGGCCGGGCCGACCTGGCCGACTGGACCTCCGTCCCCCGGGAAAATGCGGTGTACTACGACAGCTACAGCATGGACCGAACCACGCGCGGCGTGATCCACAACGACCGCCTGTTCGTGATCCACTGGGGCGGCCTGTTCACCACGTCCTGGGGCAGCGAGCTCCTGGTGCCCGCCGACGGCTGCGACCGCTGCACCTGGCAGGAGATCGAACGGCGCTAGGGCCTGTTGTCAGGCCCTATCCCAATCGCCGCAGCACCTCTCCCGCCGCACCGACGGTTTCGCGGATGTCCGCCTCCTCGTGCGCCTGTGACACGAAGCCGGCTTCGAAGGCCGAAGGCGCGAGGTACACACCTGCTTCCAGCATGCCGTGGAAGAAGCGCTTGAAGGCCTCGAGGTCGCAGGCCGTGGCCTGGGCGAAGCTCGAAACCTCGGTCGCATCCGTGAAGAAGAACCCGAACATGCCGCCCGCCCGGGCAAAAGCCATGGGGACGCCCGCCTCGCGGGCCGCATCGCGCAGGCCGTCCACCAACAGGGTCGTCTTGCGCTCCAGCTCGGCGTAGAAGCCCGGGGCGCAGATCAGGTCCAGGTTGGCCAGGCCCGCCGCCATGGCGACCGGGTTCCCGGACAGGGTGCCGGCCTGGTAGACGGGTCCCAGGGGGGCCACCTGCTCCATCAGCTCGCGCTTGCCGCCGAAGGCCCCGACGGGCATGCCGGCGCCGATGACCTTGCCGAAGGTGGAGAGGTCCGGCGTCACGCCGAACAGCGCCTGGGCGCCACCCAGGGCCACGCGGAAGCCGGTCATCACCTCGTCGAAGATCAGGACCACGCCATGCTGGTCGCACAGGCGACGCAGGCCCTCCAGGAAGCCCTCCGCCGGCAGGATGCAGTTCATGTTGCCCGCCACCGGCTCGACGATGATGGCGGCCACCTCGCCCCCGGACACTTCCAGGGCCTGGCGCACGGCCTCCAGGTCATTGAAGGGCAGGGTCATGGTGAGGTCGGCCAGGGCTGCCGGCACCCCCGGCGAATTGGGTACGCCCAGGGTCAGGGCCCCGCTGCCCGCCTTCACCAGGAAGGAATCCGCGTGGCCGTGGTAGCAGCCTTCGAACTTGATGATGCGGTCGCGGCCCGTCGCCGCCCGCGCCAGGCGGATGGCGCTCATGGTGGCCTCGGTGCCGGAATTGACCATGCGCACCAGGTCCAGGGACGGCACCAGTTCGCACAGCCGCTCGGCCATGGTCACCTCGCCCGGCGCCGGGGCGCCATAGCTCAGGCCGCGGGCGGCCGCCTGCTGCACGGCGCGCACCACGTCCGGGTGTGCATGGCCGGCGATCATCGGGCCCCAGGAGCCGACGTAGTCGATGTAGGAACGGCCATTGACCCCAAAGAGCCGCGCACCCTCGGCGCGCTCGAAGAACAGGGGCTCTCCACCCACGCCGTTGAAGGCGCGCACCGGCGAGTTGACGCCGCCGGGAATGCGGGCGCGGGCGCGTTGAAACAGGTCGGCGTTACTGAGCATGGCGTGTTCCAGTTCGGTTGGATAAGCGGTGATCGGGCCGGTCATTTTCGGACATTTGGCGTCGGAGTGAAAACGCCGTGGCCCGGAGGCCGCCCACCCCCATCGATCACGAACGACTCTGCACCCCGGTGGTACAATTTCGGTTTCGCCTGCCCGGGCCCACACCCGGGACAGTGACGCGCTCCGGCCGCCCCGGAGACCCATTGACGACCATCACCAGGAAGCGCATGGCCGAGGAAGAATACAAAGTCTGGATGTGCATCATCTGCGGCTGGATGTACGACGAATCCAAGGGCGCGCCCGAGGAAGGCATTGCGCCCGGCACCCGCTGGGAAGACGTGCCCGACGACTGGGCCTGCCCGGACTGCGGCGCGCCGAAAGACGACTTCGAGATGATCGAGGTCTGACGCCGGCCGAAGGCGATCTTCAGTCCGCCGGCCGCAACAGGCCGGTGCGAAACTCCCCACTCCGTTCCAGTTCCAGCCAGCGACAGGCCGGGCCCGCCGGGTCCGGCGTGAACCGTTCCTGTCCGGGCAGGCTGTTGCTGACCGTGGACGGACACCCCAGGCCGGTGAGGCCGCCCTGCCGCAGCACCACGTCCTGGTGCACGTGGCCCCAGAGCACCAGCTTCACGCGCGAATGCCGCGCCAGCAACTCGTGAAACCCCTCCGGCTCGAGCAGCGGGTAGCGGTCGATCCAGGGGCTGCCCACCGGCCAGGGCTGGTGGTGCAGGGCCACCAGGGCGGGACGCCCGTCCGACGCCAGCAGCGAATCGAGCGCCGCGAGCTGATCCGGAGTGAAGCGCCCCGGAATCTCGCCGGGCTTGGCGCTGCCCACGGCGATGAGCTGCCAGTCGTCCTCGAAGGCCAGCGGCGTGTCCACGGCGCTGGCGGGGAAGTGGCGGAGCATGGGTTCCGGCTCATCGTGATTGCCGGGGGTGGCCACACGGGGCGCCGGGATGCGCGCGAGTTCGTCGGCGAGCCAGGCGTAGGAGGACTCGCTGCCGTCCTCGCTCAGGTCGCCCGTGACCAGCACCAGGTCCGGGCCCCAGTCGATGACGGCATCGACCACCGCCGCCAGCGTGGCGCGCGGGTCCACACCCCGGTACGTCGCGCCCGTTTCCGCGGAAACGTGGCAGTCGGAGACCTGGACGAGCTTCAGCATGCGGTGACGGCGGATCGGAAATCAGAAAGGCAAGCGACCGCGTCGCCCCGGGGCGACGCGGATCGCAAGCGGTTGGTACAGGATCGAGCGCCGGGGGTGAAACCCGCCGGCGCGAACGGGATCAGGCTTCGACCACCGGTGCGCCCGGTGCGTTGGCCGCCACGGACTTGATGCCATTGGCGCAGCCGCTGGTCGATTTGTACATCTGGCTCTTGCCGACCGGCTGTCCGTTGCCGCCCTTGAGCACGAAGTAGCTGCGCCCGTCCTTCGCCGTCTTTACTTCGAAACGGCTTTCGATCTGTGAATTCTTGCGCACGGACTCGATGCCGTTGGCGCAGGACTTGCGGGTCTTGTAGCCCTCGCCGGAAAGGATCACCTGCCCGTTGCTCGCCTTGAGCACGAAAGTGTCCTGACCGTCCTTGCGCTTGGAACATACGAATTTGCCAGCCATGTTTTCTGTCTCCTCGTCGTGGGTTTAGTACTTCCCCCCGCCACGACCCGCTCTCCGGGACCTGACAGAGCCTTGCAGGACATTCTGTGACACCAGAATGTCAGATTTGCGACAGCCAATTGCCGTACGCAACATTCATGATAACTCCCCGACGGCTCCGAGGCTCGGTCCGGGACGTCAGGGTTCGAACAGCAGGGTGAGCCGGTCGCCGTGCTCCAGCCCCATGCCCTCGGCGGTGCCGGCGTTGAGTTCGAGCACGTAGCGCGCCGGGGCGCGGCTGGGATAGTTGGGACAGGGATCGGCCGCACAAGGCCGGGCGTTGAGCGCCATGGCGACGAGGCTCAGCTCGGCGTCGAAGTAGAGAATGTCCAGCGCGATGCGGGTGTTCTTCATCCAGAAGGCGCGGGGCGCTTCACTGGGGAAGATGAACAGCATGCCCCGGTCGGCGGGCATCTCCTCGACGAACATCAGCCCCCGGGCCTGCTCCTGCGGGGTGCGGGCGAGGTCGACCGCGAATTCGCGCCCTTTCAGCTCGACCCGCGGTTCGCCCGCGGCGCAGCCGGTGGCGAAGGCGAACACGCCAGAAAGCAGGAAGGCAATGAGAAACCGGCGAATCATCATGGCCGGCATCATACCAGCGGGCGCGGAGGCCCGGGCGGACATTCACGCCCGCCGTCACTGACCGGTTCGGGGGAAACAGGGCGGTGTCACCGCCCCTCGGGGTTCAGTTCGCGGCGACCTGCACGCGAGGTGCGACATCCACGTCCAGGGCGGCCATGGTGTCGGTGAAGTTTTCCGGGGCGAGCTCGCCCATGAGATTGACCACCACCGCTTCATCGTCCTCGAGCACCAGCACGGTGAGGCCTGTCATGCGCCCGCGCTCGGATTTCACGAGCATGTGCACGGTCTCGCCCGGTTCACGCACCACGGCCACCGGCGACCAGCCGTCGTCCTGCAGGCGTGCGCTCATCCGGTCCAGTCGGCCGGCGACGCGGACCACACTGCCGTCCACTTCGTAGATGCGGATCCGTACCCCGTCCAGGCCTTCCAGCAGCGCCCGGGTTTCCGGATCCTCGTCCATGTGCCGGGCCGCGAAGTGCAGCAGCGAGGGGCCGATGGACAGGGTCATCGTGTTGTCGACGTCGAACACGCCGAGGCTGTCCAGGTCCGCCCAGCCATCGCTGGATCGCGGGGCGGTGAGGCCGCAGCCGGTCAGCAACAGGATTCCCGTTGCGGCCACGGTGGTTCCCAGTCGGGACAGGGTCCGCCCCTCGGCCTGGTGTCGGCGCGCCATCAGTCCGTGTCCACGTTCACGTCGAACTTGTCCATGACCTTGCCGATCTGGTCGGGGTCGACGGAGCCCAGGATGTTCAGGAACACCGCTTCCTGCCCGTTCACGGCCATGACCGTCAGGCCCTGCATGCCCTGGCCGTCGGCCTTCATGAAGATCTGTACATTCTCGCCCTCGTCGTTGACCTGCACGATGGGCTCCCAGTTCTGGCCCGTCAGCATGGACTTGACATTGTTGAGCTGCTCCATGGCCGGGGCCACCTGGCCTTCGGTCGAGTAGACGTTGATACGCACGCCCTTCAGGCCTTCCATGATGCCGGCCATTTCCGGATCTTCCTTGGCGGCCTGGGACATGAACCCCAGCAGGAAGCCGCCGATGTTGACCATCACCTTGGGCTCGCCGTAGACGGCCTCGAGGGTGCCGAAGTCCACGTAGCCCGGCAGGGCCTTCAGTTCGTCCTCCTGCGCCAGGGCAGGCAGGGCCATCAGGGCGGACAGGCCGCCGATGCCGATCTTCTTCATCCAGGATTTCATGTTTCCTTCTCCTCATCGAGGTCAAATTGTTCAGACAGGGTGCGGACGGTCTGCTCCGTCACCGGGTCGCGCATGCCCGCACCGATGGATTGTTCGATTTCCCTCTCCGTCACGCGGCTGGCCTTCTGCAGGTAGCCAAAGGCCATCGCGAGGTCCTGCCGCGCCTGGGCGAGCTCCGCATCCGAAGGCGCCCGCGGGCCCGAGAGCTGGACGCCCAGGGCCACCACCAGGGGCAGCGCCGCCAGGGCCATGGCCCAACGTGGCTCGAACCAGCGGCGGCGGGTTTCTTGATGCCGGGCGACCCGCGTCCGCTGCAGGGACTCCTGCTCGGCCGGGATGCGCCGCAGTTTCTCGCGCAGGCTGTCGGGCGCCCGTTCCAGCGGGAGGGCCGCCAGCATGCGCTGCAGCTGGTAAGCCTCGATGATGGCGCTGGCGAGGGCGTGGTCCGATTCCGCCGCGGCCTTGAGGGCCCCGGCCTGGTCGTCGTCCAGTTCACCATCGAGCAGCGCGTTCACCTGCGCTTCCCACTCCGTCATGTCCGGCCTTTGGTCGTCGTTCATGGTCGTACCTCCGCCAGTCGTTCCCGGAGCTGTTTGCGCGCCCGGTGCAGGTACACCTTTACCTGGGCGAGGCTCAGCTCCGTTGCGCCGGCCACTTCGTCATAGCTGTGCTGCTGGATGTCCCGCAGCACCACCAGGGAGCGGTAGGGCTCCTTCAGCCCCGCGATGGCCGTCTGCAGCCACCGTCCCAGCTCCCCCTGTTCGGCCCCTGCCTGGGGGCCATGTTCCTCGGTCAGGTGGACCTCGGTCAGTTCGGTTTCCGGCTTGCGCCGGCGCAGGCGGTCCAGGCAGGTATTGCGCGTGACCTTCATCAGCCAGGGCTTGATCCGCTCCGGGTCGATGTCCTCCCGGTGCTGCCAGAGCTTGATGAACGCCTCCTGCGTGGCGTCCTCCGCCTCGCTCGCGTCCTTGAGCAGGTACCGCGCCAGCGACCATGCCTGGTCCTGGTAGGCCCTCACCCACTGTTGGTAGTCCCTGCTCATCTCACTGGATAGTACGCACCGGGCGGAAAATGGTTACAGATTCGTTGCATTCGAATGGCTCCTGGCCCCGGCGCACAAACGTTTTCGAGGGGGCTGAGCCCTTGAAAACCATTTTTGCAGCCTTATGTGGTGGGGCAGGCCCCAGTGGCATGGCTCGCCGCCCCTGGGCGCGAACAAGGTAACGGACCCGGATGCCGGGCCGAATCATTCAGCTAACGATTTGAATCTTTGAGGGAGTTTTTCACATGAACCTTCGTCCTTTACACGACCGCGTGATCGTCAAGCGCATGGAAGAAGAGCGTCTGTCCGCGGGCGGCATCGTGATTCCGGATTCGGCCACCGAGAAGCCCGTTCGCGGCGAGGTGCTGGCCGTGGGCAACGGCAAGATCCTCGAGAACGGCGAAAAGCGCGACCTCGACGTCAAGGCCGGCGACAAGGTGCTGTTCGGCAAGTACTCCGGCACCGAGGTCAAGGTGGATGGCGAGGAACTGCTCGTCATGCGCGAAGAAGACATCATGGCCGTGATCGAAGCCTGATCACCGTCCATTCCCGAATTCAGCCAAATTTTCTGAGGTAAGAGCAATGAGCGCGAAAGACGTACGTTTCGGGGAAGACGCCCGCAACAAGATGCTGAAAGGCGTCAACACCCTCGCCAACGCCGTGAAAGTCACCCTGGGCCCGAAAGGCCGCAACGTGGTGCTGGACAAGAGCTTCGGCGCCCCCACCGTGACCAAGGACGGCGTGTCCGTGGCCAAGGAAATCGAACTGGAGAACAAGTTCGAGAACATGGGCGCGCAGATGGTCAAGGAAGTCGCTTCCAAGACCTCCGACATCGCCGGTGACGGCACCACCACCGCCACCGTGCTGGCCCAGTCCATGCTGACCGAAGGCCTGAAGGCCGTCGCCGCCGGCATGAACCCGATGGACCTCAAACGTGGCATCGACAAGGCCGTGGTCAACGCCGTGGAAACCCTGAAGGGCCTGTCCACGCCGTGCACCGACTCCAACGCCATCGCCCAGGTGGGCACCATCTCCGCCAACTCCGACACCGAAATCGGCAACATCATTGCCGAGGCCATGGAGAAGGTCGGCAAGGAAGGCGTGATCACCGTGGAAGACGGTTCCGGCCTGGAGAACGAGCTGGACGTGGTGGAAGGCATGCAGTTCGACCGTGGCTACCTGTCCCCGTACTTCATCAACAACCAGGAAACCATGTCCGTCGAGCTGGAGGACCCCTACGTCCTGCTGCACGACAAGAAGATCAGCAACGTCCGTGACCTGCTGCCGACCCTCGAGGCCGTCGCCAAGTCCGGCAAGCCCCTGCTGATCGTCGCCGAAGACATCGAAGGCGAAGCCCTGGCCACGCTGGTGGTGAACACCATCCGCGGCATCGTGAAAGTCGCCGCCGTCAAGGCGCCCGGCTTCGGCGACCGCCGCAAGGCCATGCTGGAAGACATCGCCGTCCTGACCGGCGGCACCGTGATTTCCGAGGAAGTGGGCCTGTCACTGGAAAAGGCCGGCCTGAACGAGCTGGGCTCCGCCAAGAAAGTGCAGATCACCAAGGAAAACACCACGATCATCGACGGCGCCGGCGACAGCAACGCCATCGAAGGCCGTGTGGGCCAGATTCGCGCCCAGATCGAGGACGCCACCTCTGACTACGATCGCGAAAAGCTGCAGGAACGCGTGGCCAAGCTGGCCGGCGGTGTGGCCGTGATCAAGGTCGGCGCAGCGACCGAAGTCGAGATGAAAGAGAAGAAGGCCCGCGTCGAAGACGCCCTGCACGCCACGCGCGCAGCCGTCGAAGAAGGCGTGGTCCCGGGTGGTGGTGTCGCGCTGATCCGCGCCCGCGCTGCCCTGGAAGGCCTCAAAGGCGACAACGACGACCAGAACGTCGGCATCGGCATCGCCCGCCGCGCCATGGAAGAGCCCCTGCGCCAGATCGTCGGCAACGCCGGTGAAGAAGGCTCCGTGGTGCTGAACAAGGTCGCCGAAGGCGAAGGCAACTTCGGTTACAACGCCGCCACCGGCGAGTACACCGACATGATCGAAGCCGGCATCCTGGACCCGACCAAGGTCACGCGTTCCGCCCTGCAGAACGCAGCGTCCATCGCCGGCCTGATGATCACCACCGAGGCGATGATCGCCGAGCTGCCGAAGGACGACGCCCCGATGGGCGGCGGTGACATGGGCGGCATGGGTGGCATGGGCGGCATGATGTAAGGGAGTCCCCTTACGACATCCGCTCGTTCATCGAGCAAGATTGAAAACCCCGCCCTTGTGGCGGGGTTTTTGTTGGCGGCGCACCTGTCACTCCGACGCCTTGCGATAGACTGCCTGTGATGGACGCGCCCTCATCGACAGCCCATGAACCTGGCTGATTACACCGCCTGCCTGGCCATCGCCAGGCGCCATGCATACCACGAAGCCGAGGCCGCAGACCTCCTTCACGAAGCGCTGGAGGTGGGTGTGCGTTCTGGCCGCGCCGACTTTGGACCGGAAGCGGAGCGAGCCTGGCTGGCGGGCGTGATCCGCAACCTGGCTTTGGCCCGGGCGCGGGCGGGCGGACGCAGGCGACAGCGAGAGTCCCGCTGGGCCACGGATGCGGAGGTGCTGCGTCCCGCCCAAACCCAATCCGAAGCTGAATCCGAAACAGCACTCAATACCCTGGCCGACCCGGACCGCGCCGCCGTGCTGGCGAGACTCAGCGAAGGCACCCGCCGCGTCGCGGTGCTGGCGCTGTACGGCATGAACCCCGACGAGATCTGCTACGTGCTGCAGCTCAAACCGGCAGCGTTCCGGCAGCGCCTCACGGCGCTGCGCCGGTCTCTGGGCCGCCTTCCCGAGCCGCTGCGCGCGGAGGCGCTGGCGCTGGCCTATGCGCAGCCGCGGCGCACGGGCGAGGCGCGGCTCGATTTCGGGCTGATCCGGCGCGCGCTGCTGCACCATGTGCGCGGGCATGCCGAGTCGGGGGATGAGCTGGGCACCCACGACCCGGACGGCCACCTGATCGGCATTCAGACGCGCAAAGCTCACAAATAGGCGGGTGACGGCAACCTAAGTAGTGAGATCAACCCAAAAGGAATCCCCCCATGTTCGAACACGCTTCCATCGGCGCCATCGTCTTCTTCGTCCGTGACCTGCAGCGCTCGGCCGCCTGGTACCGCGACACGCTCGGCCTGGACATGTCCACCCTGGACGGGCACGACGGCCCGTTCGCCATGGGCGCCGCCGGATCCACCCAGATCGTGTTGATTCCCCGCGAAGAGCCGGCCGGGCGCAGCCCGGTGGTGGTGTTCGGCCTGGAGTCGGGTATCTACGAGGTGGTCGAAGCCCTGGCCGCCAAGGGCGTCGAAATCGTGATGCCGGTCAGCCACACCCCGGACGGCGGGCTGTCGGCGGATTTTCTCGACCCGGACGGGCACGTGCTGAGCGTCTACCAGGCCGGGGGAACGCAACAGTGAGGCCGCGGGCATCGCTGGCGGCCGCGCTGGCTGCACTGACGGCACTGGCTTCTGCACCGGCCGGTGCGGACGCGCTCGAACAGCTCACCGGGCAGTGGCACGGCGGCGGCGAAGTGCGCGGCATGCCCTCGGAGCAGAGGATGCACTGGGGCCCGGCGCTGGATGGCGGCTTCACCCGACTGGAATTCGACAACACGATGCGCGCCGCGGACGGCGCCGAGTACCACTTCAAGGCCCACGCCTATTACCGCGCAGGCGAGGACGGCGCCATCACCGGCACCTGGCTGGATTCACGCGGTGTGACCCTGCCCCTGGCCGGCACTGCGGGCGAAGCCCGCCTGGACATCCAATGGGGCTCGGAAGCCACCGAGCGCGGCCGCACGACTTACCGCATCGACGGTGACACCCTCGAAGTCGTGGACGAAGTGCTGCTGCCCGACGGGGCGTGGCGGGTGTTCGGACGCAGCACACTCGAGCGGGTGGAGTGAGGCGACACGTGATCCGTGATGCCTGAATGCGTTTCGCTTAAAGGGCATTGCTCGCCGTCAAGGCCGCCAGCAATTCCGCCTCGCGCTCCGCGCTGATGCCGGAGCGCACCTCGGCCTGACGATCCTCGGGCTGCTCCCGAAACCAGTCCAGCGTCGCGAGCACGGTGTCCGCAAAGGGACGGAAGCTCAGTCCGGCGGCCACGGCCCGGGCGTTGGAGCGCGTGGCGAAGCCGGCGCCGTCACCCTGCCGCGGAATCCAGACCGGCATGTCGGACCAGGGGCTGACGCCTTGCTGTTCGAGAAACTCCGCCGACGCCCAGTGCAACTCCGCCGCCGTGC
>JAUHYP010000033.1 GCA_030426265.1 Gammaproteobacteria bacterium | reverse complement strand
TGTCCGCCCTGGTGGTGGCGGCCTTCGTGCTGTTCACCCTGTGGTGCCTGCGCCGCCACCAGGCCGGTGACGTCGCGGGCGCCGGCTCGGGCCCGGGCGATGTGCTGGTGGCCTGGGCCAGCCAGACCGGGACAGCCACGGCGCTGGCGACACGCAGCTTCGAGGCCCTGGGTGGACAGGCGCGCCTGCTGTCCCTGGACCGGGTCGACGATGCCGCGCTGGCCGGCGCCCGCCGTCTCCTGGTCGTCGCCAGCACCTACGGCAGTGGCGAGCCGCCGGACAACGGCGCGCGGTTCGCGCGCCGGCAGTTGCGGTCGGACGCCGGCGACCTGTCCCGGCTCGAGTTCGCCGTGCTGGCCCTGGGCGACAGCAGCTACGCGCACTACTGCCGGTTCGGCCACGATGTGCACCAGGCGCTGGCGCGCCGCGGCGCCCGGCCGCTCGCCGGCCCCGTCGAACTGGATGCGCGGCGCAGCAGCGACGCATCGGAGGCCCTGGCGCCCTGGGCCGAGGTGCTCCAGGCCCTGGGCGGAGATATCAGGGCGTTCACGGATGACAGTCCGGAATCCGGGGCCTGGGCGTCGTGGACCTTTGCGGGACGCGAGCTGCTCAACCCCGGTTCGCCGGGAGAGCCGCTGGTCCGGCTGGTGTTCACGCCACCCGATGGCGCGATGCCGGCCTGGCGCGCCGGTGACATTGCCGAAGTGATTCCGGAGGCAAACCCCGTCGAACCTCCGCCTTCATCGCCGATCATGTCCCGAAAATACTCGATCGCCTCGATTCCCGGGGATGGCGTCCTCGAATTCGTGGTGCGCCGCCAGCGAAACGCGGACGGCCACATCGGGCTGGCGTCCGGCTGGCTGGCCGACCGCCTGGAACCCGGTGAATCGGTCGAGATCCGCCTCAGCGCCAATCCCAACTTCCATGCCCCCGCCCCGGAAAAACCCCTGGTGCTGATCGGGAACGGCTCCGGCATCGCCGGCCTGCGCGCCCTCTTGCGCTGCCGCGCCCGCGACGGGGGGCGACCGAACTGGCTGGTCTACGGGGAACGCGACCCGGCGGCGGACCGCGTGTTCGATGACGAGATCGGCGCCTGGCAGGACAGCGGCGGACTGGACCGGGTCGACCGCGCGTTTTCCCGGTGCCCTGACCGTCCCCGTTACGTACAGGACTGCCTGAGAGAAGAAGCCGCGGAATTGTCGGACTGGGTGGCGCGCGGCGCCGTCCTCATGGTCTGCGGCAGCCGTACGGGCATGGCCCAGGGCGTGGACGAGGCCCTGACGGAGGTCCTGGGGCGCGATGCGCTGGACGCACTGGACGCCGCGGGACGGTATCGGCGGGAAATCTACTGAGCGCGGCTTGCTGAATGCGCTGATATGAATCGACTCCGGCCTGCGTAGGTTGCGGTAAGGGACCTTATCGCCCGGAGAACCATGATGAAGGATTCGCTCAGGAAGACCGAAGTGCGCAAGACCGCGCTGTTCATGGTGTTCACCGCCCTGGTGTTCTTCATGCTGCACCTGGATGCCGAGTCCGGCCGCCAGGGCGCCACCGTCGCCGCGGCCGTGGAGGCGATCAGTCGCTGACCCCTTGGGACGCCCGTCCCGGAGCGGTTGCCGTGAAAGGGGCCAACCGCTACATTGCCGCGTCATGACACGGCATCCCACATGATCGGCAGCATCGCGTTCGGCCTGTTCGGCCTGGCCGTGCTCATCGCACTGGCCTGGCTCACATCCATGGAGCGCCGCGCGGTGAACTGGAAGCTGGTGGCCGGGGGTGTGGGGCTGCAGATCGCCTTCGCCGTATTGGTCATCCTGGTGCCCGGTGGGCGCGAGCTCTTCGACTTCCTGTCCCGCCTCTTCGTCAAGGTCGTCGGCTTCGCCATGGTCGGGGCCGAATTCATCTTCGCCGACCTCGCCGATCCCATGGCCTTCGGCTTCGTGTTCGCCTTCCAGGTGTTGCCGACCATCATCTTCTTCGCCGCCCTGATGGGCGTGCTCTACCACCTCGGTGTCATGCAGAAGGTGGTGCAGGGCATGGCCTGGGTGATGCAGAAAGTGCTGGGGGTCAGCGGCTCGGAGTCGCTGGCCGTGGCGGCCAACGTGTTCGTGGGCCAGACCGAGGCGCCGCTGGTGGTGCGGCCCTACATCGCGCGCATGACCGAGTCGGAGCTGTTCACCATGATGGTCGGCGGCATGGCCACCATCGCCGGGGCGGTGCTGGCGGCCTACATCGCCATGCTGGGCGGGACCGACCCGGAAGCGCAGCTGTTCTACGCCCGCCACCTGCTGGCCGCCAGCGTGATGGCGGCGCCGGCCACCATCGTCATCGCCAAGATCCTGCGCCCCGAGACCGGCCAGTCGCTGACCATGGGCACGGTGAAGCTGGACGTGGAGAAAACCGCCGGCAACACCATCGAGGCGGCGGCCAATGGCGCCGCCGACGGCTGGCGCCTGGCGCTGAACGTCGGCGCCATGCTGCTGGCCTTCATCGCCCTGATCGCCATGATCGACTGGCCGCTGGGCTGGATCGGCGAGGTCACCGGGCTGCAGGGCGTGCTGGGCCAGCCGCTGTCGCTGAAGCTGATCCTCGGTTACCTGCTCTCGCCCCTGGCCTGGGTCATCGGCGTGCCCACGGCCGACATCGTCACCGTGGGCGGTCTGATCGGCGAGAAGGTGGTGGCCAACGAGTTCCTGGCCTACGCCAGTCTGAACGAGATCAAGGACACGCTGGACCCGCAGTCGGTGCTGATCTCCACCTACGCCCTGTGCGGTTTCGCCAACTTCTCCTCCATCGCCATCCAGATCGGCGGCATCGGCGGGTTGGCGCCCGAGCGCAAGGGCGACATCGCGCGCCTGGGCCTGCGCGCCGTCATGGGCGGGACCCTGGCGACCATGATGACCGCGACCATCGCCGGCGTGCTCACCCAGCTGGCGGGCTGAGGCGGCGCGGAGACGAGACGGGCCCGTGAGCGGCCAATCCCAGTTCGCCCTGCTCGGCAAGCGCCGCTTCGGACCCTTCTTCACGGTCCAGGCCCTGGGGGCGCTCAACGACAACATCTTCAAGAACGCGCTGGCCGCGCTGCTGGTGTTCAAGGCCAGCAGCCTCTACGGCATGAACACCGACCAGCTGGTCAACTTCAGCGCGATGATCTTCATCCTGCCCTACTTCCTCTTCTCGGCCCTGGTGGGCCAGTTCGCGGACCGCTTCGAGAAGGCGGCGCAGATCCGCCGCATCAAGCTGTTCGAGGTGGGCATCATGGTGCTGGCCACGCTGGGCTTCTGGCTGGACAGCCTGCCGCTGCTGTTCGGGGTGCTGTTCCTGCTGGGCTTCCAGTCCACGCTGTTCGGGCCGATCAAGTACGGCATCCTGCCGCAGGTGCTGCAGCGTCATGAGCTGATCGGCGGCAACGCCCTGGTGGAGATGGGCACCTTCGTGGCCATCCTGGCCGGGACCATCGCCGGGCCCTTGCTGGCCGGCATCGATGCGCCCTGGCCGGTGTGGGTCAGCGGCGCGGCGCTGGTGGTGGCCGTGATCGGCTGGGTGGCCAGCCTGCGCATCCCGCCCGCGCCGCCGGTGGACCCGGACCTGAAGATCAACTGGAACCTCGCCACCGAGACGGTGCGCAACCTGAAGTTCCTGAACGAGAACCGCACCGTGCTGCACGGCGTCCTCGGCATTTCCTGGTTCTGGTTCTTCGGCGCGACCATCCTGGTGCAGGTGCCGAGCTACTCGCAGAACGTGCTGGGCGGGGACGCCAGCCTGATGTCCTTCCTGCTGGGCCTGTTCATCATCGGCATCAGCGCGGGTTCCTTGCTGTGCGAAAAGCTCTCCGGCCGCGACGTCGAGATCGGCCTGGTGCCGCTGGGCTCCATCGGCCTGACCGTGTTCGCCGTGGACCTGTGCTTCGCCAGCCCGGCGACTCCGACACCGGGACTGACCGTCGGCGCCTTCCTGGGCGAGCCGGCCAACTGGCGCATCATCCTGGACCTGCTGATGATCGGCGGCTTCGGGGGCTTCTACATCGTGCCGCTGTACGCCCTGGTGCAGGCGCGCTCGAAGGCCTCGCACCGTTCGCGCGTCATTGCCGGCAACAACATCCTCAACGCCCTGTTCATGGTGGTCTCGGCCATCTTCGCCATCGCCATGCTGGGCGCGGCGGGCTTCACCATTCCGCAGCTGTTCCTGGCGACCGCCATCCTCAACGCCGTGGTCGCGCTCTACATCTACCTGCTGGTGCCCGAGTTCCTGCTGCGCTTCCTGTGCTGGCTGCTGATCCACACGCTGTACCGGGTGAAGGTCACCGGCCTGGACCACGTACCGGCGGAAGGGCCGGTGCTGCTGGCGGGCAACCACGTGAGCTTCGTCGACCCGCTGCTGATCGGCGGCTCGGTGCGGCGGCCGGTGCGCTTCGTCATGTACCGCGGCATCTACGACATCCCGGTGCTGCGCTGGCTGTTCGACGCCGGCAAGGCCATCCCCATCGGTTCGGGCCGCACCCACCCCGATGTGCTGGCCCAGGCCTTCGAGCGCATCGACGCCGAACTCGCGGCCGGGGAGCCGGTGGGCCTGTTCCCGGAGGGCGGCATCACCCGGGACGGGGAAATCCAGCCCTTCCGGCCCGGCATCGAGACCATCCTGGAACGGCGCCCGGTGCCGGTGGTGCCCGTGGCGCTGTGCCACCTGTGGGGATCGCTGTTCAGCCGCAGCGACCCGCTGCACAAGCGGCGGCCACGCAAGCTCTGGAAGCGGGTGGAACTGCGGATCGGTGAACCGATTCCGGCCGCGGAAGCCACCGCGGAACGGGTGGAAGCGGCGGTGCGGGCCCTGCGGGGCGAGGACCGCTAGCCCTCGTCGGCAATCAGGCGCTGCGCCAGCGGCAGGTCGCGTTCATCGAGGATGAACACCATCGGCGCCACCTCCTGGAAGGGCAGGTCTCCGATCGCGCCGGTGGAATATTCGTTCTTCATGAAGGTCTCGATGCCGTTGGCCTCGAGCAGGGAGCGCACGCGCCCGGCTTCCATGTAGTCGAAGGATTCGAAGACCTTGATCATGCGGTGCTCCAGGCAGTGAGGTCCAGGCCGAAATCGGCCGCCAGGACGGCGTTGTCCTCGGTGAAGCCGCCCCTGAGGGCCTGCATCAGGGCGACGTCCTCCTGCCGTGGGGGCTTCGGCGGGTGTGCCACGAGGCGGTACCACAGCGGCAGGAAGCGGTTCACCAGCCCGCCTGGCACGTGGCTGCGCAGCCGTTGCGCGAGCTTCTGCAGGCGCGGATGGCGCATGGCCTGGGTGATGTTGCGCGGGGTCAGATCGATCTCCCTGAAGACCGCCCCATCCAGGCCCAGCCAGTCGCACAGCGCGCCCATGGCCGTCACGGGGTCGCGCACGAGGTCCTCGAACACCATCACCTTCAGGCGTTCCCGCGGAAACTTCGCGGCCCAGCGCGCGAGGTGGTCCTGGTAGCGGCTCAGCGCTACGTGGCGCCGGCCCACGTCCGTCTCCAGCCATTCCTCGAAGCGGACCTCCTCGGGCACGTGGCGGAGGTTGTACTTGAGGAAGCGGTACTGGGACAGCAGCCGCGCCCCGGGTTCGCGCACCACGAACAGGATGCGGGGCGGGCCGGGCAGCCCGGCGAGCAGGGACACCGGCGTCTCTTCGGTGGCGTAGTTGGGCGTCGCCTCCATGATCACCCGATGATGGCCTTCGGGACGGAAGAACCCGCCGTAGGCTTCCAGGCCGTGGGTGTGAATGGAAACGGCGCCCGCCTGGGGTTCGTCGCGCAGGAAATGCGTTTCCTTGACGATCGAGCCGCAGACCTCCGGGTGCAGGCACAGCCACTCGAACACCGAACTGGTGCCGCACTTGGGAAAGCCGGCAAGGACGAGGTTCGGGTAGACCGGGTCCAAGGGAAACTCAGTGGCGCGCGAACAGCCGGGACGGATCGGCGAAGGCCTTGAACTCCAGGGCGTTCCCCGCCGGGTCGCGCAGGAAGAAGGTGGCCTGCTCACCGACCTCGCCCTTGAAGCGCACTTTCGGTTCGAGAACGAAGGCCACGCCATGCTGTTGCAGGCGCGCCACCAGGGCTTCCCAGTCCGCCATGGACAGCACCACGCCGAAGTGCGGCACGGGCACGGCGTCACCGTCCACTGGGTTGTGCAGGCCCGCCCCATCGGCTTCCGCGGCTTTGTCCAGGTGGCACACCAGTTGGTGGCCGAAGAAGTCGAAGTCCACCCAGTGGTCGGCGCTGCGGCCCTCGGGGCAGCCGAAGACCTCGCCGTAGAAGCGGCGCGCGGCCGCCAGGTCGTCGACCGGGATGGCCAGGTGGAAGGGTCCGGCGGTGGGTGAACTCATGGCGCGCAGCATACCGTACAATTCCGGGCCCATGGCGTCCCCACGACCCCACTTTTCCTCGCGCCTCGCCACCCTGCTGACCATGGCGGGCCTGGCCGTCGGCCTGGGCAATGTCTGGCGCTTTCCCTACATGATGGGACAGAACGGCGGCAGCGCCTTCCTGCTGGTGTACGCCGTGTTCATGCTGGCCCTGGCCGCGCCGGCGCTGGCGGCCGAGTTCTCGCTGGGCCGGGCCACGGGCGCCGGCCCCCTGGCGGCCTTCCGGGCGGCCTTCGGGCCCCGGATGGGACTGCTGGCGGGTGGCCTGGGCCTGCTGGCTGCCTTCATGGCCACCTGCTACTACAGCATCGTCATCGCCAACGTCTTCTACAGCGCCGGCTTCGGCGCTGTGGCGGGTTTTTCCGAGGAGAGCCTTCCGGCCTATGCCGCCGGCCTGGGGCGCGACGGGCTGCAGTTGCTCATCGCCCTGGGCGTGCTGCTGGCCTGCGCGCTGGTGGTGCGGCGCGGACTGCGCCGCGGCATCGAGGCCGCCAACACCCTGCTGATGCCCCTGTTCGGCCTGGCCGCGGTCTACCTCGTGGTGGTCGCCCTGTCGCTGGACGGCGCGGTGGACCGCTTGCTGGAGTTCCTTCGCCCTGATTTCTCCCGCGCCGGGCCCGGCACCTGGTTCGCGGCCATGGGCCAGGCCTGCTTCTCGGTGGGCCTGTCGGGCACACTCGGTGTGATGTACGGCAGCTACCTGGCGAAGGACACGCCGGTCGCGGGCACCGCCGGCGCGACCTGCCTGGTGGACCTGGGCGCGGCCCTGCTGGGCGCCCTGTTCGTGGTGCCGGCCGTGCTGGTGTTCAGCCTGGACCTGGCCGCGGGACCCGGGCTGCTGTTCGACACCGTCCCGCGCCTGTTCGCGGTGATGCCGGGCGGCCGCTGGCTGGGTCCGCTGTTCCTCGCCGGCTGGGGCCTCGTGGCCATGCTCACCCTGGTCGCGGCGCTGGACACGGTGAGCGGCGCCCTGGCGGACGTGGCGCCACGCGGCGGCCGGGGCGAACGCGGCGCCTGGCTGTGGATCGTGACCGGCGCCGCCATGCTCGTGATGTTGCCCATCGGCCTGAACCCGCACTGGATCGGCGTGCTCGACCTGGTGTTCGGATCCGGGCTGTTCATGCTCGGCGCCCTGCTCGCCGTGCTGGCGGTGGGCTGGGGCCTGGGCAAGGCCGTGCTCCTGGCGCAGGTCGGTGTGGGCCTGGGCCCCCGGGCGGCGGCCGCTGTCGCGGCGTGGCTGCGCTGGGTCGTGCCGGCCGCCCTCGGCGCTATACTGTTCGGGTTCCTTTTCAGCACCCTGATCGCATGATCGACAAGGTCGAAAAATCCCCCGAGGAATGGCGCGCCGAACTGGACCCTGAGCAGTTTCGCGTGACCCGGCAGGCCGGCACGGAACGGCCCTTCACCGGCAAGTACGACGCCTTCGACGAGGACGGCGTCTACCACTGCGTATGCTGCGACCACCCCCTGTTCGACTCGGCGTCCAAGTTCCATTCCGGCTGCGGCTGGCCCAGCTTCCACGGCGAACTGGAGCAGGCGTTCATCGTGCAGAAGCGCGATCTCAGCCACGGCATGATCCGCACCGAACTGGTCTGTCCGCGCTGCGACGCCCACCTCGGCCACGTGTTCCCGGACGGCCCGCCGCCGACCGGGCTGCGCTACTGCATCAATTCGGCGTCCCTGGAATTCCGGCCGCGAACGCCGGGCGGGGAGGCATGAGCGCGGCCGGACGCGTCCGCTTCGCCCCGATCCCGCTACTCCTGGCCCTGTTCGCCCTGGGCGGCTGCGCCAGCCCCGCTTACTACGCCCAGGCCGTGTCGGGACACCTCGAACTGATGCGCTCTCGCCAGGACATCGGGCGCTACATCGAGGCCGCCGCGCCCGACGACGCCACCGCCGAACGCCTTTCCACCGCGCAGGCCATGCTGCGTTTCGCGGAACGCGAACTGGCCCTGCCGGCGAACGGCAGCTACCGTGAGTTCGCGCCCACGCCGGGAGATGCCGTGACCTGGAACGTGGTCGCCACGCCCCCTTATTCCCTGGCGCCCAGGCGCTGGTGTTTTCCCGTCGCCGGCTGTGTGCCCTATCGCGGTTATTTCGAACGCGAGGACGCGGAGCGCTTCGCGGCGAAGATGCGCCGCAAGGGACGTGACGCCTCGGTGTCCGGCGCCGGCGCCTACTCGACCCTGGGCTGGTTCGACGACCCCATCCTCGGCACCATGCTGGAGCGGTCCGACGCCGACCTCGCCGATGTGCTGTTTCACGAACTGGCCCACCAGGCGCTCTACGTGAAAGGCGACACGGACTTCAACGAGTCCTATGCCAGTTTCGTGGGACGCCAGGGCGTGCGCGCCTGGATGCACGCCACCGGGGACACGGAGGGCCTGGCCCGCTGGGAGGCGCGCGAGGACGCCACCCGCGACTTCCTGGCGCTGCTGGGCGCGGCCCGCCGGCAACTGCGCGCGTTGTACGCCGCCGGCGGCACGGAGGCGGAACTCGCCACCGGCAAGCGGGAGGCGTTCCGCGACCTGCGCGCCGACTACGACCGGCTGGTCCAGGAGGCCTGGGCGGGACGCGACCGTTTCGGCGGCTGGTTCGACCCGCCCCCGAACAATGCCGACCTGGCGCTGGTCGCCAGCTACACCGGCGGACTGTGCGCCTTCGAGACACTGTGGCGGGAGGCCGGGGAGGACTTTTCCCGCTTTCACGCCCTGGCCCGTGAACGCGGCGAGTTGCCGGCCGATACCCGCACCGCCTGGCTGGCCACGCCCTGCCCGTGAGCCGATTGAACCGGGCGGGCTTTTGTGACACGGTAGCGCCGATTTTCACGGCAGGGACCCGCGTGCACCCCACCCCCCTCCGGCGACTGGCCGCGACCCTGGCCGGGACGGCCTGCATCTGCATTTCCATCGCCGCCACGGCGCAGGACGAAGCCCCCGCCGTGGCCTGTCCCGCGCCCGCACTGGCGCCCAACCTGGGGCCCGTGCCCGACCGCTCGCGGGCGCCGCTGGAAATCCGGACCGAGGCCTTCGAGGCGCAGGACGAGCAGTTCGGCGAGGCCATCGGCTCCGTGGAACTGTTCCGCGCCGACCAGTACCTGTCCACCGAGGTCCTGCGCTACCGTCCCGATACCGGCCTGGTCACCCTGCCCAGCCCCCTGAGCTACCGCGACGCGCAGATCGAACTGGAGGCCTCCAGCGGACTCTTCGGCCTGTTCGAGCAGAACGGCGACTTCAACGACCTCCGCTATCGCCTGGTGGGCTCCAGCGCGCACGGCGGCGCCGACGTGGTCCACATCACGGGCAGCGAACGCTCCGAGCTGGTCGGCCTTTGGTTCACCACCTGCGCCGGCGACGACCCGGAATGGATGCTCTCGGCGAATGAACTGGAACTGCGCCACGACGAGGGCGTCGGCGTGGCCCGCGGCGCGAAGCTCGAACTGGGCGGGGTTCCCATCCTCTGGCTGCCGTGGATGACCTTCCCCATCGACGACCGGCGCAAGAGCGGTTTTCTCTACCCGTCGCTGAGCACCGCCAACGACAACGGCCTGGAGATCAGCATCCCCTGGTACTGGAACATCGCCCCGCAGATGGACGCGACCATCACGCCGCGCTACTACACCGAGCGCGGCTTCATGCTCTCGGGCGAGTACCGGCTGCTGACGAAGCGAACCTACAGCTTTCTCGAGTTCGACCTCATGCCCGACGACCGGGACCGCGACACGGACCGCTGGCGCGCGCTCGCACGCTGGGACATGGCCATCAACCGCGCCTGGCGGGCAGGCGCCGACATCGAGCGGGTGAGCGACAACGAATTCTTCCAGGACTTCGGCGGCAGCCTGGCCCAGACCTCGCGCCAGTTCCTGCGCAGCAACGCCGGGCTGGACGGCGCCGGGCGCTACTGGATCTTCAGCGCGCTGGTGGACGACTTCCAGGTCATCGACGACGCCGTCGCCCCCAGCCGGGAACCCTACAGCCGCCTGCCGCGCCTGGCCTTCATGCTCGACGCTCCGCTGGGGCGCAGCGGGCTGGGCACCCGGGTGGACGCCGAGGCCGTCTACTTCGACCGCGATGTCGGCGTCACCGGCGCGCGCCTGGACCTGTTCCCCAGCCTGGTGTGGAACACGCAGCGCGCCTGGGGCTTTTTCGAGGCCAGCGCCGGCTACCGCTACACCAGCTACGGACTGGACCTGGGCGATGAACCGGGCGACAGCTCACCGGACCGGGGGCTGCCCGTCTTCAGCCTGGACAGCGGCATGTACTTCGAGCGGGACACGAAGAGCGGCGGCACGCAGACGCTGGAGCCGCGGCTGTTCTACCTCTACGTGCCCTACGAGGACCAGTCCGCCCTGCCCGACTTCGACACGGGCGACTTCACCTTCGGCTTCGCCCAGCTATTCGCCACCAACCGATTCACCGGCGCGGACCGGCAGGCCGACGCCAACCAGCTGACCCTCGCGGCCAGCACGCGCTCGTACAGCGGCCGCACGGGCCGCGAGACCTGGAACCTGAACTTCGGCCAGATCATCTACCTCGACCGCTCGGAGGTGACCCTCGACGAAACCACGCCCGTGGACGAGGACACTTCGCCCTTCATCGCCGAGTTCAACTGGCACCCCCTGGACCGCACCAACGTGCGCCTGGGCGTGCAGTGGAACTGGGAAAACAGGGAACTCGACGTGGGGGTCGTGGGTCTGGGACATACGGCGAAGAACGGCAACCGCGTGTCCTTCGAGTACCGCTTCCGCCGCGACCGCCTGGACCAGTTCGACGTGCGCTGGCTGTGGCCGGTGAACGAGCGCTGGCGCCTGTTCACCAAGGTCAGCTACTCGCTGGAGGAATCGGACCTGCTGGAAGGGCTGGCCGGCGTGGAGTACGAGAGCTGCTGCTGGGCCCTTCGCCTGGCGGCGCGGCGCTACCTCCGCGACCGCAACGGCGGCGAGCGCGACGCGCTCTACCTGGAGCTGCAGTTGAAGGGCCTGGGCGCCTTCGGCCGTCGCGAACCGCCGCTGTTCCATACACCCGCGCCCTGAGCGCCATCGGTTAGAATACCGGGCTGAATTCGAGGAAAGACCCCACAAGCATGATCGCCATGAAATCCCTGCACCCCTGCCTGATGACCGCCTGCCTGCTGACGGCGGGCCTGTCCCTGAACCCCACCGACCTCCATGCCCAGTCCGTCGTGAAGCTCGACGAGATCGTGGCCCTGGTGGAGGACGACGTGATCCTGCGCACCGAGCTCGACATCGCCATCGAGGGCATCGTGCAGCGCATCCAGCAGGGCGGAGGCAACCTGCCGCCGCAGAACCTGCTGGAGAAGCAGGTGCTGGAACGCCTGATCAACCGCAAGCTGCAGGTGCAGCGCGCCCTGCGCACGGGCATCCGCGTCAGCGACTCGGACATCGACCAGGCCATGATGAACCTGGCCCGGCAGAACAACATCTCCGTGGGCCAGATGCGCCAGGTGCTGGAAGCCGACGGCGAGGATTTCGCGGAATTCCGCAAGAGCGTGGGCGAGGAGATCATGGGCGAGCGGCTGCGCCAGCGCATCGTGAGCTCCATGGACCCGGTGAGCGACACCGAGGTCGAGATCCTGCTCGCCTCCGAGGACTTCGCCGGCGGCGAGTTCGACATCTCCCACATCCAGGTCAACGTGCCGGAAGGGGCCACCCCCGAGATGGTCGCGGAAGCGGAAGCGCGCATCCAGTCCATCCACCAGGAGATCATGGACGGAATGGACTTCGCCTCGGCGGCGATCAGTTTTTCCGAGAGCCAGGACGCCCTGGAAGGCGGCCACGTGGGCTGGCGTGACCTCAACTCCCTGCCCAGGGAGTTTTCCGACGCGATTCGCGACCTGCCCGCCGGCTCCGTGACGGACCCGATCCGCAGCCCGGCCGGCTACCACCTCGTCAAGGTCAACGACCACCGCGAGAACCGCCAGATCCTGGCCGAGGAGTACCGCGCCAACCACATCCTGATCGCCACCAACGAACTGGTGGACGCCGAGGAGGCCATGGGCATCGCGCGAGACCTGCACGGTCGCATCGAGGGTGGCGAGGACTTCGCGGCGCTGGCCCGCGAACACTCGGACGACACCACCAGCGCCAACCTGGGGGGCGACATGGGCTGGTTCCCGCCGCAGCAGTTCGGCGACCGCTTCCAGGCCATGCTCACCGGCCTGGAGGATGGCGAACTCAGCGATCCCTTCCAGACCGAGGCCGGCTGGCACCTGCTGCAGCGCACCGGTTTCCGCGAGACCGACGTGACGGACGCCGCCATGGCCAACATGGCGCGCCAGACCATCATGCAGCGCCGCGCCGAATCCGAAGTCGAAGCCTACATCCGCCAGCTCCGGGAAGAGGCCTTCGTGGAAGTCCGGCTGCCCGGCTGACCACCCTCATGATCCCGGCATGACCCTGCTGGCCGTCACTCCGGGAGAGCCGGCCGGCATCGGGCCGGAGTGCCTGCTGCGCCACCGCGCCGCGCACCCCGGCCAGCCCCTGGTCGCCGTGGCCGACCCGTCCCTGCTGCGGGCGGTGGCCGAATCCGTGGCGCCGGACCTCGACGTGGTCGAGTGGCGGCCCGGAACCCCGGTGCCCGACGGCGCCCTCGCCTGCCTTCCGGTGCCGCTGGCCGTGCCGGCGCAACCCGGGCGCCTGGACCCCGCCAACGCCCCTTACGTCCTCGAGACCCTGCGCCGCGCCGTGGGCCTCGTGCAGTCCGGTCATGCCGCGGCCCTGGTGACCGGACCGGTGCACAAGGGCGTGATCAACGAGGCCGGCGAGGCCTTCACCGGGCACACCGAATTCCTGGCCGCGCTGGCCGGCGTCCCGCGGGTGGTCATGATGCTGGCCGCCGGCTCGCTGCGGGTCGCCCTGGTCACCACGCACCTGCCGCTGTCCGCCGTCCCCGCGGCGATCACGCCGGAGGCCGTCGAACAGACCCTGCGCATCCTGGTCAGCGCCCTCAAGAGCGACTTCGGGCTGGACCGGCCGCGCGTGCAGGTGCTGGGACTGAATCCGCACGCCGGCGAGGGCGGCCACCTGGGCAGCGAGGACGACGCCATCATCGCCCCGGCCATGGCGGCCTGCGCCGACGCCGGCGCCGAACTGCGCGGCCCCGTCCCTGCCGACACGGCCTTCACGCCCACGGCGCTGGCCCGTTGCGACGCGGTGCTGGCGATGTACCACGACCAGGGCCTGCCGGTGCTCAAGCACGCGGGCTTCGGGCGCGCGGTCAACATCACGCTGGGCCTGCCCTTCATCCGCACCTCCGTCGACCACGGCACGGCGCTGGACATCGCCGGCCAGGGCCTGGCGGACCCCGCCAGCCTGGGCCATGCCATCACCGAGGCGTTCACCCTCGCGGGCCGGCGATGAGCCGGGGCGAGCACCGGGCCAGGAAGCGTTTCGGCCAGAACTTCCTCCACGACCAGGACGTGATCCGCCGCATCCTGGCGGCGATTTCGCCGGCGCCCGGTGAGCGCATCATCGAGATCGGTCCCGGCCAGGAGGCGCTCACCGCTCCGCTGGCGGCCAGCGGGGCGGACCTCGGCGTGGTGGAGATCGACCGCGACCTCGCCGCCCGCCTGCGCGCGCGGCGGCCGGAGCTGGAGGTCATCGAGGCGGACGCCCTGGACACCGACTTCACCGCCCTGGCCGGTGGGCGTCCCTACCGCATCGTCGGCAACCTGCCCTACAACATCTCCACGCCGCTGCTCTTCCACCTGCTGGCCCAGGACCCGCCGCCGGTGGACATGCACTTCATGCTGCAGAAGGAGGTGGTGGACCGCATCACCGCCGAACCGGGTGGCGGCGACTGGGGCCGGCTGGGCATCATGTGCCGGAACCGGGCCGAGGCGGAGTTCCTGTTCACGGTGCCGGCCGATGCCTTCGAGCCCCGCCCCAAGGTCGAATCGGCGGTGGTGCGGCTGCGGCCGCGGACGGAGCCCCTGGTGCCCGGGGACCTGGCGGAGCCCTTCGACCGCCTGGTCCGGCAGGCCTTCTCCCAGCGCCGCAAGACCCTGCGCAACAGCCTGCGCGCCCTGCTGCCGGCCGAGGCCATCGCCGCCGCCGGGATCGACCCCGGCCTGCGTCCGGAGCGTCTCGACCTGCCCGGATTTCTGGCCCTCGCCCGGGCGCTCCGATATGATGGCGGGTAAGGACGGAACACAGGATGAGCGTGCGATTCCCCGTGAAAATCGAGCCGGTGCCCCAGTACCTCGGCGTACACGAGGATCGTTATGCCTTCGCCTACACCATCCACATCACCAACGAGGGCAGTGAACCCATCACCCTGCGCAATCGCCACTGGATCATCACCCATGGCGATGGCCACACCGAGGAAGTCGTGGGGGACGGCGTGGTCGGGGAGACCCCCGAACTGCCGCCCGGCTCCCGATTCACCTATACCAGCGGGGCCTTCCTGCCCACGCGCACCGGATCCATGAAAGGCTCCTACGGCTTCACCGCCGCCGACGGCCGCGCGTTTCGCGTGGAGATTCCGGAATTCGCCCTGCTCACACCGGACTCGCTGCACTAGCCAGCACGCACATTGGCCACTTACCTGATCGGTGACATCCAGGGTTGCCTGGATCCTCTCAAGCGCCTGCTGGACCGGATCGATTTCGACCCGGCGGCCGACCGGCTGTGGCTGGCCGGTGACCTGGTCAACCGCGGCGGCCATTCCCTGGAGGTGCTGCGCCTGCTGAAAGGACTGGGCGAGAGCGTGCACACGGTGCTGGGCAACCACGACCTGCACCTGCTGGCCGAGGACGCGCGCCACACCGGTGGCCACAGCTCCAACCCCGAGATGGACCTCATCCTGCAGGCCCACGACCGGCGCGAACTGCTGGACTGGCTGGGGGCCTTTCCCCTGGCGGCCTGGCACGAGGAACACCGGATCCTGAGGGTGCATGCCGGCGTGGTGCCTTCATGGGACTGGAAAGCGACGATGGCCCATGCCGCCGAGGTCGAGGCGGTGCTGGCCTCGGACCGGCGCAAGAAATTCTTCAAGCGCATGTACGGCAACCGGCCGCGCCGCTGGCGCGACGACCATGGCGGCTGGGGCCGGCTGCGCATGATCACCAATATCCTGTGTCGCATCCGCTACTGCGACCCGGTCGGACGGGTGCACCTGTCCGGCATCCGACCACACGGCAAGAAGTTCAAGGGTTACCTGCCCTGGTTCAAGCACCCGCACCGCCAGACGCGGGACGTGAAGATGGTGTTCGGGCACTGGGCCGCCCTGGGCCTGAAGCAGAAGAAGCGCTACCTCGCGCTGGACTCGGGCTGCGTCTGGGGCGGGATGCTCAGCGCCGTGCGGCTGGAGGACGAAGCGTTGTTCCAGGAACCGGGGCCGCACTGAAACCACCGGCCGGGCCGATGGCGCTTCAGCGGCGCATCCACTCCACCACTTCGAAACCGGGCGTGTCGCCGGACGCGGCGGGCACCTGCTCCGCCGCCACCAGGGTCCATTCGGTGGGGTCCCAGGCAGGGAACCAGGTGTCGCATTCCGGCTCCAGGTCGATGGTGGTCAGCACCATGCGCGAGGCCAGCGGCAGGGCCTGGCGATACAGTTCCCCACCCCCGATGACCATCACCTCGGTGCCCTCGGCGGCCTCGATGGCCTCCACCAGGGAGGCGACCACGCGCGCGCCCTCGGCCTGGTAGGCCTCGTTGCGCGTCACCACCAGGTTCTGGCGCCCCGGCAGGGCGCGGCCGATGGCTTCCCAGGTCTTGCGGCCCATCACGACGGGCTTGCCCAGCGTGGTGCGCTTGAAGTGGCGCAGCTCCTCCGGCAGGTGCCAGGGCATCTCGCCACGGAAGCCGATGCCGCCGTTGCGGCCCATGGCGGCCACCAGGGTGAGGGTCTTGTTCAGCATTCAGGGTCGAAGCCGACGGCGCTCAGACCGCGATGGGCGCTGAAATCGGCGGGTGGCAGCGATAGTCGATGAGCTCGAAGTCCTCGAAGCGGAAGTCCCACAGGGAGGTCACTTCGGGGTTCAGGCGCATCACCGGTGGCTCGAAGGGCTCGCGGGCCAGCTGCGTGCGCGCCTGGTCGAAGTGATTGCGGTACAGGTGGGCGTCCCCCAGGGTGTGCACGAAATCGCCGGGCTCGAGCTCCAGCACCTGCGCGACCATCAGGGTGAGCAGGGCGTAGGAAGCGATGTTGAAGGGCACGCCCAGGAAGATGTCGGCGCTGCGCTGGTACAGCTGGCAGCTCAACTTGCCCCCGCCGATCCAGAACTGGAACAGGGTGTGGCAGGGCGGCAGGGCCTGGCGTCCCGCGCTGGCGTTCTCCTGCGGGCTCAGCCCCTCCTGCGGCAGCACCGCGGGGTTCCAGGCCGAGACGATGTGGCGCCGGGAATCGGGCCGCGTGCGCAGGCGCCGCAGCAGCTCCTCGAGCTGGTCGATGGACCGCCCGTCGGGGGTGGGCCAGCTGCGCCATTGGGCGCCGTAGATGGGGCCCAGCTCGCCGTCCTCGTCGGCCCATTCGTCCCAGATCGTCACGCCGTGCTCGTTCAGGTAGGCGATGTTGGTGTCGCCTTTCAGGAACCAGAGCAGCTCGTGGACGATGGAGCGCAGGTGGACCTTCTTGGTGGTCAGCAGCGGGAACCGGTGTGCCAGCGGGAAGCGCATCTGGTAGCCGAACACGCTGCGCGTGCCGGTGCCGGTGCGGTCGTCCTTGTCCACGCCGTGATCGAGGACGTGCTGGAGCAGGTCGAGGTAGGTTTTCATGTGCGGCCCAGTTTACCTTTATGGGCCAGCGCGATGAGGAGGGCGCCGGCCAGCACCATCGGCAGCGACAACAGCATGCCCATGGTCAGCCAGTCGCCCAGCAGGTAGCCGAGGTGGGCGTCGGGCTCGCGGAAGAACTCCGCAATGAAACGGAACACGCCGTAGCCGGCCAGGAACAGGCCGGAGACGGCTCCCAGCGGCCGGGGCCGCGCGGACCAGGCGACGAGCAGGACGAACAGGGCCAGGCCCTCGAGGCCGGCCTGGTAGAGCTGGCTCGGGTGGCGCGCAAACGGGTCCAGCAGCCCGGCGCGCCAGGCCGCCTCCAGCCCGCCATTCGCCACGCCGGGCGGCAGGGAGGCCGGAAAGATCATGGCCCAGGGCGCGTCGCTCAGGCGCCCCCAGAGCTCACCGCCGATGAAGTTGCCGAGGCGCCCCATCGCCAGTCCCAGCGGCACCACGGGGGCCACGAAATCCGCCACCCGCCAGAAGCCCTTGCCGGTCTTGCGCCCGAACCAGGCCATGGCGACGATCACCCCGATCAGCCCGCCGTGGAAGGACATGCCGCCGTCCCAGAGCTTGAAGGGAAACAGCGGATCCTCCGCGAGGTTGCCCAGGCCGTAGAACAGGACGTAGCCCAGGCGCCCGCCCACGATCACGCCGAGCATGCCGTGGAACATGAAGTCGCCGACCTCCTCCCGCGTCCAGCCCGCCCAGGGGCGGCGCACGGCCAGGAGCGAGGCGATCCACCAGAAGGCGCCGAAGGCGACGAGGTACATGAGGCCGTACCAGTGCACGTCCAGCGGCCCGAGGGACACGGCCACGGGGTCGAACTGAACCAGGGGATGACGGGGGCTCACGGGCAGGGCAATCGCGTCGGGTCGTCAGGGACAGGCGAAAAGGTACAATCAGGTCGGCCGGCAGAATAGGTCAAGCACACACAGCCCGGCAAGGCATAAATTGACAGAACTCGCTCTACCCAATCTGCACGCACTCGCCGTGATGGTCCTGATCGTCGTGGCCCTGGTGCTGTTCTCCCGCGAGAACGTGGCCCTGGAAACCACCAGCCTGGTGGTGCTGGTGCTGCTCGCGGTGGGCTTCACCCTGTTTCCCTTTGATGTCGACGGGCGCCAGGTGGCGGCCAGCGACTTCTTCCTCGGCTTCGGCAACCGCGCCCTGATCGCGGTGTGCGCCCTGATGATCGTCGGGCACGGCCTGGTGTCCACCGGCGCCCTGGAACCCGTGGGCCGGTTTCTCTCGCGCATGTGGAAATGGGGCCCGGCCTTCTGCCTGCTGCTCACCCTGCTCATCACCGCCACGCTCAGCGCCTTCATCAACAACACGCCCATCGTGGTGATGATGCTGCCCATCCTGGTCGGCGTGGCGATGCGCACGGGCTCCTCGCCGGCCGCCACCCTGATCCCGATGGGATTCGCCAGCATCCTGGGCGGGATGGCCACCACCATCGGCACGTCCACCAACCTGCTGGTGGTGAACGTGGCGGCGGACCTGGGCATGGACCGCTTCAACATGTTCGACTTCATCGGTCCGGTGCTGGTGGCCGGCACGCTGGCCATCGCCTACCTGTGGCTGCTGGTGCCGCGCATGCTGCCGCCCCGGGAGATGCCCATCCAGCGTGGCGTCTCGCGCATCTTCACCGCCCAGGTGCGCCTGGACGAGGCCAGCCCGGTCATCGGCAAGACCCTGGCCGAGGCCATCACGCGCAGCGGCGAGAAAATGAGGGTGGAAACCATCGAGCGCGGCCAGGGCGTATTCATCACCCCGCTGCCGGACGTGCGCCTGCGCGCCGGCGACCGCATCACCACCAGCGACACGCAGGACCAACTGCGCGAGTACGCCCGGCTGTTGGGCGGCACCCTGTTCAGCGGCGACCAGGAGGTCGACGCGGCCCACCCGCTGCGCTCGGGCGGCAGCCTGATCGCGGAACTCGCCGTCACCCCGGCTTCGCGCCTGAAAGGCGTGGCCATCGGCGAGGCGCAGCTGCTGCAGCGTTACGGTGTCCGGCTGCTGGCCTTCAACCGTTTCGACGACCTCGACCGGGGCACCGCGGGCGTGGAAGAGGTGGTGCTGCGCGCCGGTGACGTCCTGCTGGTGCAGGCCACGCCCGAGCACCTGCGCGCGCTCAAGGGCGGCAGCGATTTCCTGGTGCTCGACGGCAGCATCAACCTGCCGCACACCCGCAAGGCGCCCATCGCGCTGGCCACCATCTGCGCCGTGGTCGCCCTGGCGGCCTTCCGGGTCATGCCGATCGAGATCAGCGCCCTGCTCGGCTGCCTGGTGCTGCTGATCACCGGCTGCGTGAACTGGAAGACGGCGATGGGCGCGCTCAGCACCCAGGTCATCTTCATCATCGTCGCCTCCCTGGCCATGGGCTCGGCGCTGCTGCAGACCGGCGGCGCGGACTACCTGGCCAACCTGTTCGTCTGGGTGACCTTCGGGGCACCGGCCTCGGTGGTGCTGATGGCGCTGATGTTCATGATGGCGGTGCTCACCAACGTGGTGTCCAACAACGCCGCCGCGGTCATCGGCACGCCGATCGCCATCGGGATCGCCCAGCGCCTGGGCCTGCCGCTGGAGCCCTTCGTGCTCGCGGTGCTGTTCGGCGCCAACCTGAGTTTCGTCACACCGATGGCCTACCAGACCAACCTGCTGATCATGAACGCGGCCGGCTACAAGTTCGGGGACTTCGTGAAGGTGGGCCTGCCGCTCGCCCTCGTGCTCTGGCTGGCCCTGAGCGGCGTGCTGATATGGGCCTACGGCCTCTGAGGCGTTATATTGAAATGCTTGGGCCCGCGGGCCGCCTTTGAACCGAACGGAACCGATCCAGCCTTGAGCCTCCAGCCGCAAGCGGAAGAACCCACCCTGGTCGTGCACGACGGCCCCTGGCCGCTGATCGGCCCCGGGGATCCGCCGCCGTTCGAGGTGGTGAATCCCGAGGGCGCGGCTCCCTTCCTGCTGGTCTGCGACCACGCCAGCCGCCTCGTTCCTCGTTCACTGGGCCAGCTGGGCCTGGCGGACTGGGTGATGGACCGACATGTCGCCTGCGACATCGGCGCCCGGGAGCTGACCCTGGCGCTGGCGGAACGCTTCGACGCCCCGGCGGTGCTGGCGGGCTATTCACGGCTGGTGGTGGACCTCAACCGCAAGATCGCGGACAACGGCGCGTTCATCAAGGTCAGCGACGGCATCGCCGTTCCCGGCAACATCGAGATGAGCGAGGCCGAGCGCGAGGCGCGCATCCGCTCCTTCTTCGAGCCCTATCACGACGCCGTGCACACGGCCCTCGGGCGCTTCCTCGCGGCCGGCCGCGTGCCCGCCCTGGTGTCCATCCACACCTGCACCCCCGTGTTCAACCGCGTGGTGCGGCGATGGCACGTGGGCGTGATGTGGGACCGCGACCCGCGCATCGCGCGCCCCTTGATCGCCAACCTGGGCGCCGTGCCGGACCTGTGCGTCGGTGACAACGAGCCCTACTCCGGGGCCCACCCCAACGACTTCACGGTGGACCACCACGCCGAGCGCAACGGATTCCCCTGCGTCGGCGTGGAGGTGCGCCAGGACCTGGTGAACAGCCGGGAAGGCGCCGCGCACTGGGCCGATGTCCTCGGCGCCGCGCTCGAGCCGGTGATGGCCGATCCGGGCCTGTACCACCGGCTCGGGGCGTGAACCGCGCGCGAATGCGGTAGCGCTAACATTTTATTAACACCCCGGATGACAGAATGCAGGAAGGGGAATGCGGTGAGCGGTCGTCCCCTCAGGACGAAAGACCCCGAAAGAGGGTTCCCTGCACCGCGCCGGGGGGGTTAACGTGTTGGACCCTGGTCGCCCACGGGCGTCAGGTTTCATGCGGCCTGTGGCCGTTTGACCACCCATGAGCTTATATATAGAGTGTGCGATTCTTTTCAGACCCCAAACCCACCCAAAAACCGAGATCAGTCCATGAACAAAGTGTTGCAACGTGCCCTGCCGCGCGCGCTCGTCCTCGCGACGGCGGCCATGGCGGGGCTGGCGGGCACGGCCAGTGCGGCCACCGTCCAGGAAATCATCAGCGCCGGCCAGGCGCGTGCGGAAGCCGCCAAGGCAGACCAGAAGCGCGTCGAACAGGTGGCCGACCAGATCGAACAGCTGGTCGTGGATTACCAGACCGAGGCCAAGGTGGTCGACGGGCTCAAGGTGTACAACAGCCTGCTCCAGCGCCAGATCGACAACCAGGAAGCGGAAATGACCGCCATTTCCGATTCCATCACCAACGTGGAACTCATCGAGCGGCAGATCACGCCCCTGATGACCCGCATGCTGGACGGCCTGGAAGCCTTCGTTTCCCTGGACACGCCCTTCCTGCTGGACGAGCGCCAGGACCGCATCGTGCGCCTGCGCGACATGATGGACCGCTCCGACGTGACGCCGGCCGAGAAGCTGCGCCAGATCCTCGAGGCCTACTCCATCGAGAATGACTACGGCCGCACCATCGAGGCCTACAAGGGCTCCCTCGACGTGGCGGGCCGCACCCTCGAGGTGGACTTCCTGCGCATCGGCCGCGTTTCCCTGACCTACCAGTCCGTGGGCGGCGGCGTGACCGGCGCCTGGGACAACAACGCCCGCGACTGGGTGGAACTGCCCCCCGAAACCTACAAGACGCAGGTCGCCGAAGGCCTCCGCGTGGCGCGCAAGCAGATCGCCCCGGACCTCATCGTCGCCCCCGTTGCCGCTCCGACGGAGGTGACCCAGTGAGCCGCTTCAACCTGATCCTGCGCCGCGGCGCCGTCGCCATCGCCGCGACCGCCCTGGCCTTCACCCTGTCCGGCCCCGTTTCCGCGGCCGAGGCGGTCAATCTCGATCAGCTGCTCGAGCAGGTGGCCAAGGGCCGCGTCAAGGACAGCCAGGAAGCGGAAGCCCGCCTCCAGGCCTTCCGCAACGACCGCGCCAACCAGCAGAACCTGCTCAACCAGATGCGTGCCGAAAAGACGCGCCAGGAGCAGCTCTCCGCACAGCTCGAGACCCGGTTCGAACAGAACGACGTGCAGCTCATCGAACTGGAAGCCCAGCTGAACGAAGCCCTGGGTGACCTCAAGGAACTGTTCGGCGTGCTTCAGCAGGCCGCCGGCGACGGCATCGGCCAGATGAGCACCTCCATCACCCAGGCCCAGTACCCGGATCGCCTGGAATGGATGACCGAGTTCGCCGCCAAGATGGGCCAGACCAACCGCATGGCCTCCCTGAGCGAGATCGAGCGCCTGTGGTTCGAACTGCAGCGTGAAATGACCGCGACCGGCAAGGTGGTGTCCTTCCCGACCACGGTGGTGAATTCCGACGGCGAAGAAGTCCAGCAGAACGTCGTGCGCGTCGGCGCCTTCAACCTGGTCAGTGACGGCAAGTACCTCGAGTACGTTCCCGAGACCGGCCGCGTGGTGGAACTGCAGCGCCAGCCCAAGTCCCGCTTCACCAACCGCATCCCGGACCTGGAAAGCGCCACCGCCGGCGTGCACCCCCTGGGCCTCGACCCGACCCGCGGCCAGCTCCTCGGCCTGCTGGTCGAATCCCCGAGCCTGGGCGAGCGCATCGCACAGGGCAAGGAAGTGGGTTACGTGATCATCGTGCTCGGCATCATCGGCGTGCTCATCGCGCTGTGGCGCCTGGTCGTACTCTCCGGCACCAGCGCCAAGGTCCGCAACCAGATCAAGAACCCGAACCAGCCCGGCGACAACCCGCTCGGCCGCGTGTTCAAGGTCTACCAGGACAACAAGGGTGAGGACGTCGAAGCACTGGAACTGCGCCTGGGCGAAGCCATTCTGCGTGAAACGCCGAAGTTCAACGCCTGGCTGCCCATGCTGAAGATCATCTCCGTGGTGGCGCCCCTGCTGGGCCTGCTCGGTACGGTGACCGGGATGATCGTGACCTTCCAGGCCATCACGCTCTTCGGCGCGGGTGATCCCAAGCTCATGGCCGGCGGTATCTCGCAGGCCCTGGTGACCACTGTGCTGGGCCTGGTCGTGGCCATCCCGACCGTGTTCCTGCACACCCTGGTGTCCAGCCGCGCTCGCCGCCTGACCCAGATCCTGCAGGAAGAAGCCGCCGGCATTCTCGCCGAGCAGGCTGAAACCCAGCAGGCCCACTGAGGACGGTCCGTGGATACGGTTTACTACTACCTGCCGTTCCTCGAGACCATCCGGGACTTCCTGGAGCTCGGCGGCGTCGCGCTCTGGTTCATCGGCATCCTCACGCTGTTCATGTGGGTGCTGATCGTCGAGCGTATGGTGTACCTGCGCAGCGGCCACCGGAAGATGGTGGCCGCGACCCAGGAAATCTGGGGCCGGCGCGCCGACCACCAGTCGTGGAACGCACACCAGGTGCGTTCCCGGCTGATCTCGGTGGTCAGCCGCAAGCTCGAGAGCAACCTGTCGCTGATCCAGACCTGCGTCGCACTCTGCCCGCTGCTGGGGCTCTTCGGCACGGTGTTCGGCATGATCATCGTGTTCGAGGTCATGGCCGTCTCCGGGTCGGGGAACCCGCGGTCGATGGCTTCGGGGGTGTCCATGGCGACCATCCCGACCATGGCCGGCATGGTATCGGCCCTGTCGGGCATCGCCATGAGCACCTACCTGCAGCGCCGCGCCGAGCGTGAACGCGAACTCCTGAGTGACAACCTGGTCATAAGACACAGCTGAGGCCGCCCGCCACGCGCGGGGGCCGGAGAACCGCCCCATGAAGCAGTTTTACCAGCAAGCCCAACAGGAAGAAGAGTCCGAGATCAACATCACGCCCATGCTGGACGTGGTGTTCATCATGCTGATCTTCTTCATCGTGACCGCCACCTTCATCAAGGAGGCGGGCATCGAGGTGAACCGCCCCGATGCGCAGACGGCCGTGAAACAGGAAAAGGCCAACATCCTCATCGCCATCGGCCCCAACAACGACATCTGGATCGACCGCCGCCAGGTGGACATCCGCTCCGTGCGCCCGAACATCGAGCGCCTGCACGCGGAAAACCCCCAGGGCTCGGTCGTCATCCAGGCGGACAAGGAGTCGAAGACGGACACGCTGATCCAGGTCATGGACGCTTCGCGCCAGGCCGGGGTATACAACGTGTCCATCGCGGCCAACGAGAACTGAGGTCCCCGCGATGGTCGCAACCGTCCACGACACCATGGCCGCCCGCGAGGGCGGCAGCCTCGCCCGCCTGTTCGTCGGCTTCGTCGTCGGCCTGGTGGTCACCCTGTTCCTGTTCTGGTTCATGCAGTACATGATCGACCAGGCGGACCGCAGCCTGGACGAGTCGGACCGCGGCTCCCTGGTGGACTTCGTGCGCGTCGAGCGCGACGAATCCATCCAGCGCAAGGACCGCAAGCCCGAGAAGCCGCCCGAGCCGGACCAGCCGCCGCCCCAGCCGCCCACCCCGCAGCTGGACAACCTGGACCCCTCCGCGGAGAAGATCGCCATCCAGGCCGCGCCGGTGGATACCGACATCGACATGACCGGCGGATTCAGCCTCGGCGTGGGCGAAGGCGACTACCTGCCGATCGTCAAGGTGGCGCCCATCTACCCGCAGCGGGCACTGTCCCGTGGCATCGAAGGCCACTGCACGGTGATGTACACCGTGACCCGCCAGGGCACGGTGCGCGACCCGGCGGTGGTGGAAAGCGACTGCACCAGCAGCCTCTTCCACCGCGCCTCGGTCCAGGCCGCGCTGAAGTTCAAGTACAAGCCGCGGGTCGTCGACGGGCAGACCATCGAGGTCCCCGGCGTCCAGAACCGCTTCACCTTCAAGATCACGGAGTGAGCCAATGAGCCCCACTTCATCCAGGCAACGCCTGATCGTCACCGCACTGACCCTCGCCCTGGGCGTCGCCGGTGTGTCCACCGCAGCGGCCCAGGAGCGTGAAACCAAGCAGACCGTGGCCATGAGCCAGGCGGTCTACGAAGGCCTCACGGAAATCCAGACCCTGGTGGAAGCCGGCACCTACGGCCAGGCCGACGCCAAGATCGCAGAGCTACGCGCCATGGGTGACAAGCTGTCGCCCTACGAAGTGGCGCAGATCTGGAACCTCACGGCCTACTCCTACTACCTGCAGGAAAAGTACCCGGAGGCCATCCGGGCTTACGACCAGGTGCTGGCGCAACCGGAGTTGCCGGAAGCACTGGCCCAGAGCACGCTGAAGACCAAGGCCCAGTTGCAGTTCACGGTCGAGGACTACCGCGGCGCCCTGGTCACCATCGACAAGCTCATCGCCATGGTGGAAGAACCGGCGGCCGACGTGCTGATGCTGGTGGGCCAGGCCCACTTCCAGCTGGGCGATTACGATGCCGCGCTGGCGCCCATCAAGCAGGCCATCGACATGTACCGCGAGCAGGGCAACGAGCCGAAGGAAAACTGGCTGCTGATCCTCCGGGTGATCTACTACGAGAAGAAAGACTTCCCGAACATGATCAACGTGCTGGAGGAACTCATCCAGTACTACCCGAAGGACCAGTACCTGCTGACCCTGGCCGGCGCCCACTCGGAGCTCGAGGACACCATGAAACAGCTGGTGATCGTCGAGAACCTCTACGAGGCCGGCTACATCAAGACCCAGAACCACATCATCAACCTGGCCAACCTGTACCTGCTGCACGAGACGCCGTACAAGTCCGCCGCGCTGCTGGACAAGGAAATGAAGGCCGGCATCGTGGACGAGAACGAGCGCAACCTGCGCCTGCTCTCGCAGGCCTGGTACACCGCACGGGAGGACGAGAAGTCCATTCCTCCGCTGGAAAGGGCGGCGCAGCTGACCAACGACGGTGAGCTCTGGGTGCGCCTGTGCCAGTCCCACCTGAACCTGACCAACTGGAGCGAGGCGGCCTCGGCGGCCCGCAAGGGCCTGGCGGCGGGCGGCCTCAAGCGCGAGGACACGGCCAACGTCATGCTCGGCATGGCGCTGTTCAACCAGGAGAAGTACGAAGAGGCACGACAGGCCTTCCAGCGCGCTTCCCGCGATGAACGCAGCCGCCGCGCGGCCCAGCAGTGGATCAACTACGTGGACAGCGAAATCAAGCGCGTGGCGCTGATGAGCCAGGAATTGCCGACGAACACCCAGCCGACGCAGCTCGAACAACTGCTGCAGGAGGCCGAGGCCGCCGTGGGCAACGACGAAGGCTGATCGAAACCGCCGCTGCTGTACGAGACCCCAGACGACCCCGGCCCCGGCCGGGGTTTTTATTGAGCGACTCATGACGACACCGATTCGCAATCCGATTCTCCCGGGCTTCAACGCCGACCCGTCCATCGTGCGCGTGGGTGAGGATTTCTACATCGCCACCTCCACCTTCGAGTGGTACCCCGGGGTGCAGATCCATCATTCCCGCGACCTGCGCCACTGGCGGCTGGTGTCCCGCCCCCTGGACCGCGCGGCCCTGCTGGACATGCGCGGCAATCCCGACTCCGGTGGCGTCTGGGCGCCGTGCCTGACGCACGCCGACGGCCGATTCTGGCTGATCTATTCGGACGTGAAGCGGCGCAACGGCGACTTCAAGGACACCCCGAACTTCCTCACCTCTTGCGAGCGCATCGACGGAACCTGGTCGGACCCGGTGTACCTCAACGCCAGCGGATTCGACCCGTCCCTGTTCCACGACGAGGACGGGCGCAAGTGGCTGGTGAACATGCACTGGGACGGCCGCCACCGGCGCAACCGCTTCGGCGGCATCGTGCTGCAGGAGGTCGACGTTGAAGCGGGCCGGCTGACTGGCCCGATCACGAACATCTTTCCCGGCACGGCGCTGGCCTACACCGAGGCGCCGCACCTGTACCGGCGGGACGGCTGGTACTACCTGGTCACCGCCGAGGGCGGCACGGGCTACAACCATGCCATGACGGTGGCGCGCTCACGCACGATCACCGGACCCTACGAGCCGGACCCGGCCGGCTACCTGCTGACAGCCAAGGACCACCGCGACCTGCCGCTGCAGCGCTGCGGCCACGGCGACCTGGTGGACACGCCGGGCGGGGAGCACTTCCTGGTGCACCTGTGCAGCCGTCCCCTGGGCGGCCTGCGCCGCAGCCCGCTGGGCCGCGAGACCGGCCTGCAGCGTTTCGAGTGGACGGCCGACGGCTGGCCTCGCGTGGTCGGCGGACCGGGGCCGGGCCAGCCCGCCCTGGACGTGGCGCCGCCGGACCTGCCCGAACATCCCTGGCCGGCTTCGCCCGAGCGCCATGACTTCGACGAACCCGACCTTCCGGCGGAGTTCCAGTGGCTGCGCAGCCCGGAACCCGAGCGTTTCATGAGTCTCACAGAGCGTCCCGGCTGGCTGCGCCTGGCGGGCAAGGGCTCGATGGGCAACACCTTCGAGCAGGCCCTGGTGGCGCGCCGGCAGGAGCACCTGTCCTGCGCGGTGGAGACCTGCGTGGATTTCACGCCGGACTCCTTCCAGCAGTCCGCCGGCCTGGTGAGCTACTACAACGGGCACAAGTTCCACTACCTGCTGGTGTCCGTCGATGATGCCGGGAACCGGCACCTGGACATCATGAGCTGCCCGGCGGACGAGCGGACCTTCGTCACGTGGCCCTTGCGTGAGGGCCAGCTCGATCCCGCCGTGACCGACCCCCGTTACCGGCTGCCGGACTCGGGCCCGGTCTGGCTGGGGGCCGACATCGACGGCAAGGACCTGGTGTTCCGCTGGTCGCTGGACGGGAAGGAATGGACGCGCTTGCCGGTGGTGCTGGACCAGTCGCTGATTTCCGACGAGGCCGGCGCCGGGGAAGGCGCCAGCTTCACCGGCGCGTTCCTGGGGATGGCCTGCCAGGATCTGTCAGGCCGCGACCACCCCGCCGATTTCGACTGCTTCGCCTACCGCGCTACCTGACCAGGTCCATGATCGCCTCGAAGGCCGGCTTGGGCTTGCCCTGGCGGTCGAAGACCAGCGGGTAGTCGGTGCGTCCGACCATGGGCCAGTTGTTCTTCCAGCTGCCCGCGTCGGTGACGCCCCAGAACGTCACGCGGGTCACGGCCTCGTGGTCCAGGAAGATGCGGAACAGGGCCGCGTAGCGCTCCGCCTGGAGGGCCGCCACGTCCTCCGGCAGGCCGTCGCGATACGGGTCCAGGCGCTCCTGCAGCTCGAAATTCTCGTCCAGGTTCGCCCCGCCGTCCGACCCCTGTGGGAAGGGCAGCACGGCCATATCGAGCTCCGTGATTTCCACGTCCACGCCCAGGGCGGCGAAGGCCTGGATGGACCGCGCCACGTCCTGGAGGTCCTCGGGATGGCCCAGGCCGTAGTGCGCCTGCATGCCCACGGCATGGATGGGTACGCCCTTCGCCTGCAAGGCCTTCACGATGCGGACCGCGCCGTCACGCTTGGCGGGCTGGTAGAGGTTGTAGTCGTTGTAGATCAGCCGGGCGTCCGGATCGGCGGCGTGCGCCATGGCGAAGGCCTGGGCGATGTAGTCCGGGCCGAGAATCTCCAGCCATTTCGATGCGCGCAGGCTGCCGTCCTCGTTCAGCGCCTCGTTGACCACGTCCCAGCCGTGCACCCGGCCCCGGTAGCGGCCGGCGACGGCCTGGATGTGGGTTTCCAGGCGCTGCAGCAGCTGTTCCCGCCCCGCGGGCGCGCCCGTGTCGTCCTGGAACACCCAGTCCGGGGTCTGCTGGTGCCAGAGCAGCACGTGGCCGGTGACCTGCATGTCATTGGCCTCGGCGAAGTCCAGCAGTGCGTCGCTGATGCCGAAGTCGAACTGTCCCTCTTCCGGCTGCAGGTTTTCCCATTTCATGTCGTTTTCGGCGGTGACCGTGTCGAACTGGCGCGCGGCCAGGCCCTGGACACCCGGGGCGGTGCCTTCGATCACGGCGCGGCCCAGGGCGGCGCCCACGTGAAAGTGCCCCGCAAAGGCCTCGCGCAGGGTTTCCGGGACCGTGTCGGAGGCGTCAACCGGGGCGGTGATGCCGGCCAGTAGCAGAAGTGGAATCAATCGGACGAACGAGCGCTTCATGGGGTTCTCCGTGGGGAATCGTTATGAGGGCGGCGGGCCGACGGAATCGCGAACCACCAGGCGGTGCGGCACGATCTCCGCCTCCCGGTTCGTCGCGTGGCCGGCTTCGATGGCGTCGAGCATGCGCCGGGCGACCCGTTCGCCGATGAGTTCGGCGGGTTGGGCCATGGTGGTAAGCGGGGGCGAAGCGGTGGCGGCGTAACGGATGTCGTCGAAGCCCATCACCGAGAGGTCGCGTGGCACGTCCAGGCCCGCGGCGCGGGCCGCGTGCAGCGCGCCCAGCGCCATCTCGTCATTGCCGCAGAAAATCGCCGTCGGGCGTTCCGGGTGGTCGAGCAGGGCCTGAGTGGCCCGGATCGCCCCGTCCAGGCTGAGATCCCCCTCCGCCACCCATCCTTCGGGAACCGCCAGGCCCGCCGCCTCCATCGCCGCCCGGTAGCCCGCTTCGCGGTCCCGGGTGAGCATCGAGCCGGCCTGGGCCGTGATGAAGGCGATGCGGGTGTGTCCCTGCGCCTGCAGGTAGGCCGTGGCCTCCCGCGCCGCGCCGACGTTGTCGATGTGCACGCTGGGAAAACCGGCCAGGGCCGCGGAAATGGTCTCGCAGCCGATCACGATGGGCTGGGCGCGGCGCCCCGCCCGTTCGAGCACGGCGCTGCCGAAGGGAAAGATGCTGGCGAGCAGGATGACCCCGTCCGCCTGGCGCGTCACCAGCATGGCGCCGACCTCGTCGGCGTTCATGGTGTTGAACTGGGTCTCGCTGATGATCAGTGAGTAACCCTCGGCGTCCACCACCGAGCGGATACCGCGCAGGACACCGGTGAAGAACGGGTCGCCCACCGAGGGCAGGACCACCATGACCAGGTTGGTATGGCCGCGCCGGAAACTGCGGGCGATGGTGTTGGGCTCGTAGCCGGTCTGCAGGATGGCTTCCTGCACGCGGACCCGGGTCTTCTCCCGCACCCGGTCGGGTTCGTTGATGCAGCGCGACACCGTGGCGATGGATACACCGGCCAGTTCGGCCACCGTTTTGATGGAAACCTGCTTCAAAGGCTTGGGAAAACTGGCTTGACGAGAGGTTCCATGGTACCTTAGCCGGACAAAATGTAAACGTTTACTTTTTTGGCTCACAGGCGCGAAAACAGCGCCATGAAGACGCTCAAACCGACAGACGACCACCTGGCATGAGTACCGTTCTCGGCATCGACCTCGGGACCCAGTCCCTCAAGTGCGTGTTCTACGACGCCACCGCGCGCGAAGTGGTGGCCAGCGAGAGCGCGCCGCTCGACCTGTACCAGCGCGAGGACGGCACCGCCGAGCAGCAGGCGCACTGGTGGCTGAAGGCCCTGGAAACGGCCCTGGGTCGCGTGGACGCCGAAGTCCGCTCGCGCACCGTGGCCGTCGGCGTGTCGGGGCAGCAACACGGCTTCGTGCCGCTGGACCGCTCCGGCGAGGTGCTGGCCCCGGTCAAGCTCTGGTGCGACACCTCCACGACCCGCGAGTGCGGCGAGATCATGGACCGTTTCGGCGGCGAGGCCGCCTGCATCGAGCAGGTGGGCAATCCGGTGATGCCGGGCTACACGGCCTCCAAGATCGCCTGGCTGAAGCGCCACCATCCGGCGCTGTACCAGGCCATGGACACCGTCCTGTTGCCGCACGACTACCTGAATTTTCACCTCACCGGCGAACGCGTCATGGAAGCCGGGGACGCGTCCGGCACCGCCCTGCTCGATATCCGTGAACGCGACTGGTCCGCGGAGATGCTGCGCGCGGTCGACCCGGAACGCGACCTGGGCGAGTGCCTGCCGCCCCTGCACCGGGGTTCGGTCGTGATCGGCGAAGTGCACGCCGCGGCGGCCGAGGCCCTGGGACTGCCGGCGGGTATCCCCGTAGCGTCCGGCGGCGGCGACAACATGATGGGCGCCATCGGCACCGGCAACGTGCGCCCCGGCGTGGTGACCATCAGCCTGGGCACCTCGGGCACGGTGTACGCCTACAGCGACGCGCCGGTGATCGACCCCAAGGGCGCCATCGCGGCCTTCTGCGCCTCCAATGGCGGCTGGCTGCCGCTGCTCTGCACCATGAACTGCACGGTGACCACCGAACTGCTGCGCAAGCTGCTGGACACGGACATCGACGGCTTCGAGGCCCTGGTCAGCCGGGCGCCGCGCGGCGCCGGCGGCCTGCTCACCCTGCCCTTCTTCAACGGTGAGCGCACCCCGAACCTGCCCCGCGCCCGCGGCTGCCTCATCGGCATGGACGCGCAGAACACCCAGCCGGGCCACGTGCTGCGTTCCGGAATGGAGGGCGCGACCTTCGCCCTGCGTTACGGCATCGACGAGCTGCGCGGCCTGGGCATCGCCACCGACACCGTGATGCTCACGGGCGGCGGCATGAAAAGCGCCACCTGGCGCCAGGTGGTGGCCGACGTGTGCAACGCGCCGGTGACCGTCCTGGAACAGGACGAAGGCGCCGGTTTCGGCGCCGCCCTGCAGGCCCTGGCCGTGCTGGACGGCGGCGGCGACACGGCGCTGGGCGCCATCTGCGACGAACACCTGACCCGGGCGGAGGCGCTGTGCAGCGAACCCTCCCGGGCTGCCGTGAACTTTTACGACGAGGCCTATGCCCGCTACCGGCAGGCCGTGGACGCGGTCACGCCGCTGTACCGCTGAGCCTCACCGACGAACGAAACCCGACCGAGCGACATCCGACCATGAGCAAATCCCCTTTCATCGGCGACACCGAATTCTTCCCCGGCATCGGGGCCATTCCCTTCGAGGGCCCCGGCTCCGACAACCCCCTGGCCTTCAAGGCCTACGACGCCGGCCGCGTGGTGGGCGGCAAGACCATGGCCGAGCACCTGCGCTTCGCCGTGTGCTACTGGCACACCTTCCATTTCACCGGCCTGGACCCCTTCGGCCCGGGCACGCGCCACTACGCCTGGAATGACGGCGCCGATCCCATGGACGCGGCGCGCCGGCGCCTGGATGCCGCCTTCGAATTCTTCACCAAGCTCGGCGTGCCCTACTGGTGCTTCCACGACGTGGACCTGGCGCCGGAAGGCGGCAGCCTGGCCGAGTACGAGGCCAACCTCGCCGCGATGGTCGCGCTGGCCGGTGAACGCCAGTCCGAGACCGGCATGAAGCTGCTCTGGGGCACCTCCAACCTGTTCTCCAACCCGCGCTTCATGAACGGCGGGGCCACCAACCCCGACTTCGAGGTGGTCGCGGTCGCCGGCGCCCACGTGAAGGCGGCGCTGGACGCCACCGTGGCCCTGGGCGGCGAGAACTACGTGTTCTGGGGCGGCCGCGAAGGCTACGCCAGCCTGTGGAACACCGACACGAAACGCGAACTCGAGCACATGGCGACCTTCCTGCGCCAGGCCCGCGACTACGGCCGTTCCATCGGTTTCGAGGGGACCTTCCTCATCGAGCCGAAGCCGATGGAGCCGATGCACCACCAGTACGACTTCGACGCCCAGACCGTCACCGGCTTCCTGCGCCACCACGGCCTGGCGGGCGACTTCAAGCTCAACATCGAGGCCAACCACGCCACGCTGTCCGGGCACACCTTCGCCCACGACCTGCGCATGTCGGCCGACGCCGGCCTGCTGGGCTCCATCGACGCCAACCGCGGCAACGCGCAGAACGGCTGGGACACCGACCAGTTTCCCACCGACATGAACGACTGCGTGCAGGCCATGATCGTGGTGCTGGAGGCCGGTGGCCTGGGCTCGGGCGGGCTGAACTTCGACGCCAAGCTGCGCCGCGAGTCCACCGACCCGGAAGACCTGTTCATCGCCCACATCGGCGGCATGGACGCCTTCGCGCGTGGCCTGCTGATCGCCGACCGCGTGGTGAACCACCCGCGCTACCGCAACCTCAAGAAGGACCGCTACGCGAGCTTCGACGCGGGCGCGGGCGCCGCCTTCGAGCGCGGCGAACTCGGCCTGGCGGCGCTGCGCGACCACGCGGCGGCAGCGACGGAACCCGGCCGCATCAGCGGCAAGCAGGAACTGGTGGAGAACCTCATCAACGACCTGATGTTCGCCGAACTCTGACGGGACGCGCCGGCCGATGGCCGGCGCTTCTCCCCGGGGCTTCGGCTCCGGTATCATGCGCGTTGATGTAAGCGCTTACATACACCAAAGGCTCACGGCACCCATGCACCGAATCCTTGCGCTCACCGTCGTACTCACCGCGTCCGTCTTCGCACATCCGGTCCTCGCCGGACCCGCCGACGACGATCGGCGCCTGTTCATCATCGGCCAGGACCTGGGCGCCGTCCGGGACTATCACGCCAGCGATTGCTGCCCGGCCCCGGACGCCAACACCGCCTACATCTCCCTGTGGAACCTGACCGACCCGACGCTGCGCTACGGCGGCCTGGGACTCGACCCCTCGGGGCAGCCGATGGACGAGGAATGGGACTACACGGCCGGGCCGGCGAACCTGTGGAAGGTGGCGAAGGACTTCCCGGGGGGGCTGGTAATCGGCCTGTCCATGACGGAGAACCATCACCCCCGGGCCCTGGAGCTGCTGGCGGAGGGCGCCTATGACGCCCACATCGACCGCCTGGCGCAGTTCCTGAACACGGTGGACGAACCGGTCTGGCTGCGCATCGCCTACGAGTTCGAGGGCCACTGGAACCAGGGCTACGGCGACCCGGACCGCTACGTGGCCGCCTGGATTCATCTCGTGGACCGCCTGCGCGCGAAGGGCGTGAGCAACACGCAATTCGTCTGGCAGTCTTCCACCTCCCCGGTGGACGACATTCTCGACCAGGGCCACGACGACATGCGCCGCTGGTACCCGGGCGACG